>CANHDQ010000146.1 GCA_947459405.1 Comamonadaceae bacterium
CCGTTTGTCCCCGGCCTGGCGCCAGCCGAAGAGGCCGATCATCTGATCGTGCCCTGGGCGGCCATCGACAGCCCACAGTGGTGGCCCGCCCTGCAGAGCTTGCCGCCGCAGCACACCGAGAACCTGCGCGCGCTCTTGCAGGGCATGCGTCTGGGTCAGCCCGAGCGGACAGCTGCCAACAGCCTGAGCCCGCCGCACGAGCGGGCCCTGGCGCGCGCACTGGGCTGGCCGCAACTGCCCGACGGTCAACTGCCCTGGGCGGCGCTGGACCAAGGCCGGACCGATCAGGCCTGTGGCTGGGTCACCCTGTGCCATTGGGCCATGGGGCGCGAACAGGCCACACTGAGTGATCCGCAGTGGCTGCAGGTTCGGCAAGAGGAGTCCGACGCCTTGCTGCAGGACATGCGGCCTTTTTTCCAGTCCGAGGGCATTGAGCTGCAGGGCCTGGCCGCCGACCGGTGGCTCGCTTGCGGCCCGGCCCTGGACCTGCCCTGCGCCGCACTCGAGCGGGTGGTCGGCCGCGATGTCGACCCCTGGCTGCCAGCCGGCGCGTCCGGACGGCTGCTGCGCCGACTGCAAAACGAGATGCAAATGCTGCTCTACACCCATCCGGTCAACGAGGCGCGATCGGCCCGCGGCGCGCCGTCGATCAATTCCCTCTGGTTCAGCGGCACCGGCCGCCTGCCAGAACAAGCCGTCGGCGCAGCGGCGGTGCACATGCCCCAGAGCCTGACCCGAGCGGCCCTGGCCAACGATTGGGATGCTTACGCGCAGGCCTGGGCTCGGCTCGACCAGCAAGCCATTGGGCCGCTGCTCGAGCGCCAGCGCAGCGCTCGCCCCGTGACCCTGACCCTGTGCGGCGAGCACAGCACGCTGACTTTGCACAGTGTCCGGCCCTCGCCCTGGCAGCGCCTGAAGGCCCGGCTGACTGCGCCGCGCTGGCCCGACTTGCTCAAGGACGCCCTATGAAGCTTTCCGTGCGGCAGGCACCGGCACGCAGCGTCTGGACTTTGCAGCAGTCAGGAGTGCATCCCCTGCTGGCCCAGCTGTATGCAGCGCGCGGCGTGCACAGCGCCGATGAGCTTGACGACCAGCTCAGCCGCCTGATCGAGCCCTCGCAGATGCTCGGCTGCGCGCAGGCGGCTGGCCTGCTGGCCGATGCGATGCGCGAGAAGCGGCGCATCTGCATCGTCGCCGACTACGACTGCGATGGCGCCACAGCCTGCGCAGTGGCGGTGCGCGGTCTGCGCCTGCTGGGCCAAGCCATGGGCTTTGACCGGGTGAGCTACCTCGTGCCCGACCGGGTGATTGACGGCTATGGCCTGACCGGCGCCATCGCCGAGCGGGTCAAAGCCCAGGGGGCCGAGCTGCTGGTGACGGTCGACAACGGCATCGCCAGCTTCGAGGGGGTCGCGCGCGCCCGCGAGCTTGGCCTGCAGGTGCTGGTGACCGACCACCATTTGCCGGCGCAGGTCGAGGGCCGCATCGCGCTGCCGTCGGCCGATGTGATCGTCAACCCCAACCAGCCTGGCTGCACCTTTGCGAGCAAGTCGATTGCCGGCGTTGGCGTGATGTTCTACGTGCTGCTGGCCCTGCGGGCCCAGCTGCGCGAGCGCGGCGTGTACGCGCAGGCGCCGCAACCCAAGCTCGACAGCCTGTTGCCACTGGTGGCCCTGGGCACGGTGGCCGACGTGGTGCGGCTCGACGCCAACAACCGCCGGCTGGTGGCGCAGGGCCTCAAGCGCATCCGCGCAGGCCACATGCCCGCAGGCCTGGCAGCACTGTTCGAGGTGGCCAAGCGCAAGAGCGCGCAGGCCAGCAGCATGGACTTTGGCTTCGCACTGGGCCCGCGCATCAATGCCGCCGGCCGTCTGTCGGACATGACGCTGGGCATCGAGTGCCTGCTGACCGATGAGGCCACGCGGGCGCTTGAGCTGGCGCGGCAGCTCGACCAGATCAACCGCGAGCGCCGCGACATCGAGGGCCATATGCGCGAGCAGGCGATGGCCATCGCCGATGCCAGGGCCAGCACGGGCGCACCCGCAGCGGCGGTGGTCGTCTTCGAGCCCGACTTTCACGAGGGCGTGGTGGGCATCGTGGCCTCGCGCATCAAGGACAAGATGCACCGCCCGACCTTTGTGTTTGCGGCCAGCGGCGCCGAGGGCAAGGCCAACGAGCTCAAGGGCTCGGGCCGCTCGATCCCCGGCTTTCACCTGCGCGATGCGCTCGACCTGGTGGCCAAGCGCCACCCGGGCGTGCTGCTGCGCTTTGGCGGCCACGCCATGGCAGCCGGCTGTACCGTGCCCAAGGAACAGCTCCAGACCTTCGAGCTGGCGCTGCAGCAAGTGGCGCAAGAATGGCTGGATGAGGCGACGCTGACACGCCAGCTCGAAACCGACGGACCGCTCGCGCCGCAGTACCGGCGCCCCGACGTGGTCGACGCGCTCGAGGAGCAAGTCTGGGGCCAGGGCTTTGCCGCGCCCACCTTCTGCGAGGAGTTGCAGGTGATCTCGCAGCGCCTGGTGGGCCAGGGCCATCTGCAGCTCAAGCTGCAGCACCAGGGACAGGCAGTCGACGGCATCTGGTTCGGGCGGACCGAGCCGCTGAGCAGTCCCGCGCGGCTGGCCTTCCGGCTCGATGCGGACGAGTGGCAGGGCCAACGGCGGGTGCGCTTTGTGATCGAGGCGGCCGAGGGCTGAGCCGGCGCTTGCGAGCTCGCAGCGGGCGCCGCCCGGTGCAAGGCCGCCCTTGAGCCACGGCCGACATAAAATTGCACGGTGAACGCACGCAACATCCTCAACGCCGACCTGCATTGCCACTCGGTGGTCTCCGATGGCACCCTGACACCAGAAGTGCTGGCCGAGCGCGCCTACAAGGGCGGCGTCGAGCTGTGGGCCCTGACCGACCACGACGAAATCGGGGGTCAGCAGCGGGCGGCAGCGGCCGCACGCGAGCACGGCATGGGCTATTTGACCGGCACCGAAATCTCGGTGACTTTTGCCGGCGAAACAGTGCACATCGTGGGGCTGGGCTTCGATCCCGACCATGTGGCCCTGCGACAGGGTCTGCAAGAGACCCGAGGCGGGCGGGCGCAGCGGGCGCAAGAAATGGCCCAGGGCCTGGCGCAGGTGGGCATTTCAGGCGCTTACGAGGGGGCGCTGCAATTTGTTGGCAACCCGGACCTGATCTCGCGCACCCACTTTGCCCGTTTCCTGGTTGAGACCGGGGTGTGCAAGGACACCAACGAGGTGTTTCGCAAATACCTCACCGAAGGCAAGCCCGGCTATGTGCCGCACCGCTGGGCCAGCCTGAAAAACGCGGTCGGCTGGATCACCGCTGCCGGCGGCGTGGCCGTGATCGCCCACCCGGCGCGCTACAAATTCACACCCAATGAAGAGTACGCGCTGTTTACCGAGTTCAAGTTGCACGGCGGGCGGGCGGTGGAGGTGATCACAGGCAGCCACAGCGCGCAAGAGGCGATCAAATACGCGCAGATGGCTCAGGAGTTTTCCCTCGCCGCCTCGCGCGGCAGCGACTTTCACAGCCCCGACGAGAGCCATACCGACCTGGGCACCTTGCCCTATCTGCCCGGCGAGCTGACCCCGGTCTGGGAGTTGCTGCAAGAGCGCATCCAGTGAGCCCAGCACCGAAATCGGCGCTGGGCGGCATCGCCCTGACTCTAGGTGCAACGGCACTGTTTGCCTCGCTCGATACCGCCACCAAGCTGGTGCTCACCACCGTGCCCCTAATGATGGCGCTGTGGTTCCGTTACTTTGTGCAGGCCATGGCCACCACCGTGATCCTGGTGCCGCGTCGGGGCTGGCGCATCGGCTACACCGGCCGGCCGGGCCTGCACCTGCTGCGCGGCTTGCTGCTGGTGGGCAGCAGCCTGGCCGCCTTCACTGCCTTGCAGCACATCCAGGTGGCCGAGTTCACGGCCATCGTGGCGCTCTCGCCCCTGGTCGTGACCGTGATGGCCGCGCTGATCTTTCGCGAGCACGTCAGCCCGCTGCGCTGGCTGTTGGTGTTGGGCGGCTTGGCCGGCGCCCTGATCATCATCCGGCCGGGGGCCGAGTCCTTTAGCGCCATGATGCTGCTGCCCCTGCTGGTGCTGGCCGCCAACTCGTCGTTTCAGCTGCTCACCAGCCACATGGTGCGCACCGAAGACCCGATGACCATGCACCTGTACACCGGCTGGATCGGCACGCTGGTGGCCTCACTGGCACTGCCGTGGGTCTGGAAGGACCTCAGCGGGCTCGAATGGGGCCGCATGATGGTGATGGGTCTGTCAGCGGCGATCGGCCACTTCCTGCTCATCCTGGCCTACGGCCGCACGCCGGTGGCGGTGATGGCACCGTATCTGTACGCGCAGATCGCCTTCGCAGTGGTCGGCGGCTGGCTGGTGTTTTCCCACACGCCCGATGGCTGGGCGCTGATGGGCATGTGCGTGATTGCCCTGTGCGGCGCCTCGGGCGCATGGCTGATCCTGCGTCAAAGCCGCATCGACCGCGCAGCCCAGGCCTTGGCACAGGACGCGCGCTAAGCGGCGCCGCGATGGCCCAGCTCTTTGAGATCCACCCCGACAACCCGCAGCTGCGACTGCTGCGGCGGGCCACCGACCTGCTCGCCGAAGGCGGCGTGCTGGCTGTGCCCACCGATTCGAGCTATGCGCTGGCCTGCCACCTTGATGACAAGGCGGCGGCCGATCGGCTGCGGCGCATCCGGGGGGTCGACGAACGCCATCACCTGACCTTGTTGTGCCGCGACTTGAGCGAGCTGGCCAGCTACGCACGCGTCGACAACCGGCAGTATCGGCTGCTCAAGGCGGCCACGCCCGGGCCCTACACCTTCATCCTGGAGGCCAGCAAGGAAGTGCCCCGGCGGCTGAGCCATCCATCGCGCAAAACCATCGGCCTGCGCCTGCCCGCCCACAAAAGCCTGCAAGCCTTGCTCGAGCAGCACGGCGCGCCGCTGCTGGCCACCACGCTGATCCTGCCCGGCCAGAGTCAGGCGCTCAACGGCGCGCAGGCAATCCGCGAGGCGCTTGAGCACGAGTTGGCCGGCGTGATCGACGCAGGGGCCTGCCCACTTGAGCCCACCACGGTGCTCGATCTGGTGCCGATGGGGCGCGGCGAGCCGCCGGTTCTGGTCAGGCAGGGCAGAGGCGAGCTGTCTGCACTGGGCCTGAGTGGCTAGAGGGCGCGCGCTCGGGCGGGCCCAGCCATGGCGCTCTGAGACAATCGTGCGATGGACTTTGCCGAGCTGATTCAGAAAGTGGCACTCTACGCCTTGCCCGTGGTGTTTGCCATCACGGTGCATGAGGCCGCGCACGGCTACGCGGCGCGCCACTTCGGCGATCCGACCGCCTGGCAGATGGGCCGGGTCACGCTCAACCCCATGAACCACATCGACCCGATCGGCACCGTGCTGATGCCGGTGCTGCTCTACTTCGCCACCGCTGGCCAGTTCCTGTTCGGCTACGCCAAGCCGGTACCGGTGGACTTCGGCCGCCTGCGCAAGCCCAAGCAGCACATGATCTGGGTGGCGTTGGCCGGCCCGGGCGTCAATTTCATCCAGGCAGTTTTATGGGGCGCGGCCTTGGTCCTGCTGGGTGCGGCCGGTGTGAGCGAGCCGTTTTTCATCGAGATGTGCAAGGCCGGCGTGCTGGTCAATCTGGTCATGTTTGCCTTTAACCTGTTTCCGCTGCCTCCTTTGGACGGCGGTCGCATCCTGGTGGGTCTGCTGCCCTGGCGCCAGGCGTTGCTGCTCTCGCGCGTCGAGCCCTGGGGCTTTTTCATTGTGATGGCCCTGGTGCTCACGGGCATCGTCAGCACTTGGTGGATGCGGCCCCTCATGTCCATGAGCTACGAGGCGCTGGGCGCCTTGCTGCGTCCGCTGGCCATCGTGCTCGGCCGCTGAATTTTTTGACCTTACTGTCCTGTCATGACCCCCTTGCGCGTCCTCACCGGTATCACCACCTCAGGCACCCCCCATCTGGGCAACTACGTCGGCGCAATCCGGCCGGCGGTGCGCGCCAGCCTGCAGCCGGGCGTGCAGAGTTTTTATTTTCTGGCCGACTACCACGCGCTGATCAAGGTCGGTGAGCCCGAACGCATCGCGCGCTCGACACTGGAGATCGCCGCCACCTGGCTGGCCGCCGGCCTCGATCCCGAACGGGTGACCTTCTACCGCCAATCGGACATCCCCGAGATCCCGGAGCTGACCTGGTTTTTGACCTGCATGGCCGGCAAGGGGCTGCTCAACCGGGCCCACGCGTACAAGGCGCAAGTCGACAAGAACCTGGCCGCTGGCGCCGATGCCGATGCCGACGTCACCGCAGGCCTGTTCATGTACCCGGTGCTCATGGCCGCCGACATCCTGATGTTCAAGGCCCACCGGGTGCCGGTGGGGCGCGACCAGATCCAGCACATCGAGATGGCACGCGACATGGCCGCGAGCTTTAACCACCTGTATGGCGAGCACCTGGTCCTGCCGGAGGCGGCCATCGAGGAGGCGGTGGCCACGCTGCCAGGACTCGACGGCCGCAAGATGAGCAAGAGCTACGACAACACCATCGCCCTGTTTGCGCCCCCCCAGGTGCTGCGCAAGCAAATCGCCAGCCTGGTCACCGATTCGCGCAAGCCCGGCGAGCCCAAGTCCACCGAAGGCTCGGCCCTGTTCCAGATCTATCAGGCCTTTGCCAGCGAGCCCGAAACCCAGGCCATGCGCCAGGCCTTTGCCGAGGGCATCGCCTGGGCCCAGGCCAAGGAGATGCTGTTCGAGCGCATCGACCGCGAAATCGCCCCAATGCGCGGCACCTACGACAGCCTGATGGCCCGGCCCGCGCAGATCGAGGAGATCTTGCGCGCCGGCGCCGACAAGGCGCGGCAACTGTCCCGGCCCCTGATGGCACAGCTGCGCCAGGCCGTCGGGCTGCGCGATCTGGGCTCGGTGGCACAGGCGGCAGCGGCCGCCGCGCCCAGGCGCGCTGCACCTAGCATCAAGCAGTACCGCGAGACGGACGGCAGCTTTCATGTCAAGCTGGTCGACGCCGACGGCGCTGCCCTGCTGCAAAGCC
>CANHDQ010000147.1 GCA_947459405.1 Comamonadaceae bacterium
CCGAGCAGGCCGATGTCCTGCGCTGGACTTTTTGGGCCGTGACCGAGTGCGAGAAGGACGCGCTGAGCGTGCTCATGCACACGCTGGCCATGCCGGCCGATCAGCGCAAGCCCGAGCTGGCGCAGGAGGCGGCCCGTCGCCTGCAAGGGCCCTTGCGCGTGCTCGAGCAGCATCTGCAGCAGCCCTACCTTGCCGGCGAGCGCTTTACGGTGGCCGATGTCTGCGTTGCCTCGGTGCTGGCCTGGATCAAGCCCATGCCCGAGCTGTTGCAGGACAAGCCGCGTCTGGCCGCTTGGCTGCAGCGCTGCCTGGAGCGGCCCGCCCAGCAGCAGGTGCGAGCCCTGTCAAGAAAGTCCTGAGCTTTAGGCGCCTCGGCCCAGCGCCTGGGCGGCAGCCTGCCCGCTGCGCACCGCTCCTTCGAGCGTGGCAGGGTAGGGGCCGTCGACGTAGTCGGCGCAGGCCAGCAAGCTGGCGCAGCCCGCCAGCACCTGTTGTTCGGGCCGCTGCAGCGCGGCGGTGCAGGCAAAGGTGGCCCGGCGTTCGATCACGGTTTGCACGATCTCGAGCGCCTGGAGCCCTAGCTGGGTTCGGGCCTGCGCCTGCACGCCTTCTTGCAGCGCCTGGCGCGAATGCGCGCTGGCACTGACCACGAAAGCCAGCAAGCCGGCGGGCCCGCCAAGCGCACCGCGGTCAAAGACAAACTGCGCCGGCGCGTTGTCGCCTTCGCGCAGCGCCAGCATGGGATGCGGCAGCCGTGCGCCGGGCCAGAAGGCATAGACGGTGGCGATGGCCTCGTGCTGCAGGGCCTCGGCCCGGTTCTGCCAGGCGTGTGCGCCCGGTAAATCGCGCACCAGCCGGGCTGCCTCACCGGCCGGACAGGCGAGCAGCACGGCATCGAACACCTCGCTGCGGTCTTGGGCGTCCTGACTGACCTGCAGCTGCCAGCGCTGACCTTGCGGCCTGAGTGCCAAGACGCGAGCGCCCAGTTGCACGGCGTGCCCGCGCTGCTGCAGCCGCTGCAGCGCCGCATCGGGCAGGAGCTGGCCCAGGTCGCAGGTGGGCAGCAGCAGGTCAGAACCGCCGGCGCCGGCGAACAGGGCGTCTTTCATCACCCTTAGGAAGACGGCGCCGCTGGCCCGCTGCATCGGTGTATTGAGGGCCGAGACGCACAGAGGAGCGATCAGGCCATCGATGACGGTCGGGCTCAGGCCCGCGCACAGTTGTGACACCGTCGTCGACGCATCGCAGGCAAAGTCAGCCCCTTGCCAGCGACGGGCCCAGCGCAGCAGTGACAGCTTGTCGCCCAGGCTCCAGCCGCGTGCCCGCAGCACGCCCAGTCCCACGGCCACGCTTGCCGGTGCCCCCGGCCACACAGGGGGCGGCCAGTCGGGCAGGCACAGCCCCTGGCCGTCGGCAAACATCAGGGACAAAGGCATGCGCAGAAAGTGCGCTTGGGGATCGACGCCGAGCCGGCGCATCAGTGCCAGGCTGTGGCTGTAGGCGCCGATGAGCAGGTGCTGGCCATTGTCGAGTTGGAGGCGCTCGCCGCGGTGTTGCACGCACAGCGCGCGGGCGCGGCCGCCGGGCTGGCGTGCGGCCTCGAACAGCACCACCTCGGCGCCACGCTCGGCGGCTTGCAGCGCAGCGGCGCAGCCCGCCCAGCCCGCACCAACAACGGCCACCCGCATCAGCAGACGCGGCCCAAAGCCTGTGTCTTCCAGGCCAGCCAGAATTTGCGCAGCGGCGTCAGGCTCACCCGTTGGTGCAGCACCTGATAGCCGTCGGCCTCGATCTCGCGCAGCAAGGTGCGGTAAATGCTGGCCATCATCAGGCCCGGTTTTTGTGCGCGCCAGTCGGCCTGAGGCAGCAAGTCCAGGGCTTGCTCGTAGGTGCGCAGTGCCCGCTCGGTCTGAAAGGCCATCAGGGCCCGGAAGCGGTCGGAGTACTGGCGGTTGAGGATTTCGTGGGCCTTGACGTCAAACTGCTGCAACTCGCTGACGGGCAGGTAGATGCGGCCGCGCAGCGCATCTTCGCCGACGTCGCGGATGATGTTGGTCAGCTGAAAGGCCAGGCCCAGTGTGTGCGCATAAGACGTCGTGCGCTCTTGCGTCTGGCCAAAGATGCGTGCGGCCACCTCGCCAACCACACCGGCCACCAGGTGGCAGTAGCGCATCAGGCCTGGCAGATCCAGGAAACGGCTTTGCTCCAGATCCATCTGGCAGCCATCGATGACGGCGTTGAGGTGCGCGGCCGTGATGCCGTAAACCGCGGTCCAGGGCATCAGTGCCTTGAGCACCGGGTGGCTTGGTTGGCCGCTGTAGGCTTGTGCCACCTCGCCGCGCCACCAAGACAGCTTGGCCTGCGCCACGCCCGGGTCGACGGTTTCGTCGACCACATCGTCGACTTCCCTGCAAAAGGCGTAAAAGGCTGTGATCGCCGCCCGGCGGTCCTTGGGCAGGAAGAGGAAGGCGTAATAAAAGCTGCTGCCTGAGGCGGCTGTTTTGCGCTGGACGTACTGCTCCGGGCTCATGCGGGCATTGTCGCTTCAATGCCGACCCGGTCCGACCCGCGCTCGGCCATGTCCCCGGGCGGTGCAAGGCAGGATGGGGCTTGACCTTGTTTTGTAACTAAGTTACAAACGAAGTTGTCGTTCGATCAATCGTCTTTTGGTTTTTAGGGTGTTGAGCTTTTTAATTTGGCGTCGACAACGCAGGTCCTGACCCTGTTGATTCGCCGGATAAGACTTTTCCTGAGTTACATCCTCATTTGTCATGACCCATGCCATGAACCCTGCTGCTACCACCGGCGCGGCGGACATCGTGATCTTTGGCGGCGCAGGCGATCTGTCGTGCCGAAAGCTTCTGCCGGCCCTGTACATGGCCCATATGCACAGCCGTCTCGAGCCCGGTGCACGCATCATCGCTGTGGGTCGCCAGGCCTGGTCGCGCCAGCAGTACCTGGACTTCATCGATGCGCGCTCGCCGGCCTTCATCGAGCCGGCCGCGATGGACGCGTTGGCCTGGAGCGAGTTTCTGGCGCGCTTGGACTACATTGGCCTCGATGTCAGCGAAGCGGGCTCCTATGCGGCCCTGGCGCAGCGGCAGCTTTCGCCGGGGCTGCGCGTGTTTTACCTGGCCACTGCGCCCTCACTGTTCGCGCGCATCTGCGAGCACCTGGGATCGGCCGGCCTGATTCACGAGGGCAGCCGCGTCGTGCTCGAAAAGCCCCTGGGCACCGACCTGGCCTCTGCTCAGGCCATCAACACTGCGGTGGCGCGGCATTTTCGGGAAGAGCAGATTTACCGCATCGACCATTACCTGGGCAAGGAGACGGTGCAAAACCTGATGGTGCTGCGTTTTGGCAATGCGATCTTCGAGCCCTTGTGGCGCGCACCTTTCATCAAGAGTGTGCAGATCACCGTGGCCGAGGCGGTCGGCGTGGGCAGCCGCGCCGGCTTCTACGACGGCGCCGGCGCTTTGCGCGACATGGTGCAAAACCATCTGCTGCAGCTGCTGTGCATCGTCGCCATGGAGCCGCCCGTCTCGCTCGAGGCCGACGATGTGCGCGACGAAAAGCTCAAGGTCCTGCGCTCGCTGCGCAAGATGGACCTGGCAGCCATCGGCCGCGACACGGTGCGTGGCCAGTATGGCGCAGGCGTTGCCGACGGCCAGTCGGCGCGGCCCTATTTGCAGGAGGAGGGCGTGCCAGCGGGCAGCCGCACCGAGACCTTTGTGGCCTTGCGCGCCCATATCGACAACGCACGCTGGGCCAACGTGCCGTTTTTTCTGCGCACGGGCAAGCGCATGGCCAAGCGCCAGTCGCAAATCGTCATTGAGTTTGCGGAGCAGCCGTTTTCAATTTTTGGCAGCAGCCCTCAGCATCGGCCCAACCGGCTCATCATCAGCTTGCAGCCCGAGGAGTCCATTCACCTGGGCCTGATGGTCAAGGAGCCGGGCTCGGGCATGAAGCTGCACCCGGTCGAGCTCGGGCTCGACCTGCAGTCGTCTTCGGACAAGCGGCGCGCCGAGGCCTACGAGCGCCTGCTCATTGACGTCATGAAGGGCCGGTTGACCCATTTCATGCGCCGCGATGAACTCGAGGCTGCCTGGCGCTGGGTGGAGCCGATTTTGCGTGGCTGGCAATCGCTCGAAGACAAGCCGCGCCTCTACGCAGCCGGCAGCTGGGGCCCGGCAGCGTCTTCGGCGCTCATGGCCCGAGAGAGTTCGAGCTGGTTCGAGGAGTCTTGATGCGCACTCAGCCCGAACCACAGTGGGGCCTGCCGGCTGGCCAGAGCGTGTCCTTTCGGACCGTCGCAGCCGATCAGGCTGCGCAGACCCTGGCCGCCGATGTGGCTGCTCGACTGCGCCAGGCCATTGCGGCGCGTGGCCGGGCCGTGCTGCACGTCTCAGGCGGGCAATCGCCGGTGGCGCTGTTTGAGGCGCTGCGCGGGCAGGCGCTGCCGTGGCAGCTCGTGGAGGTCAGTCTGGCCGATGAGCGCGTCGTACCAGCCGATCATCCTGACAGCAATGCCCGCCTGGTGCGCACGCACCTGCTGCAGGGGCCGGCCTCGTGCGCGCGCTTTTTGCCTCTGGTGCCACCTTCGCTGGCGCTGCCCGAGCCGCCCTTGGGGTTGCGGGCGGCGCAATCTGTCCCATTGCCGCAACTGGCCGATCAGGCCGATCTGGCCGGGCAGGCCTTGCGGGCGCAAGGGCCGGCCGATGTGCTGGTGTTGGGCATGGGCGCCGACGGTCACACCGCATCGATCTTTGCGGGCATGCCCAATTTGATGCAGGCGCTCGATCCCCAAGGTGCGTCCTTGTGCCTCCCGGTGGCGCGCGAGGGGCTGCCCGCTGGGGCCCCGCATGCGCGCATCACGCAGACGTTGGCCCATTTGCTGACGGCCCGGCACATCGTGCTGCCGGTGCACGGCAGCGACAAGCTACAGACCTTGCGCCAGGCCTGCCGAACCCGTGAGCTACCGATTTCTTACGTTCTGCATCAAAGTCTGGCCCCGGTGGCCGTCTGGATCTCCTCATGAGCCGCTTGCACCCTCGCCTTGCCCAAGTGACCGCGCGCATCGAGGCGCGCAGCGCCCAAAGTCGCAGCACCTACCTGTCGGTGCTGCAGGCGGCAAACAGCAAGAAGGGCGGTCCGCAGCGCAGCGGTCTGGGCTGCGCCAACGCTGCCCATGCCTATGCGGCCATGCCGGCGGCCGACAAACTCATGCTGCGACAGGAGCGGGCACCCCATCTGGGGCTGATTACGGCCTACAACGACATGCTGTCGGCCCACCAGCCCTACGAGCACTATCCTGAACGCATCCGCGCCAGCGCCCGCAGCGCCGGTGCCACCGCGCAGGTTGCCGGCGGCGTGCCCGCCATGTGCGACGGCATCACCCAGGGCGAAGACGGCATGGAACTGTCGCTGTTTTCGCGCGACGTGATTGCTCTGGCCAGCGTGGTGGGTCTGTCGCACAACGTGTTTGATGCGGCGCTGTTTCTGGGGGTGTGCGACAAGATCGTCCCCGGCCTGCTGATGGGTGCGCTGCAGTTCGGCCATCTGCCTGCGGTGTTCATTCCAGCCGGTCCCATGACCTCGGGCCTGGCCAATGAGGCCAAGGCCAAGGTGCGCCAGCAGTACGCACAGGGGCTGGTCGAGCGCCAGGCCCTGCTCGATGCCGAGCAAGCGGCCTACCACGGGCCGGGCACCTGCACGTTTTATGGCACTGCCAACTCCAACCAGATGCTCATGGAGATCATGGGCCTGCACCTGCCCGGTTCGTCGTTTGTCAACCCAGGCACGCCCTTGCGGCAGGCGCTGACCGATGCCGCAGTGGCCCGGGCCGTGGCCTTGGCGCGTAGCCGGCAGGCTGCGCTGGGCCTGCAAATGGATGCGCGTGTTTTCGTCAACGGCATGGTCGGTCTGCTGGCCACCGGTGGGTCAACCAACCACACCCTCCACATGGTGGCCATGGCCCGCGCGGCCGGATGGCTCATCAGTTGGGACGACTTTGCCGATCTGTCGGCTTGCGTGCCGCTGTTGGCGCGCATCTATCCCAACGGAGCGGCCGATGTGAACCACTTCCATGCCGCAGGCGGGATGGGATTTTTGATCGCCCAGTTGCTCGCTGGCGGTCTTTTGCACGACGATGTGCAGACCGTTTGCGGCCAGGGCTTGGGCCCTTACACCCAGGAGCCTTGGCTCGACGGGGCGCAGCTGCGGTGGCGGCCTGCACCCGATCGCTCGGGCGACGAGCAGGTGCTGCGCCCCATCGATCGACCTTTCAGTGCGGACGGCGGATTGCGCCTGCTGCAAGGCAACCTTGGCCGCGCCGTGGTCAAGGTCTCGGCGATTGCGCCGGCCCACCGCCGCGTGCGTGCCCCGGCCCTGGTCTTTACCGATCAAAAGCAGCTCGAGCAGGCTTTTCGCGCTGGCCAGCTCGAACGCGACTTTGTGGCGGTGGTGCGCAACCAGGGACCGCGGGCCAACGGCATGCCCGAGCTGCACAAGCTCACCCCCATCCTGTCGCTTTTGCAGGACCAGGGCCATGCGGTGGCCCTGGTCACCGACGGCCGCATGTCGGGTGCCTCGGGCAAGGTGCCAGCAGCCATCCATGTGTGCCCCGAAGCGGCAAGCGGCGGTGCGATCGCCCGGGTTCGCGAGGGCGACTGGGTCACGCTCGATTGCGAGCAGCAGCAACTGTGGCTCGAAGTCGATGCCGCAGAGCTGGCTGGCCGCACGCTTGAGGCGCCGGACTTGAGCGCCCATCAACGCGGCAGCGGCCGCGACCTGTTTGCGCTGTTTCGTCAGAATGTGGGTGACGCCGAGGCCGGCGCCAGCCCCTTGTTGTCCTTGTTTTGACCGCTTTGCCCAATTGATCCATGACCCTCGATTCGCCCAGCTTGCATCAACCCTCCTTCACCTCGCGCATCGTGCCGGTGATCGTGATCACCGACGTCATGCAGGCCGTGCCGCTGGCTCACGCCCTGTTGGCCGGCGGTGTGGACGTGATGGAGATCACCCTTCGGCACCC
>CANHDQ010000148.1 GCA_947459405.1 Comamonadaceae bacterium
CAAGGACCGCATCGTACGCATGCTCACGCAACCGTTCCGAAAAAGCGCGCCGCTCCTTACGGGTCTGACCGCCGAAAGGCGTTTTGCGCCAACGCCGCTGCGCGTAAATCAAAACTCGGTCAATGCCAGGAACAGTCTGCAGCAGGCTGGCGAAAGACTCTTCAACCACCCAATCAATCGCTGCGTCCGGGAACGCCAGGGAAAGGTCGTGCAATACAGGCAAAGTCTGCACCACATCACCCAACGAGGACAGCTTGACAATCAGGATGCGCATGCGGCGATCTAAACGAGGCTCAATGAGCCGCGCCTTGCAGCTGCGCCCCAGGCTTGACGCGCTGCAGCAGGGCCAGCATGTCGGCCTCGATGCGCGAGAGCACCTGCTCGGTGTGCCCCTCAAATCGCAGCACCAAAACAGGCGTGGTGTTGGACGCCCGGATCAGGCCAAAGCCATCGGGCCAATCGATGCGCAGCCCGTCGATAGTCGAGACCTGGGCGGGTGCTGCAAACTGCTGTTGCCCCAGCGCAATCAACTCGGCCACGAGCCGAGGTGGCTCGCCTTCGGCGCAGGCCACATTGAGCTCGGGCGTGCTGTGGCTGCTCGGCAGCGCGTGCAGCACGGCCGATGCATCGACGCTGCGACTGAGGATCTCGAGCAGGCGTGCGCCGGCATAACTGCCGTCGTCAAAACCGTACCAGCGCTCCTTGAAAAAGATGTGCCCGCTCATCTCGCCGCCGAGGGGCGAATCGAGCTCGCGCATGCGCGCCTTGATCAGCGAATGGCCGGTCTTGTACATCACCGCCCGACCACCCGCCGCCTCGATAGCGGGCGCCAGGCGCTGCGAGCACTTGACATCAAACAAAATGGGCGCGCCCGGCACGCGAGACAAGACGTCACGCGCAAACAGCATCATCTGTCGGTCGGGGTAGATCGTTTGTCCGTCCTTTGTGACGATGCCCAGCCGATCGCCATCGCCATCGAAAGCCAGGCCCAGTTCGGCATCGCTGCTGCGCAAGGCGCCGATCAGGTCGCGAAGGTTCTCGGGCTTGCTCGGATCGGGATGGTGGTTGGGGAACTGGCCGTCGACTTCGCTGAACAGCTCCATCACCTCACAGCCCAGGGCGCGAAAGAGGGCCGGCGCCGATGCGCCGGCGATGCCGTTGCCGCTGTCGATCACGAGCTTCATGGGGCGCGCCAATTGGATGTCAGAGACGATGCGCTTGCAGTAAGCGGGCCAGACGTCGGCGGCTCTCACCTGCCCCGGCTCACGGGCCAGGACCCAGGACTCGGTCTCCATCATGGCGCGCAGGCCCTGGATTTCATCGCCATAAATCGCGCGGCCGGCCAACACCATCTTGAAGCCGTTGTAGTCCTTGGGGTTGTGGCTGCCGGTGACCTGGATGCCGCTGGCGCACAAGGTGCTGGCGGCAAAGTAGAGCATGGGCGTGGTGACGGCGCCGACATCGAGCACGTCCACGCCGGCTGCCGTCAAACCCTGCATCAGGGCCGCGCTCAGTGCCGGCCCTGACAAGCGCCCATCGCGCCCCACAGCCACCACGGCCTGCCCCTGGCGCAAGGCCTGCGTGCCAAAAGCCAAGCCCAGTGCACGGGCGAGCGCCTCATCGAGCGTCGCGGGAACGACGCCGCGGATGTCATAGGCCTTGAAGACCGAGGGGTGCAACTGCATGAAGGCCTTTGTCGATGTGGGTCTCTCACGCCCGCAAGCGGCTGCGAAGTCCCGATCCGGGACAAGACCCACGTGGAAGCAAGACCGCATTTTAAGTGGCCAAGTCGAGGACAAACGGGCTCATCGGTGCGCAAGGGCGCCGCGGCGCTCGCGTATCATCAATAGCCTTCCCGCTTGCCGACCGCACTGCGCGGCCAGGCCGCCGACTCCTCGACCATGCCCCCCGCTGCCGCCGACTCACCTGTCCAAGCCTGCTGCCCGACCCCACTGGGGCCGGTGCGTCTGCTGGCCAGCGGCCGCGGCCTGGCGGGCCTGTGGTTCGAGGACCAGAAGCACCGGCCTGAGGCGCTCGACGGCCTGTGGCCCAGTCAGCCCCACCACCGCCTGCTGGTGCAGGCCCAGACCCAACTGGCGCAGTACTTTGCCGGTCAGCGCCAGCATTTCGATCTGCCGCTGGACCTGAGTCAGGGCAGCGCCTTGCAGCAGCTCGTCTGGCAGGCCTTGCTCGAGATCGCGCCGGGACAGACCTGCAGCTATGGCGAGCTGGCCCGCCGCATCGGGCGGCCGCAGGCGGCGCGCGCAGTCGGGGCGGCCGTTGGGCGCAATCGCCTGTCGATCATCGTGCCTTGTCACCGGGTCGTCGGCAGCGACGGCGCTTTGACCGGATACGCCGGCGGCCTGGCGCGCAAACGCGCCTTGCTGCAGCTCGAGGGCCATTCTTGAATTCGACCCGCGCCGATCAGAGCGCAGGATGGCTGGCGCAGTTCGTCGCGCTCGGCGCGATCTGGGGCTCTTCCTTCATGTTCATGCGCCTGGCCGTGGCCGACTTCGGACCGGTTGCCACCGCTACGCTGCGCGTGAGCCTGGGCGCCCTGTTTCTGTTGCCGCTGCTGCTTTGGCGCGGCCAGTGGCCTGCCCTGCGGGCGCGCTGGCCAGCAATTTTTTTCGTCGGCTTGCTCAACTCGGGCATCCCCTTTGCGCTGTTTGCCTTCTCGCTGCTGACCATCACCACCGGGCTGTCGTCCATCATCAATGCGACCGTGCCGATGTTTGGCGCGCTTGTGGCCTGGCTTTGGCTGGGCGAGCGACTGGGCTTGTGGCGCATCGCCGGGCTGGTGCTGGGCTTCGTGGGCGTGACCCTGCTGGCGTGGGACCAGGCGGGCCTGCGCGCCGGGGCGTCGGCCCTGCACCCGATCTGGGCCATGCTGGCCTGCCTGGGCGCGTGCATCAGCTACGCGCTGGCCGCCAGCTACACGCGCCTTTACCTGCAAGATGTGCCGCCACTGGCAGCGGCCACTGGCAGCCAGATCGGCGCGGCGCTGGGCATGGCCCTGCCGGCGCTGTGGCTGTGGCCGCAGGAGACGCCGAGCCAGGCCGCCTGGCTGTCGCTGCTGGTGCTCGGTGCACTGTGCACCGGCGTGGCCTACCTGCTGTACTTTCGCCTCCTGGGAAGCTCATCGCCATCGCGCGCACTGGCCGTCACCTATCTGATCCCGCTGTTTGCCGTGAGCTACGGCGTGACCCTGCTCGACGAGCCCTTTACCCCAGGCATGGGCTTGAGCGCGCTCATCATCTTGCTGGGCACGGCCATGGCCACCGGCATGATCGACCCCGCGGCGCTGCTCAAGCGCGTGCGCGACAAACCAGACTCGGCCTGAAAGCCTGGCAGCCCAAGCCCGTCCCGAGCCGTCCGAAGCCGCATCAGCGCCCCAGCACACCCTTGAGCAGCTCTCGCGCCTTGTCCTTGACCGCTTCCTCGGCACGCGCCTTGACCTCGCGCTTTTTCTCCTCGATCTGGGCCTTGGCAGCCTCCTGCAGCATGGCGCCCCAGTCGAGCTGGTACTTGAGCGCCTCAAAGGGGCCGCTGGCACGCACCGCCAGCGTCAAGCCTTTGAGGTCGGCCACTTCCTTGCCGCCCTGCCCCTGGGCGCTGGCCACCGCGCTGACGCGGGCCAGGTAGTTGAGCTGACCTGCGGCCAGATCGATCTCGCCTGTGCCCGACAGACGCAGAAACGGCGACTTCATCAGCAGGTCGTCGTTGCGGGCCACACCGCCGGCGATCTTGAAGCTCGCCGCCAGCTCCGAAAAATCGGTCTTCAGCGCCGCTTGCGCAGTCTGCGTGCTCTGACCCTGGCCGATGCGCGCCTTGACCTCTCGCAGGCTCTGCGCCAGATTGAAGCCCTTGAGCGCGCCGTCGCGCAGACTCACAGAGGCGTTGCCCGCCAGATTCTTCTTGAGCGCGCTCAGTGTCTGGCCGCGGGCCTGCAGATCAAGGGCCACGTTGCCACGGCCTTGCAGCAGGTCCTGCTTGAGCAGGTCCCTCATCAGCGGCTCAATGCTCACGTCGCTAAGCGTCTGGCGCACGCTCAGGCGCTGCTCGTGCGCGTTCAGGGCCAAGCTGCCAGCGGCGCTGCCCTGGTAGAGCTTCAGACTCAGCGGCGAGATCGTCAGTTGGCCGGCCGCCAAGGCCACGCGCGCATCGAGCTCGGAAACTTTAAGTCCCGAGACCTGCAAGGCGCCGACACGCACCCTGCCCTGCATCTCGGGCGCGCCCTTCAAGGCGCTCAGGTCAAGCGCAGGGTCTGCTGCGGCCCCGCCATGACCGCTCTGACCGCCGTGACCGCTCGTCCCGCTCTGACCGCCCGCCGCTTGAGTGGCCTTGGGCGGCAGGTATTGGTCGATGTTGAGCTGGTCGACGTCGAGGTCAAAGCCCAGGGCGAGCGGCGAAAACCGGCGCACCTCTAGGCGGCTGGCGATCTTGGATTGATCGAAACGGCTGTCAAGGACCAACGTTGCGCTGCCCTTGCCCAAGTCGACGTCCAGGCTGCCCTTGAGAGGCAGCTGCAGCGGCTTGCGCGGCATGTCCGGATGGCTGAGCTCCACGCTGCCCGAGAGCGCACCGATTCGCAAGGCCTGGGCCTGCCCCTGCAAGTCGCCCAACGACAGCTGCAGCTTGGCACTTCGCCCCTGGCCTTGCAGCAGCGCGCCGATCTTGACCGCCTCGCCACCGAAGCGATCGGCCGAGAGCTGTAGCTTGGGCGCATCGATCGAAAGGCTCAGGCCATCGGTGGCGCTGCGGCCGGCCACGCGCACGCTCAGATGCTCGATGCTGGCCATCTTGGCGCCGGTGTCAGCCTGCACCCGGCCGGTGGAGAGGTTGACCGAGTCGATGCGCAGTTGCTGGCCCGATCGCTCATCGCGCCAGCTCAACTGGCCATCGGTGAGCGCCAAGCCCGCCATGTCGATGCGCAGCCCCCGCGGCTGCTGCGCGTGCGTCTGCTCGGCTGGCAGGCCGTTGCCGCGCTTGAGCAGGTCATCAATACTCAGGCTGCCGTCCTTGCGCCGGATGACGGCGGCCTTCAGGCCCTTGACTTGCAGTTCACGCACCTGCACCTGCCGGCCCAGCAAGGGCAGCAGGGCCACCGACACGCGCGCCGATTGCATCGCCGCAAAAGGCTGGCTGCTACCGCGCTCGGACAGGGACACCGCACCGAGCACCACGCCCACGTCGGGCCACACCGACAACTGCGGCTGGCCTTCGATCACCAGGGTGCGTTGGTACCGCTCAAGCACTGCCTGGCTGATCTCGGCCTTGAGCCGGTTGCCGTCAAACAGCGCAAAAACCAGCGCCAGCGCCACGGCCAGGACACCCAGGACCGCAAGCACCGCCCAAGCCAGAATCCGAAATAGCTTCATTGCGTCAACTTTTTAGTTCAAAAGAACTAATATTTAAGCATAAAGAACACGAAATTTCCTGCCTACACCAGGCAATGCGCCCATTGTTCCCACCCCCAGGCCGCGCACCTCTAGGCCTCTTGCGCATCACCGTGTCGTGACAAAGCGATTGGGCCAGCCGGAGAGCAAGCGGGCTGACCTAGGGGTTCACACGCAGACCGATCCCCACGGGCCGGTCAACAATGGTGCGCGTGACGAGCACCGGGCTGATTCTTTCCGGCGGAGGCGCGCGCGCCGCCTACCAGGTGGGCGTGCTGGCCGAGATCTTGCGGATTGGCCAACAGGCCCAGGCCGACACCCGCAGCCTGTTTCCCGTGATCTGTGGCACCTCGGCCGGCGCGATCAACGCAGCCGCGCTGGCTTGCGGGGCCGACGACACGCCGGCGGCGGTGCAGTCCCTGCTCGATGTGTGGAGCGGCTTTCGGGTCGGCCAGGTCTATGAGTCCGATGTGCTTAGCGCCATGGGCTCGGGCGCGCGCTGGCTGTCGCTGTTTTCGCTGGGCTGGTTGATCAGCCAAAAGAAATTGCGGCCGCGCTTTTTGCTCAACAACGCGCCGCTGGGCCAGTTGCTCGAGCAGCGTCTGCAGATCAACCGACTGCCCGAGCTGCTGCACTCTGGTGCCTTGCAGGCCCTGGGCATCAGCGCCTTCAACTACAGCAGCGGCGAGCACGTGACGTTTTACCAAAGCGCCAGCCCGATCGCGCCCTGGCGGCGCAACCAGCGCAAAGCCTTGCGCTGCGAGATCGGCCACCGCCATCTGCTGGCCAGCGCCGGCATTCCCCTCGTGTTTCCCGCCATCGACCTACCCGATGGACAGGCGCAAAGCTGGTTTGGCGATGGCTCGATGCGCCAGATCGCGCCGATTTCACCGGCCATACACCTCGGCGCCGACCGCATCTTGGTCATCGGCGCGGGGCGCATGCTCGAGCCTGCCGCTGGGCCAGCGGACAACAGCGGCTACCCTTCGGTCGCCCAGGTCGCCGGCCATGCCCTGGCCAGCATCTTTCTCGATGCGATCGCCGTCGATGTCGAGCGGCTGCACCGCACCAACCAGACGCTACAGGCCATGACGGCCGAGCAGCGCGCCGCCAGCGGTCTGCGCCCCATTGAGTTGCTGCTGATTGCACCCTCGCAGCGGCTCGACGCGCTGGCCTGGGAGCACGCACGCGAAGTGCCGGTGAGCGTGCGCGGCCTGCTGCGCATCTTGGGCAGCAGGCCCGGTCAGTCCGAAGGCCAAGCCGGAGCGCTGCTGTCTTATCTGCTGTTTGAAGCGCCCTACACCCAGGCGCTGATCGCGCTGGGCCAGCGCGATGCGCAAGCGCAAGCCGCGCAGATCAGAGCCTTTTTTGGCTGGACCGCAAAAAGTCAGTAGCTTGCGCAAAGCGCTCGCCGGCTCAGACCTTTGCACACACCGTTTCTGCGGCTATTGGCAGGGTGGACAATATACGGGCGCAGCGCCGGGGTTGAGCTCACCGAGCAGGTCCAGGTAATCCTGGATGACGGGGGCGATGCCATCCGGTGCGCTTTGCAGGG
>CANHDQ010000149.1 GCA_947459405.1 Comamonadaceae bacterium
ACGCACCTGGAAGAAAAAGGCTTTCGAGGCGATTTCTACGCCGTGCAGTCCACCGGAGGACTGTTTCCTTTGGAGCATGCACGCCGTGACTGCGTGCGCATGCTCGAATCCGGACCGGCCGCCGGCGTGATTGGCGCTCAGGCCATCTGTGCCCAGCTGGGCCTGCCCGATTCGATCGCCTTCGACATGGGCGGAACCACTGCCAAGGCCGGTGTTATCAGCGAGGGCCGGCCCTTGACCACCGGCAGCGCGCTGATCGGCGGCTATGAGAAGGCCCTGCCGATCCAGATTCCGATGATGGATATCTTTGAGGTCGGCACCGGTGGCGGATCAATCGCCAGGATCGAGCTGGGCAGTTCGCTGCGCGTCGGGCCGCGCTCGGCCGGCAGCATGCCCGGTCCGGTCTGCTATGGCCGCGGTGGCACTGAGCCAACCGTGACCGACGCCAATCTCATCCTCGGTCGCCTCGATGAGCACAACTTTCTTGGCGGCGAGATGCCGCTTTACCTGGATCGCGCCCGCCAGGCCATGGAAGAAAAGGTGGCCACGCCTCTAGGCCTGGATGCCACCCGCGCGGCCGACGGCATTTTGCGCATCGCCGTCACCCAGATGTCGCACGCTGTCAAAGCCGTGACCACCGAGCGCGGACTCGATGCTGGGAGCTTCACCATGGTGGTGTACGGCGGCGCGGGCCCGCTGCACGCCTCGGCCATTGCCCGCGAGATCGGCATCCGCAAGGTGCTCATCCCATACGCGCCCGGCTATTTTTCAGCCTACGGCATGCTGTTCTCGGACCTGCGCTACGACTATGTGCGCTCGGTGTTCCGCCGGCTGGCGGGCCTGTCTTTCGACGAGATCGAGGCGATTTACAAGGAGATGGAGGACGAGGGTCGCGCTGCGATCGGCGCTTCGCAGATTCGGCCGGAAGAGATCGTCTTTGGGCGCGCCGCTGATATGCGCTACGTGGGCCAGGAGCACGCCGTGACCGTGGACCTGCCCCATGTCTACTTCGAGGCCAAGGACCGCGTTGCCATAAAGAACCACTTTGACGAGGTGCACACAGTCCGCTATGGCACAGCCGCTCCCAAGGAGCCGGCCGATATCGTGAGCCTTCGCGTGACTGTAATGGGCCGCATGCGAAAGCCCCCCCGCAACGAAGTCGCCATCGGCCAGGCAACACCAGAAGCCACTGCGCTGCGCGCGCACAAGCCGGTGTTTTTCCGCAGCGCAGGAGACTACGTCTCCACAGCCGTCTACAAGCGCGATCTGCTCAAAAGCGGTAACGTCATTCCGGGCCCGGCCTTGATTGAAGAGCATGCCTCCACCACCGTGGTACAGCCGGGCGACCACCTCCAGGTCGACGCCTTCGGTAACCTGCAGATTTCTATCGGGAGCGATCGCTCATGAACACCGTGACCACCCCCAACCCTCAGGCGCAGACGGTGGACCCCGTTATCGTCGAGATCATTCGTAACGGCCTGTTCGCCGTCACGGAGGAAATGAAAACCAATCTGATGCGCACGGCCTACAACCTCATCATCTATGAGGCGCTGGACTTTACCGTGGGGCTGTTTACCAAGGAGGGCGAGACGGTTTCGATTGGTCTGGGGCTGCCTATGTTCATCCGGGGCATGTCTGAAACGGTCAAGGCCAAGATCCGTCACTTTGGCTACGAGAACATCCGCCCGGGCGATATTTTGGTGACCAACGACGCTTACACCACCGGCAGCCATCTGAACCACTTTACGTTCACCATGCCGGTTTTTCACAAGGGTGAGCTCATCGGCTTTACTTGCTGCATGGCGCACTGGCTGGACGTGGGCGGAAGCTTGGGCCAGATCACTACGGACATCTTCTCCGAGGGCATCCAGATCCCCATCGTCAAGTACCAAAAAGAGGGCCAGGTCAACCAGGACCTGATCGACATCATCGCGATGAATGTGCGCATGCCCGAACGTGCTCTGGGCGACCTGCGAGCGCAGATCACGGCGATCACCACCGGTGAGCGGCGCTTCTTGGAGCTGGTGCAGCGTTACGGCAACGAGGCGGTGCAGGCCTCGATCCGTGAGATCATGAACGCCTCTGAAGCGCTGGCCCGCCAGAACACGCTGTCGATCCCCGACGGCGTCTACGAGGCCGAGTCCTTCATGGACGATGACGGACTGGAGGTGGGCAAGCGCATCCCCATCCGCGTGAAGGTCACGGTCAAAGGCGATGAAATGGAGATAGACCTGTCCGATGTCAGCCGTCAGGTCAAGGGCTTTTACAACTCGGGCTTCACCACGGGCATCGCCTGCGCGCAGGTGGCCTATAAGTGCCTGACCACGCCAACAGACTATCCGGTCAATGATGGCAGTTTCCGTCCCCTGAAGGTCGTCATGCCCATGGGTACCGTCATCAGCGCCGAGCGGCCCTACCCGATGCGGGTTTGGATGACCTTTCCCATGACGGTAATTGACACCATCTTCAAGGCGCTGGCCCCGGCTATTCCGGATCGCTCCATCGCCGGCCACCATGCCGACCTGGTGTTCCCCAACATTCATGGGATTTCGCCCGAAGATGGGCGCCTGTTCATTGTGGGTATCGGCCCTCTGGGCGGCGGCTGGGGGGCCAAGAGCCGCGAGGATGGCGTTTCGGTCACGGTCTGCATCAACGACGGCGACACGCACAACAGCCCCACCGAGCAGCTTGAAGCCAAGTACCCCGTGCTGGTGGAAAGCTACAGGATCCGCCAGGACAGCGGCGGTGCGGGCGAGTTCCGCGGCGGGCTGGGCGCCGAGATGGTGGTGCAGGCCCTGTCACCTTTTTCGGTGACCACGCGAATCGACCGGATGCACTGCAAGCCCTGGGGCCTCGAAGGCGGTGGTGAGGCGGCTGGCAATGGCATCGCCATTCGCCGCAAAGGCCAGTGGCAGGAAGACCTGCCCAATGCCAAGATCTTTAACGTGCGTCTGGAGCGGGGCGATGCCTACAAAATGCTCTCGGGCGGTGGTGGTGGCTTCGGTCATCCCTTCATGCGCGACGCAGTCAAGGTCGCCGAGGACGTGCGCGAGGGGTATGTCAGCCGTGAGGCGGCCGTAAAACTCTACGGCGTTGCGCTCGATGCGCACTTCCAGGTCTTGCCCGCTGAGACTGCAGCCTTGCGGGCCAAAATTTGACGAGGTGACCGTGACCACGCCCCAGCAGGTGCAGGCGGCCCGTCTGGCCGAACTCTGGCACCGCCTGTCAGCCCAGCACATTGCGCTGGGCTGTTCCTGCGGCATGACCGGCATCAGCGTCACGCTCGAGGACTTCGAGCGTGACATTGCCGATTACCTGTGGGCCGAGAGTGAGCGAACGGGCCAGGAGGCGGTGGTTGCTTTTCTGCTGGCACCAGGACCTTTAGCCGAGCAGATGCAGGCCATTCGCTTGATTCTGGCTCGCCTGGAGGCGGGCGAGGCCGAAGACACCGTAGCCGATTGGCTGCTTACACGCATGACGCGAACCATAGAGTCCTACGCTGAGCTCCATGGTCCCGCACCTGAAGCGCTTTTGCTGGGCGGGTCGTCTGCCTGGCGCAAGGGCTACCGTACCTAGTTTCATTTCATCAACAAGGAGACAAGCAATGAACGGCATTACACGCAGGATCCTCACGCTGGCCCTTCTGGCCTTGGGTGGCAGCGCTCTGGCGCAGAGCAAGTTCCCGGACGGCCCCATTAAGGTCATCGTGCCTTTTGCACCCGGCGGTGGGGTTGATGGTGCGGCGCGGCTGTTGGCCAGGCAGCTGAGCACGAATCTGAACGTACCGGTTCTGGTCGAGAACCGGCCTGGGGCCAATGGGTCGGTTGGCGGGCGCTTTGTGCAGACTGCGCCTGCCGATGGTCAGACCCTGCTGTTCTCCGCATCGACCCAGGCCCTGACCAAGCAGGTCATGGCCAATCCGCCTTATGACCCTCTGACGGACTTTGCACACATTGCACGCGTGGGCGATGCGCCGCTGCTGATGGTCATCTCGCCTAACCTGCCTCAGACCAAGCTGAGTGAAGTGATCGCTGCCGTCAAGCAAAGTCCAGACAAGTGGACGGCTGCCCTGCCGGCCCTGGGTGCTGCCAGCCACCTGGGGACTTTGATGTTTGCCAAGCAAGGCGGTCTTAACAACTTGAGCACCGCGGTCTATAAAGGTACCGCGCCCGCTCTAACGGACGTCGCTGGAGGTCACGTGCAGATCCAGATCGATGCCATCGTGGCACTGCAATCGATGGCCAAGTCGGGCAAGGTCAAGCCCATCATGGTCACCTCGGCCAAACGCAGTTCCGTGCTTCCCAATATTCCTACTGCGGTAGAGAGCGGATTTCCGAAATTCGTCACGGAGTCGTGGTACGGCGTTTGGGCGCCTAAAGGAACATCCCCCGAAAGAATCCAATTTCTCAATCGCGCAATCAATGAGGCGGTCAGTCAACTCACCAAGGCAGGAGCTTGGGAACCCTTGGGCATTGAGCCGGTCACCGAAAGTGTTGATGACTTCCGCAAGTACATGGCCGGCTACATCACGGAGAGCGCTGATCTGCTCAAAGGTGCGGGCTTCAAGCCAGAGTAAATTTTGGTGTGCATAGCGCAAGAACGCATGCGCAGACGGGCCGCCCTTGAGTGCTGACCATGTGGCGGTCATCTCAGTCGCTGGCTGATATGACCGCTTGTGGGCCAAATCTGACCTGCGTAGCAAAGGCGAGTTCGAATCCCCGCCCTCACCAAAAAAAGAGGCTGAAAACTGATCGAGTCAGTCGAGCAATCCCGCTTGGACTGCCAGGCAATTTGATGTTTGAATTTCAGCGCGCATGCGAGCGAGTTAGAAAGCCGATTTTTGAGGCGCATCAATTCAAATCGGCTAGATGCAAGTTTGATCAACTAAATAGTGATCTGAGCGCAATAGCTGGTTTATCGCGGGTGACTGGTTAGCGGGTGAAATTGTTCAATCTGTCGCATAAAGAACAGCCGACTCTCCGATAGGCTTCTCGGTTGATCAGGCTGAGCGCCTATCCTGATCAAACCCTCCCGAATTTTGCTATTGCGCAATACCAGCGCAAACGCAGTATTTATCCTGACTGCGACCTCGTCTGGTATGGCTTGAGGCGCAAAGATTCCGCCCCAGACCGAAATCTGATAGGGAGCTAAAGCACTTGATTCATGGAAAGTCGGCGTTTGGCCTGTGTCGACCATACGGGTGGCCGAAGAAACGCCGAGCAGTTTAACTTTGTCTGAATTTACATAGGGCAATACTGATGGCAGACTTACTAATGCGAGATCAATTTGACCACCAGCGAGATCATTAAGCATTTGGCTGCTGCCCTTATAAGGTACATACAGCATCTCCAATCCGAGCCGATGGGCCAATGTTTGTAGCATCAAATGCCCGTAGGAACCCAAGCCATTGCTTCCGTAGGAAAATTTCATGGGATTGGCGCGGGCGATCTGAACCCAAGAATCAATGTCATGCGCTGGGAATTTCGTACGCACGGCCAGCGCCAACGGAGTAGAGCCCACTATAAATATGGGTTGCAGGTCCTGCGGTGAATAGCCTGCAGTTGGTTGGCTTAACGGGATCAATACCGTTTCACTAAGGCCTGCGAACATCAGCACATGCCCATCGGGTGCCAGGCGGGTCAGCTGGCGCGCTGCAATTGATCCCCCAGCACCAGCCCAATTCTTGACAACTACCGGCTGACCGATGACTGCGGACAACTCAGGCGCAAGCAAACGGGCAACCGTGTCGGATGCACCTCCTATGACAAATGGCACGATCAGTGTCACAGGGCGGCTGGGCCAATTTCCCGGTTGTGCCAAAGTGAGGGTGCTGCCACAGAAGACCAAAATCAGGCTGAGCAACGTCCCTCGGTACATCCTAGCCATCCTCATGCCTGTGCCCTTCTTGACAAAAAATGGGCCAAATTCTTTGCGGCGACTGGGGTCCTTTGATTGTCTTTATAGCAAACCACAAAGTGCCGCCGCGCCCATCCGTCTTTAAGAGGAAGAAACACCAGACCTTCGGAGTGCGATAGTTTATTTTGTGCGTCGGACGGGGCGAAACCTACGCCCAAGCCTGAGCGAACCGACTCAAGCACGTTCGCGATTGAAGGTAGCGCCAACCGAACTCTAAGTGGGGGTATCGCCAACTTGGGCTTCATGCGACGCACGCGAGCTTCGGCACGTGTGATCGAGTGAATGGCAACGATGTCGAAATCTTGCAAATCCGTTATCGCTACCGAGGCTCGCTCGGCCAATGTATGCGACTGCGGCACCACCGCGCACAAGACATCACTGCGGTAAGGCAGGCACACGAGGCCACTTGTGTCTTGCACATTCCAGATGATCCCAATGTCGTAGCTCTCCTCAGTGAGCTGCTGCACCACGTCATTGCCACTATCGCTATGTAGATGCAAGGCCAGATTGCCGTGTGCTGGGTCCTTCAAAAAATTTTGCAAGTCGTCTGGCAAGAAAGTGGCCATCGAAGACTCTGGCGTCAACATTCGAATCCTACCGCTGTGGCCCGTGGTGAACCCGCGAATTTCGTGGGTGGCATTGTCCAAGCCCTCCAGTACGTCTCGAACATGCTTCAAGAAAGCATTTCCGGCCATGGTCGGCTCGAGTCCGTGGCGTAAACGTTTGAACAGCGGCATGCCGCCCAAGCAATCCTCTAAGCGGGCTATACGCTTGCTAATGGCCGAGGGCATCAGACCAAATTTATGCCCGACCTTCGCCAGATTGCGGTCTTCACACAAACAAACGAAGAGCCGCAAACTGAGTAAGTCAAGGTCTTGTTCGTTGTAAGGCCGGCTTGTGAGGGGAGTCATCGGATTTTAATAATTAAATTAAGAATTTCCGGATCGGAAATTGTTAAAGTGTAACTTTTATCCTGTTCGAAGCTTATAGTCGCGCTTC
>CANHDQ010000150.1 GCA_947459405.1 Comamonadaceae bacterium
AGGGTTTGGAGTCTGACGGGCCGGCCAGGGGGCTGGACCGACGGGCTCTTCGCATATGGCGATCAATTTCCTCACCAAGATTTTTGGCAGTCGCAACGACCGCCTGCTCAAAACCTATCGCAAGACTGCCGAGCGCATCAATGCCATGGAAGGGCAGTTGGCGTCCTTGAGCGACGAGCAGCTGCGCGCCAAGACCGATGAATTCAAGCAGCGGCTGGCGCAGGGCGAGTCGCTCGAAGCGCTGCTGCCCGAGGCCTTTGCCGTGGTGCGCGAAGGCAGCAAGCGCGTCATGAAGATGCGCCACTTTGATGTGCAGCTGCTCGGCGGCATGTCGCTGCACGAGGGCAAGATTTCGGAGATGCGCACCGGCGAGGGCAAGACCCTGACGGCCACGCTGCCGGTCTATCTCAACGCGCTGGCGGGCAAAGGCGTGCACGTGGTGACGGTCAACGACTATCTGGCCAGCCGCGATGCGACCTGGATGGGCAAGCTCTACAACTTCCTCGGCCTGAGCGTGGGGGTGAACTCCGCGCAGATGAGCCGGCAGGAAAAGCAGGCGGCCTACAACAGCGACATCACCTACGGCACGAACAACGAGTTCGGCTTTGACTACCTGCGCGACAACATGGTCTACGAGCCGGGCGACCGGGTGCAGCGTGGCCTGCATTACGCCATCGTCGACGAGGTGGACTCGATCTTGATCGACGAGGCCCGCACGCCGCTGATCATCTCGGGCCAGGCCGAGGACCACACCGAGCTGTACCGCTCGCTGCACCAGATCGTGCCTATGCTCACCCGCCAGGAGGGCGAGGCCGACCCGCGTACCGGCGAGGGCGTGATCAAGGCCGGCGACTTCACGGTCGATGAGAAATCGCACCAGGTTTTCCTGACCGAGCAGGGCCATGAGAACGCCGAGCGCATTCTGGCCGGCATGGGCCTGATCCCGCAGGGCGCCACCTTGTACGACCCCGCCAATATCCAGTTGCTCCATCACCTGTATGCCGCCTTGCGGGCGCAGCACCTCTACCACCGCGACCAGCACTATGTGGTCCAAGGCGGTGAGGTCATCATCGTCGACGAGTTCACTGGCAGGCTGATGTCCGGGCGGCGCTGGAGCGACGGCCTGCATCAGGCGGTGGAGGCCAAGGAGGGCGTGGAGATCCAGGCCGAGAACCAGACCATGGCCTCGATCACGTTTCAGAACTATTTCCGGCTCTACGGCAAGCTCGCCGGCATGACCGGCACGGCCGATACCGAGGCCTACGAGTTCCAGGAAATCTACGGCCTCGAAACTGTCGTGGTTCCGCCCAACAAACCCAGCCGGCGCGACGACCAGCTCGACCGGGTTTACAAGACCACCGCCGAAAAATATGCAGCGGCCATCGCTGACATCCGGGACTGCCACGAGCGTGGCCAGCCGGTGCTGGTGGGCACGACGTCGATCGAGAACTCGGAGATCATCGACAAGCTGCTCGAGCAGGCCAAGCTGCCGCACCAGGTGCTCAATGCCAAGCAGCACGCGCGTGAGGCTGACATCGTGGCGCAGGCCGGGCGCTCGGGCATGATCACGATTGCCACCAATATGGCCGGCCGCGGCACCGACATCGTGCTGGGCGGCAATGTCGAAAAAATGGTGGAGGCGATCGAGGCCGACGAAGCCTTGGACGAGGCCGCGCGCCAGGCGCGCATCACCGAGCTGCGCGAGGGTTGGTCGGCCGACCATGAGCGCGTCAAGGCCCAGGGCGGCCTGCGCATCATTGCCACCGAGCGCCACGAGTCGCGGCGTATCGACAACCAGCTGCGTGGCCGCTCCGGCCGCCAGGGCGATCCCGGCTCGTCGCGGTTTTATCTCAGCCTGGACGATCCGCTGATGCGCATTTTTGCCGGCGAGCGGGTCAAGGCCATCATGGACCGGCTCAAGATGCCCGAGGGCGAGGCGATCGAGGCGGGCATCGTCACGCGCAGCATCGAGTCGGCCCAGCGCAAGGTCGAGGCGCGCAACTTCGACATGCGCAAGCAGCTGCTCGAGTACGACGACGTGGCCAACGACCAGCGCAAGGTCATCTACCAGCAGCGCAACGACATCATGGATGCGGCCGGTCTGTCCGAGCAGATCACGGCTCTGCGCGAAGGCTGCTTCACCGATCTGGCACGCCAGTATGTGCCGCTCGAGAGCGTGGAGGAGCAGTGGGACCTCGAGGGCCTGGAGCGGGCGCTGGCCGAGTCGTGGCAGATCGATTTGCCCTTGCGCCAGCAATTGGCCGACGAGACCTCGGTGAGCGACGAAGACATCGTGGCCAAGGTGGTGCAGGCCGCCCACGCGGCGTTTGCCGCCAAGGTCGAGCAAATTGGCGAAGAAAACTTCGTGCAGTTCCAGCGCATGGTGCTGCTGCAGACCATCGACACGCACTGGCGCGAGCACCTGAGCGCGCTGGACTATCTGCGCCAGGGCATCCACCTGCGCGGCTACGCCCAGAAGCAGCCCAAACAAGAGTACAAGCGCGAGGCCTTCGAGCTGTTTGCACAGCTGCTCGACAGTGTGCGCAACGAGGTCACCCGCGTGCTCATGACGGTGCAGGTGCAGTCGCGCGAGCAGCTCGACCAGGCTGCGGCCCAGATCGAGGAGCGCGGCGAGCAGGTCAGCAACGTGACCTATTCGGCCCCCGACGAAAACGGCGAGCCGCAGGTGAGCTCCGAAGACGCAGCCCGGCTGCAAGCCTTCCTGGAGAGCCAGTCGGTGCCGCGCGTCGGACGCAACGACCCTTGCCCTTGCGGCTCGGGCAAGAAGTACAAGCAGTGCCACGGCCGCCTGAGCTGAGCGACGCCCCTGGCCTACTGCGCGGTTTTCAAGCTGGAGTCATTGCATGACCGTCAACCTGGTGGCCACGCCGGCCGATCAATTGTTTGCCGTGCCCGGCGTGCGCTGGGGCATAACCGAAGCCGGTGTGCGCAAGGCCGCACGCAAGGATCTGGCGGTCATGCTGCTCGACGAGGGCAGTGCGGTCGGCGCGGTGTTCACGCAAAACCGTTTTTGCGCCGCGCCGGTGCAGATCTGCCGGCAGCACCTGGCCAGCGGCTCGGCCATCCGGGCCTTGCTGATCAACACGGGCAACGCCAACGCGGGCACCGGCCAAGACGGTCTGGCGCGGGCCCGTGCCTGCTGCCAGGCGCTGGCCGCACAGCTTGACCTGGCACCCGAGCAGGTCCTGCCCTTTTCCACCGGCGTGATCATGGAGACGCTGCCCAGCGAGCGGGTGATCGCCGGTTTGCCCGCTGCGATCGCGGCGGCGCAGGCTGGGCAGTGGGCCCAGGCGGCCCAGGCCATCATGACCACCGACACCGTGCCCAAAGCCTGCTCGCGCCGCGTGCAGATCGACGGGCGCACGGTCACTATCACCGGCATCAGCAAGGGCGCCGGCATGATCCGGCCCAATATGGCCACCATGCTGGGCTTTATGGCCACCGACGCCTGCATTGCGCCCGAACTCATGGCCGGCTTGGCGCACGAGTTGGCCGAAGCCTCGTTCAACCGCATCACGGTCGACGGCGACACCTCTACCAACGATTCCTTCGTGGTGGTGGCAACCCAGAAGGCCGGTCACGAGGTGGTCAGCTCCTGGCAGTCGCCGCAGGCCCAGGCCTTGCGCGCGGCCATGATCGAGGTGGCCCGCTGGCTGGCCCAGGCCATTGTGCGTGACGGCGAGGGCGCCACCAAATTCATCACCGTGCGCGTTGAGGGCGGACGCGATGCCGAGGAATGCCGTCAGGTCGCCTACGCCATCGGCCATTCGCCCCTGGTCAAGACCGCTTTTTTTGCCAGCGATCCCAACCTCGGGCGCATTTTGGCGGCCGTGGGCTATGCGGGCATTGCCGATCTCGATCAGCGCTGCATCGACCTGTACCTTGACGATGTGCAGGTGGCCAGCAGCGGCGGCCGTCATCCGCAGTATCAGGAGGCCGACGGCCAGCGCGTGATGAAGCAAAGCGAGATCACGGTGCGCGTGGTGCTTGGCCGGGGCACGGCCAGCGACACCGTCTGGACCTGCGATTTTTCCTACGACTACGTCAAGATCAATGCCGACTACCGGAGCTAAGACGCGGCTCGACGGTCTTGAAGAAAGCCAGCGATGAGTGACTTGCAAGGGCTGATCGACCAGGTGCAAGCCCTGGTGCAGCGCATCGAAACCATCTTGCCCCAGCCGTTGCGCGCGCCCGATTGGAGCGCTGCCGTTGCTTGGCGTTACCGCCGCAGGGCATCGGGCCACGGCGTGTTGGCGCCGGTGACACACCTGTCGCCCCTCACGCTCGACGACCTCCAGGAGATCGACGAGCAAAAGGCCAAGATCCAGCGCAACACCGAGCAGTTCGTGCAGGGGCTGCCGGCCAACAATGTGCTGCTCACCGGCGCGCGTGGCACGGGCAAGTCGTCCTTGATCAAGGCCTGTCTGAACACCTACGCCCCCAGGGGCTTGCGGCTCATTGAGATCGACAAGGACGACGTCACCGACCTGCCCGACATCGTGGAGGTGGTCAGCGGACGGCCCGAGAAGTTCTTGATCTTTTGTGACGACCTGAGTTTTGAAGACGGCGAGTCGGGCTACAAGGCGCTCAAGTCCATCCTCGACGGCTCGGTGGCAGCGGCCACGCCCAATGTGCTCATTTATGCGACGAGCAACCGCCGCCATCTGCTGCCCGAGTACATGAGCGAGAACCTGTCTTACAAGCACACGCCCGACGGCGAGGTGCATCCGGGCGAGGTGGTGGAAGAAAAGATTTCGCTGTCCGAGCGCTTTGGCCTGTGGGTCAGCTTCTACCCCTTCAGCCAAGAGGAGTACCTGGCCATCGTGGCGCAGTGGCTGCGCTCCTATGGCGTGGGCCCGGCCGAGATCGAATCGGCGCAGCCGGCCGCCCTGCTGTGGTCGCTCGAGCGCGGCGGCTCGCGCAGCGGCCGCGTCGCTTACCAGTTCGCGCGCGACTACGCCGGACAGCACGGGCGCACATGACGCCCCTGGTGGCCGATGGCCAGCGTCCGCGCGAGGGCGACCGGCGTGTGGTCGAGGTCGCGGTGGGCGTGCTGATCCAAGCCGACGGCCAATTCCTGCTCACCTCGCGCCCTGCCGGCAAGGTCTACGAGGGCTACTGGGAGTTTCCGGGCGGCAAGATCGAGGCCGGCGAGACAGTCGAGCAGGCGCTGCGGCGCGAGCTGCAAGAAGAAATCGGCGTCACCATCGGGTCGGCGCAGCCCTGGCGCATCGAGCTGGTTGACTATCCCCACGCCCTGGTGCGGCTCAATTTCTGCAAGGTCTTCGACTGGCAAGGCACCTTGGTGATGAAAGAGGGCCAGCGCCATGCTTGGCAGTGCCTGCCGGTCCAAGTGCAGCCGGTCCTGCCCGGCACCATCCCTGTGCTGGCCTGGTTTGCCCAGGAGCAAGGCTTTCAGGGCGCGACGCACCAGGGCTGAAAGGTCGCGCGCCCGCTTCGTCGTTGCGAGGCGCGCAGCGCCGTGGCAATCCATGGGCCTGTGCTAAGGCTGCGGTGGATTGCTTCGTTCCTCGCAATGACAGCGCCGCCCCCCGAAAACTGTGGGAGCCGCGCCCTCGCGGCGATGGGGCCTCAGCCCTGTAGCCGGGCCCGCAGAAACTCCAGTGTTTGTTCGACCGCGACCTTGCTGGCCTCCTTGTCGCGGCGGTGCTGGTACTCAAGCTGGCCTTCCTTGAGGCCGCGCTCGGAAATCACCACCCGGTGCGGCACGCCGATCAGTTCCCAGTCGGCAAACATGGCGCCGGGGCGCTCGTCACGGTCATCGAGCATCACATCGACGCCCTGCGCTTGCAGCGCGTCGTGCAGTTTTTGCGCTTCGTCACGCACCGCTTGGCTGCGGTGCGCGCCGATGGGGCAGATCACCACGGCAAACGGAGCAATCGCGTCGGGCCAGATGATGCCGCGCTCGTCGTGGTTCTGCTCGATGGCCGCTGCCGGCAGGCGCGTGATGCCGATGCCGTAGCAGCCCATCTCCATCAACTTGGGCTTGCCGTCTTCGTCCAGGAAGGTGGCGTTCATGGCCTTGGAATACTTGGTGCCCAGGTAAAACACATGGCCGACCTCGATGCCGCGCTCGATGGCCAGCACCCCCTTGCCGTCGGGGGAGGCATCGCCCGCCACGACGTTGCGCAGATCGGCCACCTGCTCGGGCTCGGGCAGGTCGCGGCCCCAGTTGACGCCGGTCAGATGAAAGTCGATCTCGTTGGCGCCGCAGATCCAGTCGGCCATGACCGCCACTTCGCGGTCGGCGACGATCTTGACGGGCTGCTTCAAGCCGATCGGGCCCAGGTAGCCGGGCTTGCAGCCGAAGTGGGCCTCGATTTCAGCCACCGTGGCAAAGCGAAAGCTCGCCAGCCCAGCGACCTTGCCGACCTTGACCTCGTTCATGTCGTGATCGCCGCGCAGCAGCAGCAGCCAGATCTGGGTTTTGATGACCTGGCCTTGTTCACCGAGCTCGTCGGTGGCCAGCACCAGCGACTTGACCGTGCGCGCAAGCGGCAGGCCCAGCAGCTCGGCCACGTCGGCGCAGGTGCTCTTGCCCGGGGTCGGTGTTTTGCGCATCGGCTCTCGCGCTGCCGGCCGCGGGCCGGTCGGTGCCAGGGCTTCGGCCTTTTCCATATTGGCCGCGTAGTCGCTAGCGGGGCAGTAGACGATCGCGTCCTCGCCGGTGGCCGCGATCACCTGAAATTCTTCCGACAGGTCGCCGCCGATGGCGCCTGAGTCAGCGGCAACGGCCCGGTAGCGCAGGCCAAAACGGTCGAAGATGGCGCGGTAGGCCTGCGCCATGGCCTGGTAGCTGCGCTGGGCCGAGGCGCCGTCGCGGTCAAAGCTGTAGGCGTCCTTCATGATGAACTCGCGCCCGC
>CANHDQ010000151.1 GCA_947459405.1 Comamonadaceae bacterium
GAGCGGCTGCAGGGATGGGACCGGCTGCGGGTGATCGTCAATGGCCTGACGCGGCTGCGTTTTTGCACGCCCGATGGAGCCATGGAGTTTGAGGCCAATGGCCCGCCGAGCCAGGCGCCCGAGGGCTATCTGCCCTGGTTTGAAGTGCCGGGCCGCCGCACGCAAGGCCAAAGCGTGGCCTTTGGTCACTGGTCGATGCTGTCGATCGAGCGGCTCGACCAGCAGCCCGGCTGGATCCATCAGACCCTGGGGCTGGACACGGGCTGCCTGTGGGGGAGACGCCTGAGCGCTGCGCGCCTGGGCGCACAGCCAGGGCAGTACGAACTGATCAGCGTGCCGGGGCAGGCTCCTTGGGGCCTGCAGGGCGAGCCGGGCCCGGGATGAGACAATAGCAAGCTTATGACACAGTCTTTCTCCCAGTTGCAACTGCACCCCCATCTGGCCCAGGCGGTGGCCGAAATGGGCTATGAGTCGATGACGCCGATCCAGGCCCAGGCCATCCCTGTGGTGCTGCAAGGACGCGACGTGATGGGCGCGGCGCAGACGGGCACGGGCAAGACGGCGGCGTTTTCACTGCCGCTTCTGCAACGCATGATGGCCCATGAAAACGCCTCGACCTCGCCGGCGCGCCATCCGGTGCGCGCGCTGGTGCTGCTGCCCACGCGCGAGCTGGCCGATCAGGTGGCCCAGCAGGTCAAGCTGTATGCCAAGCACACCAAGCTGCGCAGCGCGGTGGTCTTTGGCGGCATGGACATGAAACCGCAAACGGCCGAGCTCAAGGCCGGCGTCGAGGTGCTGATCGCCACGCCGGGGCGGCTGCTCGATCACATCGAAGCCAAGACCGCCGTGCTCAACCAGGTCGAATACGTCGTGCTCGATGAGGCCGACCGGATGCTCGATATCGGCTTTTTGCCTGACCTGCAGCGCATCCTGAGCTATCTGCCCAAAAAGCGCACGACCTTGCTTTTTTCGGCGACGTTCTCGCCCGAGATCAAGCGGCTGGCTGCCAGCTACCTGCAAGATCCGGTGACGATCGAGGTCGCCCGCTCGAACGCCACCGCATCAACGGTGGAGCAGCATTTTTTCAGCGTGCAGACCGACGACAAGCGCGCCGCGCTCAAGCAGATCGTGCGCCAGCGTGGCATCGGCCAGGCTTTCGTCTTCGTCAACAGCAAGCTCGGCTGCGCGCGACTGGCCCGCTCGCTCGACCGCGAAGGCCTCAAGACCACGGCCCTGCATGGCGACAAAAGCCAGGACGAGAGGCTCAAGGCGCTCGATGCCTTCAAGAAGGGCGAAGTCGACCTGCTGGTGTGCACCGATGTGGCCGCCCGCGGGCTGGACATCAAGGATGTGCCGGCGGTGTTCAACTTTGACGTCCCCTTCAATGCCGAAGACTACGTGCACCGCATCGGCCGCACCGGGCGCGCAGGCGCCTCCGGGCTGGCCGTGAGCTTCGTGGCGTCAAGCGACGCCCGGCTGGTGGCCGACATCGAAAAGCTCATTCGCAACAAGATCGAGATAGAGCCCTTCGAGCTCGAAGACAACCGGGGTGGCGAACGGCGTGAGCGGCTCAACGACGGCTCGCGCCTTTACCGCGACGAGGATCGAGGCAGCCGGCGCCCCGAGCGCAGCGAGCGCGCCGAGCGCACATCCGCGCCAAGGCCAGCGCCCAAACCCGTCGACCCCTTCTTTGACCGCCCCTACGAGCCCAACCCGCAAGCGCCAGAGCAGCCCGCTTGGGAGTCGAGCGCCAAAGTGCCCTCGCGCGTATCGGCCAATATCAAGACCAAACGCAAGGTCGCCGCACTGTTCAAAGCCACCGACTGAGGGCGCCTCTGACGCACCGATCAGCGGGCTCGAGCCGGCTCGGTGCGCTTGACCACCGGCTTGACCGACGAGCCCGCAGCAGGCGCTGGCCGACCCGTCGGGGCGACCGCCGGTGCGGGCAGAACGGACAGCTGGCCTTCAGTCAGGGTGTCGAGCTGAAAGCGGCCGCTCTTGTCCCACAGCCAAACGTCGGTGTAGATCACGCCGCCCATATGCACCGGCACAGGAAACGGTGCGGCAGCGCGCACCATGCGCTCGATTTCAGCGACCACCTGCGGCGCATGCTGCGGCGCGCGCATCCAGTCGAGCCGCCGCACTGCACCGCGGCTGTCGATGGCCACGTTGAGCACACCGATCGCATACAACAAGGGCGGCATCTTGCCCTTGAAGATCCGGTCACGGTAGGCGTCGTACAGATGCAGCGCGCCGTCTTGTCGGTAGGCCTCGGGCGTGGTGGCGCTGGCCACCCGCCAAGGCGCCTCGGTGGCAGGCGGGGCGGGTGCCGCGACGACCGGCGCCGCCGATGGCGCTGCGGCCAAGGGTTCGGGACTGACAGAGGCCACGGGGGGTGCAACAGCCGCGGGGGCAAGCGCTGGGGCCTGCCCAGGCCCGGCGACGGCATCGGGCGACGCGGGCTGGATCGGCGGTAAAGATGGAGGGGCGGACATCGGTTCGGACGACGGCGCTGGCGGCAGCACGGGTGCAACCGGTGTCACGGCCGGTGCTGCAGGCGCCGCCACCTGAGCCGGCAGTTCGGCAGCCGCTGGCGGCTGAACCGTGGCCTGAACCGGAGCTTGAACCGGAGCCTCAACCGCGGCCGGTACGGCTGTTGGGCCGGGCGCCGGCGCGGGCAGCTGGGCCTGCCTCGGCGCAGTGGTGGTGGTGCACGCAGCCAGGGCGAGCGTCAGCGCCAGGGTCGCCCCCTGGGCCTGCAAGCGCCGCAGTCGGGGGATGGGATTTAGGGGTGTCCAAGTCATAGGGCCTTTCCGCTCTGGGCTATGCTCGCGCTCGACGCATTTGACCACGCAGGCTGGGCATCTCGACCCGGATACTGGGCCTGCCGGTTGGCCAGGGTCCGCCGGCTCTGCGCCGCTTGAGCGCGCAAATTGTCTCGCCTTTCGATGAAAACGCACCCAGGGTCTGCCCCAACGAGTCCGCACAGCATGCCGGACCTGCTCGAACACCTGCTCAGCCGCCTCACGCATGGGCCGGCGGTGTTGGTCACGGTGGCTCGCACCGAAGGCTCGGCGCCGCGCGAAGCGGGCAGCTGGCTGGCGGTCTGCAGCGATGCGGTGTTGGGCAGCATAGGCGGCGGCCAGCTGGAATGGCAGGCGATCGCAAGGGCCCGGCAGTTGTTGGCCGACCCAGCCTTGCCGACGTGCGAGGAACGCCATGCGCTGGGCCCCTCCTTGGGTCAATGTTGCGGCGGGGTGGTGCATCTGCAGTTTGAACGCATCGAGGCACGCGATGCAGCCGGACTGCGCGAACGCCTGGCCCCGGCCTTGCGGCCGCTGGCCCTCTTCGGCGGTGGCCACGTCGGACACGCCATCGTTCGCGTCATGCTCACCCTGCCCTACCGCATCACCTGGATCGACAGCCGCGACAGCGTGTGGGCATCGGGCCTGCCCGAGCGCGTGCAATGCGAGCATTCGGAGCCGGTGCACCGCGCGGTCGATCACCTGCCAGCGGGCTCGCAGGTGCTGATCATGAGCTTTAGCCACGCCGAGGACCTGGACATCGTCGCCCAGTGCCTGAGGCGTCAGCATGAGCGCGGCGATCTGCCCTTCATCGGCTTGATCGGCAGCCAGACCAAATGGGCGGTGTTTCGCAAACGGCTGCAAGCACGCGGCTTCACGCCGGCGCAGCTGTCGCAGGTCATCAGCCCGATCGGACTGCCCGGCATCACAGGCAAGCAGCCGGAGGTGATTGCCGTGGCAGTGGCGGCGCAGTTGTTGATGCAAGGCTGACGCGCCCGCCCGTGCCAGGACGGGGCCGAGCGACTGAGCCTGGACCCCCGCCAGCGACTTGTATACACTGCGCGCTGGCCGCAGCGGAGCCCGCCTCGCCTGACAAGGGCGCAGTCGCTGGTGTCGCGGCCCCTGGCCCCTCACAGCGCCCGCAGTGGTGAGGGGTGGTCGGCAGCAGCCTGTCACAGGCCTGCGGCGCCGGCGCGCAATGCCAAGGGATCCGCATGGAAAGCTACGTTCTGGACTGGGCCAATCTGCTGCTGCGATGGCTGCACGTCATCACCGCGATCGCCTGGGTCGGCTCCTCGTTTTACTTTGTTTTTCTTGACTCCTCGCTCACCGAGCCCGATGAGGAGCGACTGCGCAAAGAAGGCGCCACGGGCGAGTTGTGGGCGGTCCACGGCGGCGGCTTTTACCACCCTGTCAAATATGCGGTGCGCCCGCCCAAGCTGCCGGGTCACCTGCACTGGTTTTACTGGGAGAGCTACAGCACCTGGCTGTCAGGCATTGCGCTGTTTTCCGTCTCCTACCTCTGGCAGGCGGGCACCTACCTGATCGACAAGTCCAAAATGGACTGGGCGCCGGCAACGGCGGTGGCCCTGGCCCTGGCCTTCCTTGTGGCGTTTTGGTTGCTCTACGACCTGCTGTGCCGCCTTTTTACCGGCCGGCGCAACGGCGAGGCTTGGATAGGGCTGGGGGTGCTGATTCTGGTGTGTCTGGCCTCCTGGCTGGCTTGCCAGTGGTTCGCTGGCCGCGCCGCCTTCCTTCTCATCGGCGGCATGATCGCCACGGCCATGAGCGCCAATGTGTTTTTCTGGATCATCCCCGGCCAGCGCAAGGTGGTGGCGGCCATTGCCGCGGGCGAGCCAGTTGACCCCATTTACGGCATTCGCGGCAAGCAACGCAGCGTGCACAACACGTACTTCACGCTGCCCGTCATCTTTGCCATGCTGAGCAACCACTACAGCTTTACCTGGAACCACCCGCAAAACTGGCTGGTGCTGATTCTGATGATGTTCGCCGGCGCGGCGATTCGGCAATTCTTTGTGCTGCGCCATGGCTACAAGCTCGGTCGCAACAAGCATCCCCTGCCCTACGCGCTCGTGGGCGTGGCGGTGCTCGTGGGCGTGATCGCCTGGCTCAAACCTGCACCGCAAGCCGGTGCATCGAGCGCTGGGCCGACGACCCCGGTGGCCTATGCCCAGATCGAGCCGGTGCTCACCCAGCGCTGCGTGCAGTGCCACGGCGAGCAAGTGCAGATGAAGAACGTGCGCGTCGACAGCCCCGAGCAGGTGCAGCGTCACGCCCAAGCGATCTACCAGCAGGTGGTGGTCAGCAAGCTCATGCCGATGAACAACTCCACTGGCATCACGGAAGAAGAACGAGCCCTGATCGGCCGCTGGTTCATTGCCGGCGGCAAGGTCAACTGAGCCAAGGCGACTGATCCCGACAGGCCGCCTGCAAGCGCAGCGCCCTGGCCGCGATCGGGGTCTTAAGTGTCCTGCGGCACGCCGCCCAGAGCGCGCAAGACGTTTTCTGGCGTGGCCGGGGCCACCAGATGCACCGGCTGCCCCGCCGGCCGGGTGGCGGCCACGGCGTCGCGCAGGGCCTCGAACACGCTGATGGCCAACATGAAGGGCGGCTCGCCCACGGCCTTGGAGCCGTGCACATTGTCTTCACGGTTGGGCTCGGGCCAGAAATCGACCTTCAGATGCTCGGGCACATCGCCGGTGGCGGGAATCTTGTAGGTGCTCGGAGCGTGCGTGGTGAGCTTGCCCTGAGCATTCCAGACCAGCTGCTCGGTCGTGAGCCAGCCCATGCCCTGAACAAAGCCGCCCTCAATCTGGCCGCGGTCGATGGCCGGATTGATGCTGTTGCCCACATCGTGCAGGATGTCGACCTTGAGCACCCGGCTCTCGCCGGTCAGCGTGTCGATCGCCACCTCGGTGCAGGCGGCGCCGTAGGCAAAGTAGTAAAAGGGCCGGCCGGTCAGCGTGGTCTTGTCGTAGTGGATCTTGGGCGTACGGTAAAAGCCGTCGCTCCAGAGCTGGATGCGGTTGGCATACGCTTGGCGCACTACATCGGTGAAGCTGCGCGCTTGCTTGGGGCTATGAATTTGCCCGCCCGAAAACATGATGGCGCCCGCGCCGCAGCCGTCGAGCCCCGCGACAAACTGCGCCAGGCTTGAGCGCACCTGCGCGGCCGCATACTGCGCGGCACGCGCGTTGAGATCGGTGCCGGCCGAGGCCGCAGTGGCCGAGGCGTTGGGCACCTTGCTGGTGTCGCTGGCGGTGACTAGCACCTGCGCCAGCGGCACGCCCAACTCGTCGGCCACCACCTGGGCCACCTTGGTGTGCAGGCCCTGGCCCATCTCCGTGCCGCCGTGGTTGACCTGCACGCTGCCATCGGTGTAGACATGCACCAAAGCGCCGGCTTGGTTGAACAAGGTGGCCGTAAAGGAGATGCCAAACTTGACCGGCGTGATCGCGATGCCGCGCTTGATGACCGGGCTGGCCGCATTGAAGCGGGCCAACTCCTGACGACGCTGCGCGTAAGCGCTGCTGCGTGCGAGCGTGTCCATCAAGGGCTCGAGGATGTTGTCCTCGACCTTCATCTGGTAGTGCGTGACATCGCGGCTGCCGACGCCGTAGAAGTTGCGCCTGCGCACCGCCAGCGGATCGAGCCCGAGGCAGCGGGCGATGTCGCCCATGATGGCCTCGATCACGATCATGCCCTGCGGCCCCCCAAAGCCGCGAAAGGCGGTCTGGCTTTGCAGATGGGTCTTGCAGCGGTGAGAGACGATCTCCACGTCCGACAAAAAGTAGGCGTTGTCGGCGTGGAAGACAGCCCGATCGGCCACAGGCCCGCTGAGGTCGGCCGAGAAACCGCAGTTGGCCGCCATCATCAGTTTGAGGCCCAGAATCAGACCGCTGTCGTCAAAGCCCACCTCGTAGTCGTATTCGAAGGGATGGCGCTTGCCGGTGATGAGAAAGTCGTCGTCGCGATCGAGCCGCAGCTTGACCGGCCGCTGAAACTTTTGCGCGGCCAGGCAGGCCCAGACCGCCATGTGTCCGGCCTGCGTTTCCTTGCCGCCGA
>CANHDQ010000152.1 GCA_947459405.1 Comamonadaceae bacterium
CCAACGCTGCTCGCACGCACCAAGGCATCGGCTCGGCCATCGAGTTCGCGCACGGCGGCCAGGGCGCAGCTGTCCACGGCGGTCTGCAACTCGCCGCGCACGACAAACAGACGGCCGAAGTCCAGCGCCAGACCCATGAAACCCAAAAGAAAAAGCAGGCACAGGGCCACGGTCACAGCGACCGCCCCCTGCTGCCTGCGAAGGCCGCTTTGGCGGCCAAGGATGCGCGCAAGACCTGCAGGCGAAGGCCGTGGGGTCAATCGGTCTGCAGGTCTCATCGCGCCAGCGCCTGTGCGTTCAGGTGCAGGTGGCCGTGGTCAGACAGGCGTCGACCCGGGCAATGAAGTCGGCGAAGTTGCCATTGGTCAGCCCCTGAATGGCCAGCACCAGGGCAATCGAGACCACCGCAATGATGAGCGCGTACTCGACCACTTGCGCTCCCTCTTCGTCGCGCACGAATCGGCCAATGGCCGCTGGAAACTTGCGAATCAACTGGTTCATAAAAGACCTCCTGTCATGGTTCATAAATGGCACACCGGACCGTCCGGCGTACCGACGCGGCGCTCTGGGTGGCGCCTTGCACTTCTGGCGGTGCGGCCGCATGGGCCGGCCGCACCGCCAGAGTCCCTCCTGTTGGGCTCGCGGTCAGGCGCCTTAGGGCGCCTGCGATGCCGACGAGCCCAGATTGATCACATTGATCACCGGCGGCGGTGCGCGAAAGCTGTCGCGGTAGCGCTGCAAAGCCGAGCGGGCGGTTTGGGCGTCGAGCCCTGCTGCGGCCGCGTTGTCGTGGACAGGTGTGGGATTGATCACCTGGGCCTGGCGGTTGTGGCGCACGGCCTCGCCAAAGCGCGTGTCGTAGTCCGGCGTGGTCGAGGCGCAGCCGCTGAGCACCAGGCCGACGGCGGCGATGCAAAGGGCCAAGGAAGATGGGGCGCTCATGGCTGGCTCCTGGTGTCGGTCGGAAGGATGGGGGGCTGGGGCCCGGCCGCCGGGGCGCGGGGCGCAGTCGGTGAAGCAGGGGGCCTGGGCGAGCCTTCGGCCTTGCCGTCCAGGATGGCGTCCTGGCGGCTGGGCTCGCGATGCACATCGGTGGGCAGCAAGACCTGGGCAATGGGCTGAACCAGCCGAGGCGTGACCACAAAGACCAGCTCGGTCTGGTCTTTCTGAAATGCCGTCGATCGAAACAGCGCGCCCAATATCGGCAAGTCGCCCAGTCCGGGAAAGCGGCTGACCGATTGGGTCAGGTTGTTGCGGATCAGGCCTGCAATGGCCAGGCTCTGGCCGTCGCCCAACTGCACCGTGGTGTCGATCTGGCGGGTGCTGACCACCGGCATGATGGTGCTGCTGCCGTCGCTGGCGCTGAGCACCGCGCCGGTTTGCGACAGCTCCGATGCCTCGGTGGTGAGCTTGAGGTTGACGCGTCCGCCATCGAGCACGGTCGGATGAAACTTCAGGCCCACGCCGTACTGGCGCTCCTCCAGCGACACCGCACCATTGCCCTGGCGCACCGGGATGTAGATCTTGCCGCCCGACAAAAAGCTGGCCGACTGTCCGCTGACGGCCATGATGTTGGGCTCGGCCAGCACCCGCACCAGGGCGTCCTGGGTCTGTGCATCGATGCCAATGAGCGTGCCGCTGGCGCCCAGCTGGCCGCTGCTGGCCGCCAGCGTGTCTTTGCCCGCGCCGATGTCAAGCCCGATCCCACGGCCGACCTCGACGCGTCCGGACAGGCCGATGTTGTTGGTGCCGGTCTTGCCCAGGAGCAGGGGGTTGCCGCCGAAGAGACCCGTCAGGACGCGTCCGCCATCGCCCGTGCGCGCCACCCGGGTCAGGTCGATACCCAGCCGGTCGAGCACGCCTTTGCTGACCTCGGCGATCTTGACCTCGAGCATCACCTGTTGCGGCGCGCTGACCCGCAACAGGTTCACCACCCGCCGGCCTTCGCCCAGTGACAGCGCCAGGCTCATCACCTCGTCGGCCTTGAGCGCGTCGCTCACCTGTCCGGTCAGCACCAGCGAGCCCTCGAGCGCACGCACACGGATCTGCTTTTCAGCGGGCAAGAGTTCGGTGAGCTTGGCCTGCAGACTGTCTGGGTCGACCGTCACCATCACATCGCGGATGAAGCAGCGGCCGTCGGCGGCCTGCAGCACCAGGTTCATGGCGCCGGGCCTGCGCCCGAGAAAAAACAATTCGGTGGGGCCGAGCAGGACGATGTCGACCTGGGCCACGCCGTCGCTGGCCGGGGCTGACGATGGACTGCGCGCGCCCGCGGCCTCATCAATCAGTGCCACGCCGCCCGGGGCCGAAGTGCGCCCAGCTGGCGCGCCGCCAACCACCAGCCGCACGATGGGCGCGCTGAGCTTGAGCACACTGGATTTTCCCAGCGTGACCTGGGTGGGCGGCTCAATGCTCACCTGGGTGCAAGGCTGCAGGGCCGGGGCCAGCTCGGGCGCCGGTGCGGCGCGCATGGCAGCCATGCCGGCATGACCGGCCGCCATCGCAGCGGCCCGAGGCGGCGGCGTTTGTGCCAGGGCCGGCAGGGCGCAGGCTACAGCTGTGAGCAGCCACCAAGGCGCGCTGGCGCTCGGACGGGGGTTGGAAAGCGTTCGAAGTTTCATGGGTTCGTTTCTCGGGCTGCGGGCATCAGAAGCAATGGACGACACGCGCCCCGTTGTGGATCACCTCGACGCAGGGACGCGGCGCGGCAGGCGCGGCCCCGTCAACCGTCTCAGGGCTGGGCCGTGCGGCCGGTGCCACGACCGCTGCAGGCGCCGCGACAGCAGCGGGTGCGGCGACAGCAGCGGGCGCGGCGACCACAGCCGGCGCGGCAGGTTCGGCATGGGCGCCGTGATCAACAGGGGCAGGATCGGGCGCAGCGGAGGGCTTGGCCTGATGGGTTGACGGCCGCGCTGCGGCCACCCGGCCGGGTGTGCGAGCGGCCAGCGGCGCCCCAGCAGCGCGCGGCGCGGCCGACGCGTCGAGCAGTTGCTGCTTGGTGGTTCCCACCGTGTTCACGCGCTGGCGGTCGACCTGGTTGCGCAAGACCAGCGAGAGCGTGCCGACACTGCGCGCCAAGTCGAGCTTTTCGGCGTCCTGCGGCGTCAATTCCAGCGTCACCGCACTGACCACCTTGGGCTGGGTCTCGTCGCGGCTGGCCTCTTGTGCCACCGCCAGGACCAGCACCTGCTCGAGCACGGTCTTGCTGATGTGCCCGTCATCGCCCCGGCCCCGCTGGGTGTTGACCATCACGTCGACGAAGGTGCCGGGCAGGGCGAAGCCGGCCACGCCCACCACATCGTTGACGCGCACGGTCATGGCCCGCTTGCCCTGCGTGATCACCGCCGACAGGCCGCCCTGCGCGCCAGCTGGCGCCAGCTTGCGCTCAATCAGCGCGTCGCCCCTGAGCACCCCCACGCGCAGCACGCGGCCCTGCAAAGCGTCCAGGCTGGAAAACGCGCCAGCCGGCACGGCCCCAGTCGGCCACTCCACCACCGTCAGCATTTCGGGCGCAAGGCGTGTGCCCAGCTCCACATCGACCGCCGCCACCACCACACGGGTGGCGGCCCCATCGGACTGGCGGCTGGCCCAATTGGCCGCATACACCGCCGCTACCAAACCGATCACCAGCGCCGCAAGCAGCAAGCCGATGGCCTTGACGTTCTTCATCCTGAGCCCCTCGTTTACGCCGCGAACCAGCGCGACCACTGCAAGCCCTCGGGCTCGACCCACACCACATACAAAACGGTTCCCAGGCAGATGCTCGCGCCATAGGGCATGCGCCCCAGTGGTGACGGACTCCGCTCGTTCACACGCAACGCACGCAAGCTCGACCCCAGCACAGCCCACAGCTGCGGCCAGGCCTGGCGCCGCATCACCCAGGCAAAGGCCAGCGCACCGCCGGTCAGAAAGACCAGCAGGGCCGCGCCGATGGTGTGCGCCGCGCCCAGATAGGCGCCGACCATGGCCATGAGCTTGACGTCGCCAGCGCCCAGCACGCCCAGCAGGTACATCGGCAGCATCACCAGCAGGCCCAGAGCCAGGCCGCCCAAGGCCAAGAGCAAGGCCTGAGCCGGTGCCACCGGCTCGAGCACGCTGAGCAACAAGGCAGCAGCCGAGCCGCCAAACGTCAGCACATTGGGAATGCGCCAGGCATAGCAGTCGATCCAGGCCGCTGCCAGCAGCAGGGCGGCGAGCACCAGCAGGCGTGGCTGCTCGAGCACAAACAATGAGAACCAGTGGCTGAGGGTGTACATGGAGCGGTGGGCTGTTGTCTTTCCTTGAGGAAAAATGTAGCCCTGCGCCCCCTGTCAAGCATGAGAGCAGCGTCCCGCCGTGGCCATGACAGGACGCCTGTTTTCAGGGGCCCTCTGGCATGACAAATGAACTAGGGAAGCAGGCCCAAGCGGCGGGCCGGTGAAGCCGACCACTGCATCGCGCCGAGGGCGCGCGCTCCGGCAAGCAAGCGCCTGCACGGGACCTGTTTTTGTGGGCGCCGCGTCCTTGCGGCGATCCGGGCTCAGGCGATGATGTAGGCCGCCGAGCCAGTGGCAAGCAACTGGCCGCTGTCGGAGAAGAACTCCATCTGGGTGTTGGCCAGCCTGGAGCCCAGCCGTATGACGCGCGCCCGCGCCTCGAAGCGCTCGCTCACGGCCGGCCTTAGGTAATCGATGCGCAAGTCGATGGTGCCCAGCTTGTCGAAGTGGGCCATGCGCTGCTCGAGCGGCTTGTCGCTGTGGCGGTTGCCCAGCGCCGTGATGCATGCCATGCCAGCGATCACGTCGAGCACCGCGCTGATCACCCCGCCATGGAGCCTGTCGTGCAGAAAGTTGCCGATCAGGTCGGGGCGCATCTCCATGCTGCAGGAAAACCAGTCGGGCCCTGCATCGAGCATCTTCAGACCCAGCAGCCGATTAAAGACGATCTGCTCTTCAAACAGCGTGCGCAGGTATTGGCGAAACCGCGGATCCAGGGAGGCGTCGGACGGGGCAACAGAGGGGGTCATGCGCGTCATTGTCTCGCAGTCACAGCGGCGGCCAGGGCGCCGGCGCAGTCGGGATTACAACTGGCTGAAATCGGGCAGGCGCTTTTGCATGAAGGCGGTGAAAGCCTCCTTGGCAGCCGGCTCGGTGAGCATGCGGCCAAAGCTCAGCGCCTCCTCCTGCATGCGCCGGGCCACTTCGGCCTGGCTGCCCTGCTTCATCAGGCGCTTGGTCTCGAGCAGGGAGGCCATGGGCTTGCTGGCGAGCTTGCGCGCCTGCTGCTGGGCCAGCGCATTGGCCTGGGCCGGCGGCACGATGCGGTTGATCAGTCCCCACTCGAGGGCTGTCTCGGCCATGAAGGGCTCGCCCAGCAGCAAGGTCTCGGCCGCGCGGGCGTGGCCGAACAGGCGCGGCGCCAGCAGGCTCGAGGCTGCCTCCGGACACAGGCCCAGGTTGACGAAAGGCATGGAAAACGCCGCATTGTCACCGGCATAGACCAAGTCGCAATGCAGCAGCATGGTGGTGCCGATGCCCACAGCCGGCCCGCACACCGAGGCCACCAGCGGCTTGGCAAAGGTGCTGATGGCGCCCAGAAAACGAAACACCGGCGCGTCTTGCGAAGTCGGTGGGGTGGCCAGAAAGTCGCCGATGTCGTTGCCCGCCGAAAACACCGTCTCGTGGCCCTGCAGCACCACCACGCGCACGGCAGCGTCGTCGCGCGCGTGCTCGAGCGCATCGGCCAGCGCGGCGTACATGGCGGCGGTCAGCGAGTTTTTGCGCTGCAGCCGGTTCAGGGTCAGGGTGCACACACCGGCCTCGGTGTGGCTGAGGATGTCGCTCATGGCTTTGCTCCTTGGTGGAAAGGGTCGCTGCGCACTGCAGGCATCAGCGCCCCGGATCTTTTGACGGCCACAGGGCCGGAATTTGACACCACAGTGTGCCTCATGCGGGCCGGCCGCTCGGCCGATTCAAACCCGCTCAAAAATGCCTGCTGCCCCCTGCCCCATGCCGACGCACATGGTCACCATGCCATAGCGCAGGCGATGCCGTTGCAGGGCGTGTACCACGGTGGCCGACCGGATTGCGCCGGTGGCGCCCAATGGATGGCCCAGCGCGATCGCGCCGCCCATCGGATTGACCTTGGCCGGATCGAGCCCCAGGGTTTGGATGACGGCCAGCGACTGCGCCGCAAAGGCTTCGTTGAGCTCGATCCAGTCCATCGCGTCCTGCTTGAGTCCGGCGTGGCGCAGTGCCAGCGGGATTGCCTCGATCGGACCGATTCCCATGATGTGCGGCGGCACCCCCCGGCTGGCATAGCTCACAAAGCGGGCCAAGGGCTTGAGGCCGTGGGTCTTGATCGCCTTCTCGCTGGCCAGGATGAGTGCGCCCGCGCCATCCGAGGTCTGCGACGAATTGCCGGCCGTCACCGAGCCGCGCGCCGCAAACACGGGCTTGAGCTTGGCCAGGCCCTCCATTGAGGTGTCCGCACGCGCGCCCTCGTCGAGCGCGACCGTGCGCGCACTGAGCCTGACCTCGCCGCTGGCCAGGTCCAGTTGCCGCTCGCTGACTTCGACCGGCGTGATCTCGGCGGCAAACTCGCCGGCTTGCTGCGCCTTGAGCGCGCGCGCGTGCGACTCGCAGGCAAAGAGATCTTGCGCCTGCCGCGTGACCTTCCACTGCTGAGCGACCTTTTCAGCCGTCAGGCCCATGCCGTAGGCGATGCCCACGTTCTCATCGCTGGCAAACATGGCTGGTGAGAGCGAGGGCGAGTTGCCCGACATCGGCACCATACTCATGCTCTCGGTACCACCGGCGATCATCACATCGGCCTCGCCCACGCGAATGCGGTCAGCGGCCATTTGCACCGCCGACAGGCCCGACGCACAAAAGCGGTTGAC
>CANHDQ010000153.1 GCA_947459405.1 Comamonadaceae bacterium
GCGCACCGCCTCGCGCTCGATCTTCAGCTGGATCAGGCGACGATCGAGCTTGTCCATCACCTCGGGCTTGGAGTCGATCTCAATCTTGATCTTGGCCGCTGCCTCATCGATCAGATCGATCGCCTTGTCGGGCAGGAAGCGGTCGGTGATGTAGCGATGTGAGAGCTCGGCCGCTGCCACGATGGCCGGATCGGTGATCTGAACGCCGTGGTGCTTTTCGTACTTTTCTTGCAGCCCGCGCAAAATTGCGATCGTGGCCTCGACAGTGGGCTCGCCCACCAGAATCTTTTGAAAGCGCCGCTCGAGCGCCGCGTCTTTCTCGACATACTTGCGGTACTCGTTGAGCGTGGTGGCGCCCACGCAATGGAGCTCGCCGCGCGCCAGCGCGGGCTTGAGCATATTGCCCGCATCCATCGCGCCTTCGGCCTTGCCAGCGCCCACCATTGTGTGCAGCTCGTCGATGAAGACAATGGTCTGGCCTTCGTCCTTGGCCAGCTCATGCAGAACGGTCTTGAGGCGCTCTTCGAACTCGCCACGGAACTTGGCACCGGCCAACAGGGCTGCCATGTCCAGCGAGAGCACGCGCTTGCCCTTGAGCGAGTCGGGCACCTCCCCATTGACGATGCGCTGGGCCAGGCCTTCGACGATGGCGGTCTTGCCCACACCTGGCTCGCCGATGAGCACCGGGTTGTTCTTGCTGCGCCGCTGCAGGACCTGGATGGCACGACGAATTTCGTCATCGCGTCCGATCACCGGATCGAGCTTGCCGGCGCGGGCGCGCTCGGTGAGGTCGAGGCAGTATTTCTTGAGCGCATCGCGCTGGCCTTCGGCCTCGGGGCTGTCCATTTTCTCGCCGCCGCGCACCGCCGTAATGGCCGCCTCCAGAATCGGGCGCGTCATGCCGCTTTCGCGGGCCATGCGACCGACATCGCCCTTGTGGTCGGCGCAAGCGAGCAAAAACAGCTCAGCGGCAATATAGGTGTCGCCGCGCTTGATGGCTTCCTTCTCGGTGGCCTGCAACAAGCGCGTCAGATCGGGGCCGATCTGAATCTGCTCCTGACCCTGCACCTGCGGCAGCTTCTTTAGGCCCGCCTCAACCGCCGCTTCCAGATGACCGAGCTTGACGCCGGCGCGCTCGAGCAAGGCCCGCGGCCCCTCGTCCTGCGTGAGCATGGCCGCCAGCACATGCACCGGCTCAATGTAGGGATGGTCGCGCCCAAGGGCGATGGACTGCGCATCGCCCAGCGCCTGCTGAAACTTGGTGGTCAATTTGTCTTGCCGCATGGTCGCTCCTGACACTGTCTCGGGTTCAGCTGAGGGCAGGCCCAGCGTATTTCAAGGCGGTCCAACCCAAACCCGGATCTGCGAACGGGCGCCTAAACTCGGGTCTATGAATATTCATCAGGTCAATGTCAGCTATGTTGGCGAGCAAGACCGGGTGCTGCTGCGCATCAACAGCGTTGACGGGGAAGAGTTTCGCATCTGGCTGACGCGGCGCTTGTGTTTGCAGCTGCTGCCGGTGCTCGACAAGAGCTCGCAAAGCCAGTTGCGGGCGCAATTGCCGCCACCCAACCCGGCCGCCCCGCTGCCTGAGCAGCGCGAGCGGATCCTGCAAAATTTTCAGAAAGAGGCGGCCGCCTATGGCGGGGACTACAAGACGCCTTACAAAGACCAGCCGGCGGCCCTGCCCCTGGGCGAAGAGCCCTTGCTGGTGACCGAGCTGAACCTGACGCCCCTCAAGGACGGCAAGCTGCAGATGGCCCTGCTCGAGCGCCTGCCCCAGCGCAAGCGCGACATGCAGCTCAACATGGACCTGACGCTGACGCAGGGCTTGCTGCGCCTGCTGCACCAGGCCGTCATGGCCTCGGACTGGCTGCAAGCGCCGGCCGGGCTGCAGCTGACGGGCGCGGCGCCCGCGATAGGCGATGATGAGCCGCAAGCGGCCGGCAGCGCAGCCAAGCGGCGCTACCTCAACTAAAGCCCTCTAGCCTTGGGACGCGCCCGGGCGGCTCAAGCCTTGACGGCGTCGACTGAAAAGCCCGCAATCTTTTTGTAGTTGTCCGACAGCTGGCGCAGCTCGTCCTGGCTGATCAGGTCGTCGATGTGCCGGTAGGGCCGGTCGCCGCTGAGCTCTTCGACCCGGATGTTGATCACATCGGGCGGCTGGCTGCGGTTGGTCAAAACCACCCGGGCAGTGGCCTCGCGCCGCTGGGCCTCGTAGGCGTGCAAAGCCGCGATCGGATCGCTGTGTTGTGCCAGCTCGGCGGCCAGCGTGCGGCCGTCGATCAGGGCCTGGGCCGATCCGTTGGAGCCGCGCGGGTACATCGGATGGGCCGCATCGCCCATGAGCGTGACCCGCCCGAAGGTCCACTGCGGCACCGGGTCCTTGTCGACCATGGGGTATTCGAGGATCTGGTCGGCGCCGCGGATCATGGCCGGCACATCGAGCCAGTCAAACGTCCAGTCCTTGAAGATCGAGATGAAGTCGTCAGCGCGGCCCCCGCGGTTCCAGTCGTTCATGACCTCGGTGCTGCCTTCGATCTCGGCCACCCAATTGATCAGCTGATGGCCCTGGCCGTCGACGTTGTCGGCAATCGGGTAGATCACCATTTTGCCGGTGCGGATCGAGCCCACCCGCATATAGCTCTTGCCCGTCAAGATGGGCTTGTGCCGTGTCACGCCGCGCCAGGTGTTGATGCCGCCAAACGCCACTTTCTCCTGCGGGTAGAACTGCTTGCGCACCGCCGAATGGATGCCGTCGCAGGCCACCACAATGCCCGCACGCACGGCTGCCAGTTGCGCGCCGTTGCTGTCGGTAAAGTGCACCGTCACGCCCGTCTCGTCTTGCGTCAGGCCGGCGCAGCGATGGCCGGTGTGGATGCGATCGGCGCCCAGGCGCTGCACCGCCGCTTCAAACAAGATGCGGTGCAGCCGGCCGCGGTGGATACCAATCTCGGGCAAAGGGTAGCCAGCATGGCGGCCGCGCGGCTCGCGGTAGATGTACTGGCCGTGGCGGCTGAAAAACACACTTTCGAGGTTCTCGATGCCCGCTGCCTCGATCTGCGGCTGCACCCCGAGCGCGGACAGCTCACGCATGCCATGGGGCAGCAGCGTGATGCCCACGCCCAGTTCCTTGACCTGGGGCACGCTCTCGTACACATCGCAGGCAATGCCCCTTTGGTGCAAGGACAGGGCAAAGGCCAGCCCGGCGATGCCGCCGCCGACCACCACGACGCCAAGATCACGCTGCCCGGACATGGTCACTCTGCCGACAGGCCGTTGCGCTTGATCACGGCGCCCCAACGGGGGTAGTCTTTCTGCGTGATCTGGATCAACTCGTCGACCGTCGAGGCCGAGGCGTCCATGCCGGCGCGGCCCAGCAGATCCTTGACCTCGTTGCTGCGCACGATGCTGGCGATCTCGGTGTTAAGCCTGGCCACCACGGGCGCGGGCATTTTGGCCGGGGCGAAGAAGGCGTACCAGAGGTCAACCTCGACCCCCTTGACGCCCTGCTCCTCAAAGGTGGCCACTGCGGGTGCAACCGGGTGACGCTTGGCGCTGCCAACCGCCAGCGCGTTGAGCTTGCCATCGCGCACGAAACCCTGGGCGATGTGCACGGGCAAGAAGCCGACATTGAGCTCGCCGGCCAGCAGGTCCTGCGTGTAGCCGGCCGTGCCCCGGTAGGGCACATGCAGCATGAACAGATTGGTCTGCACCTTAAAGAGCTCCATCGCCATGTGGTGTGGCGTGCCCACGCCCGGCGAGCCAAAGGAAATGCCGCCCGGTCGGGCCTTGGCCTGCGCAATGAGCTCGGCCATGGACTTGATGCCGGTCTTGGGATTGGCCACCAGCATCAAGGTGCCATAAGCGGCCATGGAGATCGGTGCGAAATCCTTGACCGGATTGAACGGCACGCTTTTGTACATCTGCGAAGCCATCAGCATGGTGTTGGCGCCCATCAGCAACGTGTGGCCGTCGGTGGCCTTGGCCACCGCATCAGCGCCAATATTGCCACTGGCGCCCGGCTGGTTGACGACGACCACCGGCTGGCCCAGGCGCTCGCTCAAGCGCGGGCCCACAGCCCTTGCAATGGTGTCCATGCCAGTGCCTGCGGTAAAGGGCACGATGATGCGCACGCTCTGCGTGGGCCAGGTCTGCGCCTGCGCGCCGATGGCCAGGGCAGATGCGGTCAGCGCCAGCAGCGCGCGCCAAGTCGATCCTAGGGGTTTCATGTCGTCTCCTGTGGGTCTTCAATAAGTCGATTAAAGCGCGCTGATGCCAAAAACCTTCTGGGCATTGGTCTGGAAGAACTTCTTTTTGTCTTCAGCGCTCATGTCCATGCGGTCGAGCAGTTGCACTTCCTCGGCAGCATACTGGTAGGGATAGTCCATCGCATAAAGCACCCGATCTACCCCTACGATGGACTGGGTGAACTTGATCGCCGGCTCCCAAGCCACGCCGCTGTTGGTGATGTAGAAATTTTCGCGCAGATAGTCGCTGGGCTTTTTGTGGATCGGCTTGATGCTGTCATAGCGCTTGGAGCGCACGGTGGCCTGATGCATGTAGTCGAGCCGATAGGACCAAAACGGCAGCGCCTCACCCATGTGGCCGATGATCATCTGCAATTTGGGAAAGCGGTCGAACACGCCGGCGGTGATGATGCGCAGCGCATGCAGCCCGGTTTCGACCCCAAAGCCGTAAATTGCACCGTCGAGCCCGCACTCTTGGAAGGGCTCGAGCATATTGCGCGGCAGCGAGTTGGGGTGCAGGTAAATCGGCGTGCCGTGCTGCTCGGCGGCCGCAAAGATATCCCAGAACTTGGGGTCGGAGAGGTACTCGCCGTGGGTGTGCGAGTTGATCACCACCGAATGCATGCCCAGCCGCGTGACGCCGCGCTCGATCTCCTTGGCCGCCTCTTGAGGATCTTGCACCGGCAGCGAAATCATGCCGGTAAAACGCGTCGGGTGGCGGCGCACCGCATCGGCCAAAAAGTCGTTGGCCACGCGCGCAAACGACACGGCAGTGGCCTTGTCCATGATCTGCACACCGGGTGCGGTCAGGGCCAGCACCTGGTGGTCGATGCCCGCCTCGTCCATGTGGGCCAGTCGGATCTGGTCGAGATCCTGCAAGCAACGCATGATGTGCTGCGCCCGCTCGCTCGGGCTGCTTATGTAAAAGCCCATCAGGCCCTTGAAGCCCGGATCGACATCGCTGCCGGCCAGGATCTTTTGGTAGATGCGGATCATCTCGGGCGGCGCAAACGCCTCTTCAGTGGCAATGCGCAAATAAGGCTTGGAGGGGGACATGGTGAGACTTGCCGGGTTGTGACGCGAAGGCGCCATGATATTTATTTGCAAATACACCCACAATACGCAACTTGAGCGATCAATTTTTCCAAATCGAGAAAAATCAACCATGGACACCCTGAGCAATCTGAAAGCCTTCATTGCTGTGGCCGATGCGGGCAGCTTCTCGGAAGTGGCGCGCAGGCAGCAGCTTGCGCCTTCGGTGATCACCAAACGCATCGCGCAGCTCGAGTGGCGCATCAAGGCGCCGCTGTTTCTGCGCAGCACGCGCCGGCTGAGCCTGACCGACGTCGGCGAGCGATACCTGCCGCAGGTGCGCGCGCTGGTGCGCCAACTCGACGACACGCTGGCCGGCATGGCGCAGGCCAGCGGCGAGCTCGAAGGCCATATCCGCATCAAGGTGCCCACCACCTTGGGCACGCTGTGCCTGAGCGAGTTGCTGCAGCGCTTCATGCAGGAGCAATCGCGGGTGAGCATGGAGATCGTGCTGGCCGACCGCACGGTCAATCCGCTGCAAGAAGGCTTTGACATCGCCATCGGCGCCCTGCCCGAACTCTACGGACAGGTGCGTGACTTCAACCTCGCGCCGATTGGCCGGCGCCTGTGCGCCGCACCGAGCTACCTCGCGCGCCGCGGCAGCCCCGAGCGGGTCACCGATTTAGTCGACCACGACTGCCTGGTCTTCATGACCTCGGGCTCCTTTTGGGAGTTCGACACTCCAGCGGGCACGCAGGCCGTGGAAGTGCGACCCAAGCTGCAAACCAATGACGGCGCGGCCCTGTCCCAAGCCTGCATCGATGGCCTGGGCATCGGCATGATCTCAGACTACCTGGCCGCCCCAGCCCTGGCCCGAGGCGAGCTGATCGAGCTCATGCCAGACATCCGGTTCCCCGATCTCTGGCTCAAAGCCCTGGTCCCGCTCAAACGGCTCGACGTGCCACGCATCCGCGCGCTGCTCGATTGGCTGACGCTTCAACTGGCCCAAAGCCCACTGCCGGTCTGGGCCGCTGGCAGTCGCTAAGACACCCTCGTCCCATCATTGCAAGGCGCACCGCGCCGTGGCAATCCATGCTTGCGTGCAACGGCCAATGGATTGCTTCATGCCTCGCAATGACACAGCGCAGAAGCGATGACGAGCCCCCGCCTTCGTCATTGCGAGGCGCGCAGCGCCGTGGCAATCCATCGGCCTGTGCTAGGGCTGCTATGGATCGCTTCGTTCCCCGCGATGACCGGATGGGCGCAATGACAGCCGCGAAGTGGCCATGGTCCCCATGGTGCAAGGCCACGGCGGTTGGGTCAGCGGTCGGTCTGGATCGATGCGCGGGCCGACTCGCGCACGCAAGCGCGGCACAGCGGCCAGCTCAGGGCCACAGCGAGCAGGCCGCACACGGCAAAGACCAGGGTCGCGGCGGGGGCGCCGATGCGCTCGGCCAATGCGCCCACCGCCAGAAAGCCCACGGGA
>CANHDQ010000154.1 GCA_947459405.1 Comamonadaceae bacterium
AGACGATGAACACGATCAGCAGCGTGCACGGGATCAGGCTGCCCGAGCGGCGCAGCTTGGTCCACAGTGTGGTGGGCGGCTCGGCCGCCGGTACCTGCTCGGGATGGCGCAAACTCCACCAGCCGATATAGAGCGAGAACAGGCCCATGAGCAGCAGCCCGGGCAAGAAACCGGCCAGGAAAAGCCGGATCACGCTCGCGTCAGCCGCGACCGCATACACCACCATCGTGATGGACGGCGGGATCAGGATGCCCAGACCGCCGGCTGCCGCCAGCGAGCCCAAGGCCAGGTCGCGGTTGTAGCCGCGGCGCTCTAGCTCGGGCAGGGCCACCTTGGCAATGGTGGCGCAGGTGGCGGCCGAGGAGCCCGAGACCGAACCGAAGATGCCGCAGCCCAGCACCGTGGTGTGCATCAGTCTGCCGGGCACGCGCGAGAGCCACGGGGACAGACCGTCGAACATCTGCTCTGACAGGCGCGTGCGGTAGAGAATCTCGCCCATCCAGATGAACATGGGCAGGGCCGCCAGTTCCCAGCTGGCGGCGGTTTCCCAGAAGGCCGAAAACAGGTTTTTGCCTGGCAGCGTGTTGGTAAAGAAGGCCTGGCCCACCCAGCCCACGATGGCCAGCGTCATGGCGATCCAGACGCCGCCGCTGAGCATGAGCAGCATCAGAAAGAGCAGCAGTGCACCGATTTCAAGCAGGCCCATGCGTGCTCACAGTTCTTCCGAGAAATCGCCGCGCGCGTGGCGCTCTTGCACCCGCGCCACATAGCTGGGCGTGGCGCCACGAAGCACGGTCACCAGTTCGTCAATTACCGCCAACAGGAACAGGAGCGCCCCCACCACAAAGCTCATCTGCGGGATCCAGATCGGGATGGGCACCATATTGCCCGCGATGTCGTTGAACTCCCAGCTCTCCAGGGTAAAGCGCGCGGCCCAGAAGGCCAGGTAGCCGATGGCGGCGGTGGCCACCGCCAGGGACAGCAGCTCCAGTCTGCGGCGCAATGGCGCCGGTACCGCCTCGATCAGCAGGGTCACCCGCACGAAGTCGCCGTTGCGAAAGCTGTAGGCCATGCCCAGGAAGGCGGCAGCGGCGCACAGCCAGGCGACGACGTCGTTGACCCAGGACACGCGCCATTGCATCAGCCGGCCCACCGAGGCCCCCACCATCAGCACCAAGATGGCCAGCACGCACAGCGCCGCCAGTACACCGCCGACGCGATACAGGCCGTCAAGAAAGCGGCGCATGGTTGCTTTGGGTCATCAGGCAGGCGGTGCGACCCGGATTTAGCGGCGGTAAGCGTCGAGCAGGGCCTTGCCCTCGGCACCGGCGCGGTCCAGCCACTCTTTGAGGATGGTGTCGCCCACTCGCCGCATATCGGCCCTCAGTTGGGCTGAGGGTGGCAGCACTTCCATACCGTTTCTCTTGAGCGTGGCCAGGGTGTCGTCGTTGACCTTGCGCGATTCGGTCCAGCCGCGGGCCTCGGCCGCGGCCGCCGCCTTGAGCACGGCCTCCTGGGTGGGCTTGTCCAGCGCATCGAAGGCGCGCTTGTTGACGATGACAGCGTTCTTGGGCAGCCAAGCCTGCACGTCGTAGTAGTACTTGAGGTGTTCGAACAGCTTGCTGTCCACGCCGGTGGCGCCCGAGGTCATGTTGGCCTCGACCACGCCGGTGGCCAGGGCCTGGGCCAACTCGGCCGCCTGCACGGTCACGGGCTGGGCACCCACCAGTTCACCGATGCGCGCGGTGGTGGGGCTGTAAGCGCGCCACTTGCTGCCCTTGAGGTCGGCCACGCTGTTGATCGGCCGCTTGCTGTAAATGCCTTGCGGCGGCCAGGCCACCGAGTACAGCAGCATCATGCCCTGCTCGGCGAGTTTTTTCTCCATGAGCGGCTTTTGCGCGCGGTAGAGCTTCATGGACTCGTCGTAGCTGTCGGCCAGGAAGGGCAGGCCGTCAGCAGCGTAGATGGCCCACTCGTTGCTGAAGTTGGCCAGCAAGATCTCGCCGGCCTGCGCCTGCCCGCCTTGCACGGCGCGCTTGATCTCAGGTGCCTTGAACAGCGATGCATTGGGGTGCACGGTGATCTTGAGCTTGCCGCCGCTGGCCTTGTCGACATCGGCCGCGAACTGGATCAGATTGACCGAGTGGAAATTGGTGGCTGGGTAGGCGGCGGGCAGGTCCCATTTGGTTTGGGCTTGCGCTGCTGCAGTAAAGAGCAGGGCGCTGCCCGTAAGAGCGATGGAGAAAAGACGACGTTTCATGGGCAAACTCCTTGGGGTGGGTGGGGTTCGGGCAGTGGGTGGCGCGTCGGGTGCGGTCCGTGCAAACCTGAAGGGCTCAGGGCTCACTGTAGGGGCGTTTGTCGGCCAGGGGATCCGTATTTTCCCTAAACATCAACAATTTGTTGGTAATTTGTCGGTGATATCGGTAGACTGCGGCGTCGATTCCACTGCACGCACCATGTCCCGCAAGTCCGTCCCTGATCGGCCCGTCGCCAGGCCAGCGGCCGCCAAGCCCATTGTGTCTTCGGCCCATCTGGTCTCGCCCGACAGCGCTCAAATGAGCGAGTTCGAGTTCGGGCTCATTGTGGCCGGCAACGCCTTTCACCGCTGGGTGGTCCACTGCATGTCGGCGGCCGGTTTGAAGGATCTGACCCCGCTGGACGTGCTGGTGCTGCACCATGTGACGCACCGGGCGCGCGACAAGCGGCTGGCCGACATCTGCTTCATCATGAACATCGAAGACACCCATCTGGTCAACTATGCCCTCAAAAAGCTCCAAAGCCTGGGCGTAGTGGCCTCGAGCAAGCACGGCAAGGAGGTCACCTATGCGGCCACTGAAGCGGGCCGTCAGCATGTCGAGCGCTATCGCGTGATCCGCGAGGACTGCTTGATTGCTGCGCTCAAGGCGGACGATGGGCTCAATCGCGACATCGGCGAGCTGGCCCGGCTGCTGCGGGTGCTTTCGGGCATGTACGACCAGGCCGCCCGTGCGGCTGCCTCTTTGTGAGCAAGGCGATGGATACAAGCACCGCAACAACAAACACGCGCTGGCAGTTCTGGATCGACCGCGGCGGCACCTTCACCGATATCGTGGGCCGCCGATCCGACGGCGCCTTGCTCACCCACAAGCTGCTCAGCGACAACCCCGAGCAGTACCGCGACGCGGCGGTGGCGGGGATTCGCCATCTGCTGGGTTTGCCAGCCCATGCGCCCATCCCGGCCGAGCAGGTGCAATGCGTCAAGATGGGCACCACGGTGGCCACCAATGCGCTGCTCGAGCGCAAGGGCGAGCCCACAGTGCTGGTGACCACCCGTGGCTTTCGCGACGCGCTGCGCATTGCCTATCAGAACCGGCCGCGCCTGTTTGAGCGCCAGATCGTGCTGCCCGAGTTGCTCTATGCTCGCGTGATCGAGGCCAGCGAGCGCGTGGGCGCGCAAGGCGAGCTGATCGAGCCGCTCGATCAGGCCCATTTGCGCGAGCGTCTGTGGGCTGCTTTTGACGCGGGCCTGCGCAGCGTGGCCATCGTCTTTATGCATGGCTACCGCTACACCGACCACGAGAAGGCCGCCGCCGCGATCGCGCGCGAAGTGGGCTTTACGCAGGTCAGCACCAGCCATGAAACCAGCCCCATGATGAAGTTTGTAAGCCGCGGTGACACCACCGTGGTTGACGCCTACCTCTCGCCCATCTTGCGCCGCTACGTCGACCAAGTGGCCTGCGAGATGCCGGGGGTCAAGCTGTTTTTCATGCAGTCATCCGGCGGCCTGGCCGATGCCCATGCTTTTCAGGGCAAGGACGCGATCGTCTCGGGGCCAGCCGGTGGCATTGTGGGCATGGCGCGCACGGCCGAGCTCGCTGGCTTTGAGCGCGTGATTGGCTTTGACATGGGCGGCACGTCGACCGATGTGTCGCACTTTGCTGGCCAGTTCGAGCGCGAGTTTGAGACGCAGGTGGCCGGGGTGCGCATGCGCGCGCCCATGATGAGCATCCACACGGTGGCAGCCGGCGGCGGCTCCATCCTGTCTTTTGATGGTGCGCGCTTTCGTGTCGGCCCGCAAAGCGCTGGCGCCAATCCGGGGCCGGCGAGCTACCGGCGAGGCGGCCCGCTGGCTGTCACCGACGCCAACGTCATGCTGGGCAAGATCGTGCCGCACTGGTTTCCCAAGGTGTTTGGCGCCAGTGGCCAGGAGGCCCTGAGCGCCGAGGTGGTGCGCAGCAAATTCTCGGCCCTGGCCGAGCAGACCGGCCGCAGCGCCGAGGATGTGGCCGAGGGCTTTGTCCGCATCGCGGTGCAGCAGATGGCCAACGCGATCAAGAAGATCTCGGTGGCCCGCGGCTATGACGTCACGCGCTACACCTTGCAGTGTTTTGGCGGTGCTGGCGGTCAGCATGCCTGTCTGGTGGCCGACGCGCTGGGGATGACGCGGGTGCTGGTCCACCCGCTGGCCGGCGTGCTGTCGGCTTACGGCATGGGCCTGGCCGACCAAAGCCTGATCCGCGAGCAGGCGGTCGAGACGGTGCTGCAGGCCGAGGCCTTGCCGCAGATGGCCGCGCAACTGCAGGACTTGGCCGCGCAGGCGCGGCACGCGCTGGCGTCCCAGCAACTGGGCCACACGCCAATCCGGGTGCAGGAGCGGGTGCATGTGCGCTACGAGGGCACCGACCTGGCGCTAGTCGTCCCCTTCGGGCCGTTGCCGGCCATCGCCCTGGCCTTCGAGGCCGCCTACCGGCAGCGGTTTGCGTTTTTGATGCACGGCAAGCGCCTGATGGTCGAAGCCGTTTCGGTGGAGGCCGTGATTGCCGGCGATGCGCCCGCCGAGGTGCCTCAGCCGCTCCATGCGCCGCGCGAGGTGCCCAGGCGCGAGACGGTGCGTCTGTACCACGAAGGCCAATGGCACGAGGCGGCGCTGGTGGTGCGTGAAGACTTGCGCCCGGGCGATGAGATCCCGGGGCCGGCCATCATTGCCGAGAAAAACGCCACCACGGTGGTCGAGCCCGGTTGGCTGGCCCAGCTCACGGCGCTCGACCATATCGTGCTTGAGCGGCGCGTGCCGCGGGCGCAGCGTTTTGCGGTCGGCACCACGGTCGATCCAGTGCTGCTTGAGGTGTTCAACAACCTCTTCATGAACATCGCCGAGCAGATGGGGCTGCAGCTGCAAAACACCGCCTACTCGGTCAACATCAAGGAGCGGCTCGATTTTTCATGCGCGCTGTTTGATGCCCAGGGCCATCTGATTGCCAATGCGCCGCACATGCCGGTGCACCTCGGGTCGATGGGCGAGAGCATACAAACCGTGATCCGAGACAACGCCGGCCGCATGCGCGCTGGCGACGTCTACGTGCTCAACGACCCGTACCACGGCGGCACCCACCTGCCCGACGTGACCGTGATCACGCCGGTCTTTCTCGATGGTGCGGATCGGCCCGCTTTTTACGTCGGTTCGCGCGGCCACCACGCCGACATCGGCGGCCTGACGCCGGGCTCGATGCCGCCGTTTTCCACCCGCATCGAGCAAGAGGGTGTGCAAATCCAGAACTTCAAGCTCGTCGATGCCGGGCAGTTGCGTGAGGCGCAGATCTTGGCCCTGCTGGCCAGCGGCCCCTACCCCTCACGCAACCCGCAGCAAAACCTGGCCGACCTGAAGGCGCAGATCGCGGCCAACGAGAAGGGCGTTCAGGAGCTGCGCCGCATGGTCGAGCAGTTTGGCCTGGATGTGGTGCAGGCCTATATGGGCCATGTGCAGGACAACGCCGAGGAGTCGGTGCGCCGCGTCATCACCCGGCTCAGGGACGGCGCCTACACCTTGCCGCTGGACAACGGCGCGCAGATCCAGGTGGCCGTGCGCGTTGATGCGGCGCGGCGCAGTGCCGAGATCGACTTCACGGGCACCAGCGCGCAGCTGGACAACAATTTCAACGCGCCGCGTGCAGTGTGCATGGCCGCAGTGCTGTATGTGTTTCGCATGCTGGTCGACGACGACATTCCGCTCAACGCGGGCTGCCTCAAGCCGCTCAAGGTCATCATTCCAGCCGGCTCGATGCTCAATCCCAATCCACCGGCTTCGGTGGTCGCCGGCAATGTGGAGACCTCGAGCTGCATCACCAATGCGCTGCTTGGGGCGCTGGGGGTCGTGGCGGGCAGCCAGCCCACCATGAACAACTTCACCTTTGGCAACGAGCGCTACCAGTACTACGAGACGATAGCCGGCGGCAGTGGCGCCGGCGGGGTGTTCGATGCGCAGGGCCAGCCCATCGACGGCTTTGAGGGCACGGCCGTGGTGCAAACGCACATGACCAACTCGCGCCTGACCGACCCGGAGGTGCTGGAGTTTCGCTTTCCGGTTCGACTTGACAGCTACACGCTTGCCAAGGGCTCGGGCGGCGCTGGTCGCTGGCGCGGTGGCGATGGGGGCGTGCGGCGCATCCGTTTCCTCGAGCCGATGACGGCGGCCATCCTCTCCAACGGCCGTGTGCATCCGGCCTTTGGCGCGGCAGGCGGGCAACCCGGTGAGCCCGGACGCAACCGGGTGTTGCGCAGCGACGGGCGGATCGAAGAACTCGGCCATATCGCCCAGGTGCAGATGAACACCGGCGATGTATTTGAAATCCAGACGCCTGGCGGTGGCGGCTACGGCGCAGCTTAAGGCAGCCTGTTCAGGCAGCCTGTTCAGGCAGCCTGTGTAGGCGGCTGGCGTGCCGCCTGGGTTTGGGGAGCGCGCTTTACGGCCCCTTAGAGGGCTCGCCG
>CANHDQ010000155.1 GCA_947459405.1 Comamonadaceae bacterium
GCACCCGCTGCATCAAGGCGTCCACATTGCGGCGATCGCTGTCGTGGTTGCACGTGGCCAGCGCGCCCTCGTAGCACTCGATGCCCACAAGCCGCACGGCCGGGCTGCGGCGGATGGCGCGCGCCAGCTCCAGGGCGGTATCGTGCTGCCTGCAACCGGTGCGCTTGCCCTCGATCCCCAGCTCGAGCAAAACCGTGAACACAGTGGTCGATGAACGCGCTTGCTGCCAAGCCTCGATCAGGCCCAGTTGCGCCAACGAATCGACCAAAAAATACACCTGCAGACCCTTGTGGTCGCGCAGCAGCATGGCCAGGCTGTCAAGATCGACCGCCTGCATGACCTGATTGGCAATGATGATGCGCGGCACCCCATGACGCGCTCCGACGCCGGCCTGAAACACGGTGGCAAAGCTGATGCCCCAGGCCCCGGCAGCCAGTTGGCGGGCGTAGAGTTCTGGCGACATGGTGGTTTTGCCATGCGGCGCAATATCAAGGCCGCGGCTTTGGCAAAACTCGCGCATCCAGGCCAGGTTGTGCTCGAGTGCGTCCGCCTTGAGCACCGCCAGGGGCAAGGGCAAGTCCCCATCGAGCACGCTCCAGCCCTGGCGCCCAGCCTGCTCTAGCGCAATCGCGCCCAGGTGCTGCGGATAACCTTTGATGGCCCCGTTGAGTTGCATCGCTAGCTCCATTCGTGGTGACGCAGACAAGCCACCAAGCGACCCGTTTGCGCCATGGGCACGAGCGGGGGAACTTGCTCGGCGCAAGCGGCGATGGCGTGCGGGCAGCGGCTGCGAAAGACGCAGCCCGACGGCGGATTGAGCGGGCTTGGCGGGTCGCCCTGCAACTGGACCTGGGGGGCGGGCTGGGCCGGATCGGGGATGGGCGCTGCCGCCAGAAGGGCCTGGGTGTAGGGGTGGGCCGGCGCGTCAAACAAGGCCTCGGTCGGGGCAATCTCCATCACACGGCCCAGGTAGAGCACGACCACGCGCTCACACAGGTACTGCACCACATCGAGGTCGTGCGAAATAAACAGCAGCGTCAAACCCAGCCGCTGCCTCAAATCAATCAGCAAGTTGACGATCTGCGCCTGGATGGACATATCCAACGCCGACAGCGGCTCGTCGGCCACGATAAACCTGGGCTCAGCTGCCAGCGCGCGCGCAATGCCCAAGCGCTGCTTTTGCCCGCCTGAAAATTCATGCGCGTATCGACGGGCGTGCTCGGGCTTGAGGCCCACCATGAGCAGCAACTCGTCGATCCGCGCCGCGCGCGATGCCCCCATGTGCAGCCTATGGGTGGAGAGCACCTCGCTGAGCATGTCACCGACGCGCTGGCGCGGGTTCAGACTCGGGTCTTGAAACACCATCTGCATATGCCTGCGCAGGCGGCGCATGCTCGACGGATCGAGCCCCATGAGCTCCTGGCCTTCAAATTGCACCGATCCGCCACTGGCCGAAATCAACTGAATCAGCGCCCGCCCCAGCGTGCTCTTGCCCGAGCCCGACTCGCCCACCAGGCCGAGCGCCTCGCCGGGCGCAATGTCGAAGCTCACGCCACGCACGGCCCGCACGCGCTGGGCGCCCCGGCCAAACTCCACCGCCAGGTCCTTGACGCTCACCATCGGTGTCATGGCTGCTCTCCCAGGTGGCACAGGCGCCGGTGGCTGCCCTCTGCCCGCCAAGGCGGTGACTCGGCGGTGCAAACCGGCAGGCTGGCGCGGCAGCGTGGCGCAAAGCTGCAGCCCGGGCCCAGTGCATGCATGGCTGGCGCCTGCCCGCTGATGTCCTGCAAGGGCACGGCCCGGCCGGTCTGCTTGGCCAACTGCCGGGCCCGGCCTGGCAGGCAGGCCAGCAGGCCTTGCGTATAGGGGTGCGCAGGCTGCGCAAACAACTCGGCCACGCCGGCTTGCTCGACCACCTGTCCGGCATACATCACGGCCACGCGCTCGGCATGATGGGCCACCACGCCCAGGTTGTGGGTGATGAACAGCATGCTCATGCCGGTCTGCTGCTGCAGACGCGACATCAGCTGCAAAATTTGCGCCTGTATCGTCACATCCAGCGCGGTGGTGGGCTCGTCTGCGATCAGCACTTGCGGCTCGCACACCATGGCCATCGCAATCATCACGCGCTGGCGCATACCGCCTGACAGCTGATGCGGGTACTCGTCCAGACGTTGGCTGGCCGCCGGGATCTCCACCTGCTCGAGCGCGCGCAAGGCCTGAGCGCGCGCCGCAAGCCGATCAAGCCCCCGATGCAGGCGTACCGATTCGGCGATCTGCTCGCCCACGGGCAGCACCGGGTTCAGACAGGTCATGGGTTCCTGGAAGATCATGGCCACGCGGTTGCCGCGCAATTGACGCATGTCTTGAGAGCTGATGCTCAAGAGGTCGTGCGTCTGCCCGGCCTCGTCGCGCAGCAAGGCCTGGCCGGTGCACTGCCAGCGCGCGTTACGCGCCAGCAGACGCATCAAGGTCAAGGCCGTCAGCGACTTGCCGCTTCCCGACTCACCCACCAAGGCCAGCGTTTGACCGTCGTACAGGTCAAAGCTGACGCCGCGCACCAGGGGCAAGGCGCCCGAGGCTTGCAGCAGCCGGGTGTGCAAATCGCGCACCTGCAAACGCGGCTGGCTCTGGTTCATGTCGCCCCCTTGAGCCGCGGATCGAGCAGATCGCGGACGCCATCGCCAAGCACTTGCAAGGACAGGGCCGTCAGCACGATGGCCATGCCCGGGAAAAACAGCGTCCAGACGGCGCGATCGGCATACTGCGCGCTGGCGGCCACCATGGTGCCCCAAGTGGGAATCTCAGCGCCCACGCCCACGCCCAAAAAGGAAAGCCCGGCCTCGGCCAGCAGCGCATAGGCGAAGATGAAACTCAATTGCACCAATATTGGCGACATCAGATTGGGCAAGATATGCACAGCCAGCAGACGCGGCGTGCTCACGCCCACCGCCCGCGCAGCCTCGACGTAGGGCAACTCACGAATCACCAAGGTCGAGGCCCGCACCACACGGGCCACACGGGGCGTGTACACAATGGTCAGGGCCAGCACCACATTGACAGGGCTGGCGCCCAGAATCGACACCAGGGCGATGCCCAGCAAGATATCGGGAAACGCCATCATGGCATCCACAAGGCGCATCAGCACGGCATCGAGCCGTCTGAAGAACCCAGCCAACAAGCCCAGCAGCGTGCCAAAAACCACCGCCAGCAGCGCCGTGGCCGCACCAATGCCCAAGGAATAGCGCGCGCCGTAAAAAATGCGGCTGGTGATGTCGCGGCCGAGCTCATCGGTGCCGCTCCAATGGCTCCAGCTGGGCGCGCGCAGGCGCTGGCTGACTTTCATGGCCATGGGGTCGTGGGCAAAGACCCACTGGCCCAAGGCCGTCAGAAGCAGCATCACGGCCAGCACCACCAGCGCCAGCAGCACCACCCGCCGTGCCGCCAGCGTGCGCAGCGCGCCTGCCCAGTCAGCCATGGCGCACCCTGGGATCGACCCAAACATAGAGCACATCGATGGCAAAGTTGATGATGACGTAGACCGCCGCAATCACCAACAGCGCCCCCTGAATCACCGGATAGTCGCGGCGCAACACCGCGCGCACCACCAGGTTGCCCAGCCCCGGCAGGTTAAACACCGTCTCGGTGACCACGGCCCCACCGATCATCAAGGCCAGCGTCAGGCCCAACACCGTCAAGATCGGCACCAGCGCGTTGCGCAGCGCGTGCTTGAACACCACGATGACCTCCGGCAGGCCCTTGGAGCGGGCGGTGCGGATGTAGTCCTCGCTCAAGATGTCGAGCATGGAGGCGCGCGTGAACCGGATGATGAGCGCCGAATTGAGCGTGCCCAGCACCAGCGCCGGCAGCATGAGGTGGTGGATGCGGGTGAGCCAATCGGCGCCCGGGTCGCCGTAGCCGGAGACGGGAAACCAGCCCGCGCCCACTGCCAGCAGCTGAATGGCCAGCAGCCCCATCCAGAAACTGGGCATGCTCGCCCCAAGCATGGCCAGGGTGCTGACGCACTGGTCGATCCAGCGGCCACGCCAGACGGCCGAGACGATGCCGCAGGGCACGCCGATCAGCATGGCCAGGCCGACCGAAAAAATCGCCAGCCAGGCCGTCGGCTCTGCCCGCTCCAGCAGCACCTGCGAGACCGGCATTTGCAAAAAGATCGATTGCCCTAAATTGCCCTGCAGCACCTGTCCGAGCCAAAGCAAGAACTGGGTCCACAAAGGCTCATCGAGCCCATAGCGCTGGCGGGCCTGGGCAATGTCCTGCAAGGACGCCTGGTCACCGAGCAGCATGGCCATCGGGTCACCGGCGGCCAGGCGCGTGAGCAGGAACACGAGCACAGAGACCAGGGACAACACGGCCAGCATGCCGCCCAAGCGGCCCAGCAGCGTGCGTCCCAGGGTGCCCCAGGACATGCGGGACATCAATCAGCCTGCGGGTTTACTTGGCCAGACCGGTGTTCCAGAAAAACGGCCAGGTCGATGGCGTGTAGCCCTGAAGCCTGGACGAGCGGGCCGACAGGCTGCTGAACTTGCCGACATTGATGTAGGGCACTTCGGTGTAGACAGTTTGCTGCACGGCGCCCCAGAGCTGTGCGCGTTTGGCCGGATCGCTCTGGCGGTTGAACTCGCCCAGTACCTTGGCTTTGGCGGGCGTGTCCCACCAGCCGGGCGCGCCGTCACCCAATTGCGGGGGCGAGAGCATGGGCTCGGGGAACTGGCCCGAGTGCGTCATGTAGATGTCCCACACCTTGGAGTCCCCGCGGCGCTGCACCAGCGTGGCCCAGTCCACCACTTGCATCTCGGGCTTGAATCCGGCGGCGCGCAGCTGCTCGGCCATGACCTGCATCATGGTGTGATGGAACTCAAAGTTGCGGCTGGTCAGCAGACGGATGGGCTCGCCCTTGTAGCCGGCTTTTTCAGCCATTTCCTTGGCGCGCTTGGCGTCTTGCTTGTTGTACTGGTCGGTGCCGGCGGTGGAGTAAAACGGCGTGCCTTGCGGGAAGTGATTGCCCTCGACGGTGAAAAACCGCTTGTCGCCATAGGCAGCGGTCAGCATCTCGCCTTGGCCGATGGCAATTTGAATCGCCTGGCGCACGCCCTGGTTGGCCATCACGCCCTCTTTGGTGTTGAGCACCAAATATGGGAAACCATAAGAAGGCGTGAGGATGGGCACCACGCCCGCGCCGCCTTTTTCGACGCGCGACAAGGCCTCGGCCGGCAACTGGTCGGCAAAGTGGAACTGCCCAGACAGCGCGCCTTCGACGCGCGTATTGGCGTTGGGCACCGGGGTAAAGCGCAGCTCGTCAAGCAAGGCCTCGCGCTTGCCGCCATAGCCATTGGAAGGCTCGGTGCGCGCACTGTAGGCGTCAAAGCGCGACAGGATCACGAACTGGTCGGGGCGGCGCTCCTTGAAACGGTAAGGGCCAGTGCCGACAAAGGACGCCAGGGGCGTGGCGATGCTTTCCTTGGCCATGATGACGGCCATGCCCGAAGGCAGCGCCAGCTGCGCGAGCAAGGAGGCGCTAGGTGCCTTGAACCTCCACTCGATGCTGTGGCTGCCTTTGGCCTCCAGGCTGACCGTGTCGCGGCCGATGGATTTGCCGCGCGGCGCCATGTCCATCCAGCGCTTGAGTGAGGCCACCACATCTTGCGCATCGAGTTCGCGGCCGCTGTGCAGCTTGACGCCCTTGCGGATGTTGATGCTGTAGACCAGGCCGTCGGCCGAGACCCGGGGCATGCCATCGGCGAGCATGGGGATGGCATTCCACTTGCTGTCGAAGGTGTACAAGGTCTCGTAGACGTGCTGCATGATGGTGCCCACCAGGTCCGCGGTAGAGGCCATGGGGTCCAGACTCTGTGGCTCGCCGATCATCGCCAGGTTGGCCGCTCCGCCCTTCGGGGGCGAAGCGAATGTGGCAAACGGCAAGGCGGCGAGCAGCAGCGTGACGAGGTGTCGGCGGGGCAGGTGCAACATGAAAGTCTCCTGGTTGGGGGTCAGTACAAGCGAGGGCAGAAATGGGAGGTCAGAGAAGGGAGGGCAAAAACCGAGGGGCGAAAAATGTAAGTAATTTACTTTTTCCAATGTATTGGAAGCGTGATTCGGAGGGAAGCAGGGTTTTCCTGTAATTAAATGTTCAATAATGGTCGCTTAAACCAGGTCTGTAAAACCTTGTCGTCGCGAGGAGCGGCCTTTAGCCGCGTGGAGCTTGCGACGTGGCGATCCATAAGCGGCTGCTTCATCAACGTTTTTGGATTGCCGCGCTTCGCTCGCAATGACAAAACGCACTTGTGCAGACCGTCCTTGACCGTCCACAAACTTGAGGAGATCTTCATGCCCGTTGAAATGTTGGGTGCCTCGCCAGTGGCCTCTGATCGCCTGGCCCGTCCACTCTCGCCAGCCACCCGCGCCGGCGATTTTGTGTTTGTCTCCGGCCAGGTGCCGACCAACGACCAGGGCGAAGTGGTCAGTGGCGGCATCGAGGCCCAAACGCGCCAGGTGTTCGCACGCATCGAGCAGGCCTTGGCTCTGGCCGGCTGCACCTTGAGCGATGTGTGCAAGGTCAGCGTGTGGCTCGATGACGCGCGCGATTTCGGCAGCTTCAACCGCGTCTACATGGAGTGCTTTGGGTCCCACCGACCGGCGCGCTCGACCGTCGAGGC
>CANHDQ010000156.1 GCA_947459405.1 Comamonadaceae bacterium
AATTCAACTTAACAATTATGTCGCAAGTCCAGACGAACCCCTTCAGGGGTCCGCCCAGCGAAGCTGCGATGATTAAAAAAGCCCGCCGGCCATTGAGCCAAACGGGCTTTGAGAAATGGTCGGTGTGAAAGGATTCGAACCTTCGACCCCTTGCACCCCATGCAAGTGCGCTACCAGGCTGCGCCACACACCGAAGACGGCAATTATAGCCTTGCCCGCTATGGACTCGAGGCAAGCGAGCATCTGGTGCCCGGAAGTTCGAATGGCATGGGGCGCGCCTGCCCATCGGAGCGGGCGCGCCGAACTCAGAAGGCCAGTTGCGGCTCTGAGCTGAGCAGGTTGCGGATTTCGAACAGCTCGCGCCGCATGAGCTCGACCCCCTCGAAGGACATGGCGGCAAAGCTTGCCTCCACCGCATCAAAGCTGTCGTCGGTCAAGGGCGCCACGGCACTGTGGTGCAAAGGCAGCTCCGCGCCCTCGATCAGGGACTGGCCAAGACGCCGACGATCGCGCTCGGCCTGAACCAGCTCCTGCAATTTGTTGCGAGCGCCGCTGATGGTAAAGCCCTGCTCGTACAACAAGTCGCGGATACACCGAATCATCAGCACCTCGTGGTGCTGGTAGTAGCGCCGGTTGCCCCTGCGCTTCATGGGCTTGAGCTGGCTGAACTCCTGCTCCCAATATCGCAGCACATGCGGCTTGACGTCACAGAGCTCGCCAACCTCACCGATCGTGAAGTAGCGTTTGGCGGGAATGGGGGGAAGGACTTTGTCCAGTTGCATCGAAGCGGCCTCGAAGGGAGTAGGAATCTACTGCAACTTCAGATGCGGCGCAATTGCCTGGGCGCAAATATTTTTAATGCGGGCGGGCGACGACGGGCTTGATGCCCGCGTCAGCGGGTACTCAGCCGGCGCCCTGGATCTGCTCTTTGAGCTTGTGGCTGGCGTGAAAGGTCACGACGCGCCGGGCCTCGATCGGCACGGCTTGCCCGGTACGCGGGTTGCGGCCGGGTCGCGGCGCCTTGGTGCGAATTTGAAAATTGCCAAAGCTCGAAATCTTGGTGTCCTTTCCGTCCACCAAGGCGTCGGAAATGAGCTCAAAAAACGCTTCGACCATGTCCTTCGATTCGCGCTTGTTCAGACCGATCTGCTCGAACAGCAGGTCGGCCAGATGGGCCTTGGTCAGCGCGGGGGTCTCCAGGCTCTCGACACTCAGTTGCATGGGGCGCTCCAGTTGAAAGGGGAAAAGCCGGGGCCGATCAGGCCCGCAAACGGGCACCGAGAGCCGACTGCAGGCGCTCGATGACGGCGCGCACGGCCCCATCGATTTGCTCGTCGGTCAAGGTGCTGTGCTCATCGCCGAGCACCAGACGCACCGCCAGACTTTTCTCGCCCAGGGCCAAACCGCCAGCGGCTGCCTCAGGCCGGTAAACATCGAACAAGGTGGCCGACCGCAACAGCCCCGCGGTGGGCGCCGCGTGGATGTGGGCCATAAGGTCGGCATGGGTGATGGCTTCGGCCACGATCACCGCAATATCGCGCTCGACCGGCTGCTGGCGACTGAGCCCGGCAAAGGCCGGCACAGTGCGCGTGAGCACCGCCTCGAGGTCGAGTTCAAACAAGACCGGCGCCTGCGACAACTCGTACGACTGCCGCCAGCGCGGGTGCAACTGACCGAGCACGCCCACGCGGCGACCGGCAATGGCGATGCTGGCGCTGCGTCCGGGATGCAGGGCAGGATGGGCCACCGGCTCGAACACTGGCTCAAGCGGCGCCAGCAAGGCCTGCAGGTCGCCCTTGACATCGAAAAAATCCACCGACCGGCTGGCCTGCGACCAACCCAAAGGATCGAGCGGGCCGCAAGCCAAACCGGCCAGGCGCATAGGCTGCGCAAAGCCCGCCACCGTGGTGTCACTGCCAGCCACACTGGGGTCGCGCAGAAACACCCGACCGATCTCGAACACCCTGACCCGGCTGGTCTTGCGGTCCTGGTTGAACTTGAGCACCTGCAGCAAGGAGCCGATCAGGGAGGAGCGCATCACGCTCATCTGGCTGGCGATCGGATTGAGCAGGCGCACCGGCTGCTCATTGCCCGCCAGTTCGTGCTCCCAGCGCTCTTGCACGAAGCTAAAGTTGATGGTCTCCTGGTACCCCAGGGCGGCCAGGCTGCGGCGGACCGCATAGGCGCCGCGCTCAGACTCGGGACGCAGCCGGGCACTGATGGGCGCTTGGGGCGGCGACTCGGGCAAGGCGTCGTAGCCGATCAGGCGCACCACTTCTTCGATTAGGTCTTCCTCGATCTGCAGGTCAAAGCGGTAGCTCGGCGCAGTGACCGTCAGTACCCCCTGGCCTTCGCTGAGGGGCAGACCCAGACGGCGCAAAGCCTGGGCGCACTGCTCCTGGCTCAAGGGCATGCCGATGACTTTGCTCGCACGCTCCACGCGCAAAGTCACGGCCTTAGGCGGTGGCATGTTGACCTGCGTGTCGTCAATCGGGCCACAGCGGGTCTGCTGGCCACCGCAAATGTCCAGCACCAACTCGGTGATGCGCTCGATGTGCTCAGTGGTGGTGGCCGGATCGACCCCGCGCTCGAAGCGGTGACCCGCATCGGTGGAAAAGTTAAAGCGCCGCGACCGTCCTGCAATCGCACGGGGCCACCAGAAGGCCGCCTCGACATAGATGTTGCGCGTCTCGTCGCCCACCGCCGTGGCGTCGCCGCCCATGATGCCCGCCAGCGACTCGACCTGATGGTCGTCCGCAATCACGCCCACCTTCTCGTCGAGCGTGACGGTCTGGCCATTGAGCAGCTTGAGCGTCTCGCCTGCCCGGCCCCAACGCACTTGCAGGCCACCGTGGATCTTGTCGAGGTCAAAAATGTGCGAGGGTCGGCCAAGCTCGAACATCACGTAGTTGGAAATGTCGACCAGCGGGCTGATCGGACGCTGGCCGCAGCGCTCCAGGCGCTCGACCATCCAGGCCGGTGTCTGCGCGCGCGTGTTGACGCCGCGGATGACACGACCTGAAAAGCGGCCGCACAGGTCGGGCGCCTCAACACGCACCGGCAGGCGACTGTCGTCATCGACCCGAGCCGCCTTGAACTGTGGCGACCGCAGCGGCGCACCCGTCAGAGCCGACAGCTCCCGGGCCACGCCGTAAACACTCAGGCAATGCGCCAGGTTGGGCGTGAGCTTGAGGGTGATCAGGGTGTCATCGAGCCGCAGGTGGTCGCGGATGTTCTGACCAACGGGCGCATCTGCGGTCAACTCGAGCAGACCGCCGTGGTCCTGCGAGAGCTTGAGCTCGCGCGCCGAGCAAAGCATGCCATGGCTTTCCACGCCACGCAGCTTGCCGACCTTGATGGCAAAGGGCTTGCCGTCCTCGCCCGGGGGCAACTGGGCGCCCACCAAGGCACAGGGCACGCGAATGCCGGCCCGCGCATTGGGCGCGCCGCAGACGATGGCCAGCAAGGCCCCCTGCCCCACATCGACCTGGCACACCCGCAACTTGTCGGCATTGGGATGGGGCGAGACTTCACGGATCTCACCGACCACCACATGAGAGAACGGGGGCGCAACCGGCCTGAGTTCCTCCACCTCGAGCCCGCCCATGGTCAGCGTGTGGGCCAACTCTTCGGTGGAAATCGGTGGATTGCAAAAATGACGCAACCAGGACTCGGGAAATTGCATGGCGTCTTGTCTTGAGCGTAGGCTGTGGGATGGGCGGCTTATCTGAACTGCGACAGAAAGCGAAGGTCACCGTCGAAAAACATGCGCAGGTCATTGACGCCGTAGCGCAGCATGGTCAGGCGGTCTGGCCCCATGCCAAAGGCAAAGCCGATGTAGCGTTCCGGATCAAGCCCCATGTTGCGCACCACATTCGGATGGACCTGGCCTGAGCCGGCCACCTCGAGCCAGCGGCCAGCCAGAGGCCCGCTGGGAAACTGGATGTCGATCTCGGCGCTGGGCTCGGTGAAGGGGAAAAAACTCGGCCGGAAACGCAGCACCAGGTCATGACTTTCGAAGAAGGTGCGGCAAAAGTCCGTAAAGACCACCTTCAGATCTTTGAAGCTCACGTTCTCGCCGATCCACAGGCCCTCGCACTGATGGAACATGGGCGAGTGGGTGGCGTCGCTGTCGACCCGGTAAGTGCGCCCCGGCGCGATCACGCGAATCTCGGGCATGAGCGCGCCGCGCTCGAGCAGCGCACGGTGCTTCTTGACGTGCTGCACCGCATAGCGGATCTGCATCGGGCTCGTGTGGGTGCGCAACAAGTTGGGCGCCTGCTCGCTGCCGCCTTCGACGTAGAAGGTGTCGTGCATGGAGCGGGCCGGATGGTCTTCGGGGGTGTTGAGCGCAGTGAAGTTGAACCAGTCGGTTTCAATCTCAGGCCCCTGCGCCACATCAAAACCCATGGAGCCAAAAATCGCCTCGATGCGCTCGAGGGTCAACGACACCGGGTGCAAGCCGCCCCCAGCTGCGCGCTGGCGACCCGGCAAACTCACATCGAGCGCCTCGGCCCTGAGTTGGGCATCGAGTTCTGCCTGCGCCAGCGCCTGACGCCGATCAGCAAGCGCCTGCTCAATCGCCTGCTTGGCCTGGTTGATGGCCGCACCGCGCGACTTCTTTTCTTCCACGCTCAAGGCCGCCAGGCCTTTCATGAGCTCGGTCAGGCGACCGGACTTGCCCAGGTAGAGCGCCTTGGCGTTTTCCAGCTCGGCAGGACTGAGCGTTGCCTCAAAGCTGCTGCGGGCCTGACTTACCCATTCTTCGAGGACCGATTCATGGCTCATGTTGATTGGCACGAAAACAAAGGAAGGAGGCCCGCTGCACACAGACCCATGAAAAAGGGCCAGAGCTTTTGCAAGCTCCGACCCGCTTTCGCATGCAACGCCCTCCCCGCTTCACGGGCGGGGGCGTCCCTGCAAGACGTCAGGCCGCCAGCGAGCTCTTGACCTTGTCCACAATGGCGCCAAAAGCGGCACTGTCATGGATGGCCAAATCCGAGAGCACCTTGCGGTCGATCTCGATGCCCGCTTTCTTCAACCCATTGGCAAACTGACTGTAGGTCAGGCCAAAGGAGCGGCTGGCGGCGTTGATACGCGCGATCCAAAGCTGGCGGAACACACGTTTCTTGTTGCGACGATCCCGGTAGGCATACTGGCCGGCCTTCATCACCGCCTGTTTGGCGACGCGAAAGACATTGCCGCGGCGACCACGGAAGCCCTTGGCCAGGGCGAGAACTTTTTTGTGACGAGCGCGGGCTGTGACACCACGTTTGACGCGAGGCATGGTTTACTCCTTGTTCGTCTGAATCAGATACCCGTACCGGGCAGCATCTGCGCCATGTGACCCATATTGGTCTCATGGACAGCAACCGCACCGCGCAGGTGGCGTTTGTTCTTAGTGGTCTTCTTGGTCAGGATGTGACGCTTGAAGGCTTGACCGCGCTTGACGGTGCCACCGGGACGAACGCGAAACCGCTTTTTCGCGCTGCTCTTGGTCTTCATTTTGGGCATATGCATGCTCCTTCTCATTTGTGCTCGCGAGGCGCTGCGAACCTTTTCGCAAAACTTGTAGGCCCCGAGCCACTTATTAAGGTCGCTGCCGTGAGGCTGCGCCTGTTTGCCGCAAGATCACTCTTGCGAAGCGGGCAGCGGCTTTCACCTCTGCCCTATCGACCCTGCCGGCGACCGACCGACCGGGTTGATTCAAAATCCCAGGACGCAGCCCTCAGGCCTTGTCCACCACAGCCGTCTCTGCAGCCGCTGCCGTCTTAGCCCCACCGGCTTTGCGCTTGCCTGGCGCGATCATCATGATCATCTGCCGGCCCTCGAGCTTGGGAAACTGCTCGACGATGATGCTGTCAGCCAACTCGTCACGAATACGCGCCAGCAAAGCCAGGCCGAGTTCCTGATGGGTGATCTCACGGCCACGAAAACGCAGCGTGATCTTGCACTTGTCACCGTCGTCAAGAAAGCGCCTGATGTTGCGCAGCTTGATGTTGTAGTCACCGTCGTCAGTGCCGGGGCGGAATTTAATTTCCTTGACCTCGATCACCTTTTGCTTGGACTTGGCCTCGGCAGCGCGCTTTTGCTCGGCGTATTTGAACTTGCCGTAATCAATCAGGCGACACACCGGAGGCACTGCCGTTGGCGAGATCTCCACCAGGTCCACATCGGCGTCTCCTGCCAGGCGCAAGGCCTCCATCAGGGGGACGATGCCGATGGGCTCGTTTTCCGGGCCCATCAGGCGAACCTCCGGGGCCATGATTTCCCGGTTCAGGCGGTGCTTGCGTTCCTCGCGTTGGCGACGGTCACGAAATTCAGTAGCGATGGCGTGTGTCCTTCAAACAGGGCTACAACAGCTGTAGCGGCTTGCACCCAAAGGCAAATGCCCGCCCGGCCCCACATGGGCCGCAGACGAGCGTTTCAGGATTTGTTGGCAATGTCAGCGGCAATCTGCGCAGAAAACGCTTGCAGGGACATCACACCCAGGTCCTTGTTGCCTCGGGCACGCACCGCCACACAACCAGAAGCCTTTTCCTTGTCACCGACGACGAGGATGTAAGGAAGCTTGCGCAACGAGTGCTCGCGTATTTTATACGTGATTTTCTCGTTGCGCAGGTCCAGATCGACCCTAAGCCCTTGATCGGCCA
>CANHDQ010000157.1 GCA_947459405.1 Comamonadaceae bacterium
CCACGGCCCAAGCCGACAAAGGCCGGGCCCAGATCGTCTACGAGTAAGGCCTGAAAGCGGCCCCAGGGCTTTGTTTGGGCCTAGAACGGCTGTTGACCGCTTGGGGCTGTTAGCCGGTCTGCGTCAGGCTTAGCGATTGAAGGGGATGGTGATCAGCAGGCCATCGCGCAACAGCAACTCGGGTATGCGGCCATCCACATCTCTGGGCAGAGTGCCCATTTTCTTGATGCCGCGGATAACGGCCTCGTCGAAGGCGGGCTGACCGCTGCCTTTGACGATTACGACGCTGTTGATCTGGCCGTTGCGGGCGGCGCGTACCATGACTTCGACCGTGTACTGGCTCAAGCTCGATTCGTTGAAAAAGGTGTTCTCCCGAATCAACTGGATGATCTTGCCGGTATAGCTCGAAGACGGCCCACTGCTTTGCGCGGCCGTGTCTTTGTCGCTGCCGCCGCCCGTGCCCGCGGCTAGGGGTCGCGTGATCGGTGCGGCTTTGCTCGGTGCAGCAGGCGCAGCAGGCGGGGGAGGTGGGGCCGGTGGAGGAGGTGGAGCCGGCGGGGCTTTGGCCGGCGCAGGTGCAGCAGCGGCTGGCGCTGGAGCCGGTGCAGGAGCCGGTGCAGGAGCCGGCGCTGGAGCCGGTGCAGCGGCTTTGGTTGCAGCCGGTGGCGTCGCTTCGCGACTGCGACGCAGGTTTTCCTCGAAGATCTTGTCGACCAGTTTCTTTCTCTCCAGATCGTCAGCCTTTTCCTTGGCGGCTTTGTCGCGCTCTGAAACGTCCTTTTTCGGCTCCTTCTCCTTGGGGCGTTTTTGCGTCCCGATATCGCCTTCGCGCACAGGGCCGGTTGGCTTGGCCTGCGCAGGTGGGGGCGGCGGTGCCTTGGCAGCGGGCGCCGGCGCTGGGGGCTCCGGCGCAGGCGGTGGGGGCGGTGGGGGCGCTGCCGCGGGAGCGGCTTGCTGGACTGTCGGTGACCAGATCTCGGCGCTTAGCCCGACCTGCACGGGCATGCTCGGGGCCCGGGCCGCCCACACCAGCAGCAGACCGAGCGCCGCGGCCAGCAGTAAGGCCCCCGGCACAGCCCAGCGCTCGCCGGGGGCTGCAGGCGGCTCAAAGTACTGGCTCAGCGCTTGGTAGTCCATGGGCAGGTTTGCTGGGCGGCTCGCGTCGTTTGCCTCGCGCAGCTTATTGGACGGTTTGCACCGCCAGCGCGATGCGGCCGACACCGGCCTTGTTGAGCTCGTCCATGACCTTGACGACGGTTTCGTAGAGGATGGTCTTGTCGGCCGTGATCAACACCGGCGTGGGCTGCTGCCCAGCCTCGACGGCCGGCTGCAGGGCCTTGACGGCGGGCCCGATCTCGGCCAGGGTGCTGGTCACAGGTGCTCCGGTGGCGGGCTTGATTTCGATTTTGTTGCGGCTGATGAGAAGCTCGATGGGCTGCGCCGGTTGGGGCGCGGCCTTGCTCACGCTGGGCAGGTTGATCATGCTCGGTGTGATGAGCGGCGCGGTCACCATGAAGATGATCAGCAGCACCAGCATGACGTCGATGAAGGGCACCATGTTGATCTCGTTCATGGTGCGCCGCCCGCGCCCGCGTGATTTCAGGCCAGCCATTTGCCAGCCCCCGAATTGGCCTGCGCACTCAAGCCATACTGCAGCTTGTTGACGTACTCTTCGATGGCAAGGTCCAGGTGGTTGGCTACCTGGTCGATCTGATTGACAAAGCGGTTGTAGGCGATGACGGCCGGAATCGCCGTCAGCAGGGCAATTGCGGTGGCCACCAAGGCTTCGGCAATCCCGGGCGCCACGTTGGCCAATGTGACCTGTTCGATTTTGCCCAGGCCGGTGAAGGCGTGCATGATGCCCCAGACGGTGCCCAGCAGGCCCACATAGGGCGAAACCGATCCCACGGTGCCCAGCAGCCAGAGCCGCGATTCCATTTTTTCGAGCTCCAGTTGCATCTGCAGGCGCATCGCGCAGCGCGAACCCTCGAGCAGTGCAGACACGCTGGTCACGCCCCTGCCCTTGAGCTCCTGGAACTCGCGCATCCCGCGCTCAAAAATTCGTTCCTTGCTGCCTTTGTTGTCCTTGCCGTGTCGCAACGCATTGGAGTAGAGCTCGGCCAGCGTGAGGTTGGAGCGAACTTCATGGTCGAAGTCGGCGTTGGTGCTGGCCTGATGCCTGAGCCGCCACAGGTTGCGCAAAATGATCGCCCAGCTGGTCAGCGCCATCAGGATGAGGATCAGCACCACGGCCTTGACCACCCAGGTGGCGTGGGTCATGAGGGTGATGATGGAAAGATCGTTGGTCATGAACTTGTGCCCAGTCTTTGCAAAACACAGGAGGGGATGCGCGCCGGCTTGAAGTTGGCGTCGACCCAGCCAATTCGGATCGAGGCCTCACATAAGATGGTAGCGCAGACTTTGCGGCGTGCCTGCTGCTCGATCCACAGGCTGCTGCGGCCGTACTTGACCAGCGCGGCGGTGACGATCAGCTCGTCATCGAGCCGAGCTGGCTGCAGGTACTGCAGGGCCGTCTGGCTGACGACAAACATGCCGCCGGTGCGCTGGCGCAGTGCCCCTTGCTCGATACCCAGCGAGCGCAACCACTCGGTGCGGGCGCGTTCGAAGAACTTGAGGTAGTTGGCGTAGAAGACGATGCCACCGGCGTCGGTGTCTTCCCAGTACACCCGCACCGGCCATTCAAAGGCGGGGGCGACGCGCTCAGGCAAGCACAGCCTCCAGGCGGGCGATGGCCTGCTGCAGCTGCGCCATGCTGCTGGCCGTCGAAAAGCGGATGTGGCGTTGCGGCTGCGCCTGGCCGAAGTCGCGCCCAGGCGTGACCACCACGCGGGCGCGCTCCATCAGGGCAAAGGCCAGGTCCCAGCTGCCACCGGTGCCATCGCTGCGCCCGGCCGGCAGTCCCAGACGCTCAATTGCGGCGCTGGCATCGGCGTAGGCGTAAAACGCACCGTCGGGCTTGACCGGCACGTGCAGGCCCAAGCGCTCGAGCTCGGGCAGGAAATAGTCGCGCCTGGCCTTGAACTGCTCGCGCCGGCGCTCAAATTCGGCCAGGCTTTCTGGCTCGAAGCACGCCAGGGCCGCATGCTGCGCCACGGCGCTCGGGCAGATGAACAGGTTCTGGGCCAGCCGCTCAATCACGGGCACCAGAGCCGGTGGCACGACCAGCCAGCCCAGGCGCCATCCGGTCATGCTGAAGTACTTTGAAAAGCTGTTGATGCTGATGACCGACTCGCCCAGTGCGCCTGGCAAGGCCAGGGCGCTGCGGCCAAAGCGCGCCTCGTAGCTCAGGCCCAGGTAGATCTCGTCGATCATGGAGATGCCGCCGCGCTCGAGCACAAACTGGTGCAGGCGGGCAAACTCGTCGGGATCGATCGAGGTGCCGGTCGGGTTCGATGGCGAGGCCAGCAGCACGCCGCGTGTGGCCGGGCCCCAGGCCTGCTGCACACTGGCCAGCGACAGCGAGAACCGGTCTTGGGCGTGCGTGGGCACCAGCACCGCGCGGCCCTCGGCGCTGCTGACGAAATGCCGGTTGCATGGGTAGCTGGGGTCGGGCATGAGGATCTCGTCGCCCGACTCAATCAGCGCCAGGCAAGCCAGCTGCAGCGCGGCCGACGCGCCGGCGGTAATGATGATGCGCGAGGCCGGCACCTGCGCGGCAAATCGGCTGGCGTACCACTGGCTGATGCGCTCGCGCAGCTCGCTCAGGCCCAGTGCCGGCGTGTACTGGGTCAGCCCGTCGCGGATGGCACGTTGTGCCGCCTGCTGCACCAATGGGGCGGCGGTGAAGTCGGGCTCGCCGATGTTGAGGTAAATCATCGGCGGCGCGTCTGGCGGTGACTGCTGGGCCAGCCGCTGGGCGGCCTTGGCCACTTCCATCACATAGAAGGGGTCGATGCGCTGGGCGCGAGCGGCGATGCGCATAGACGTCAAGCCTTTCGTCCGACTTCGTCCGGACGCAACTGCGCGGCCAGCTGATTGAGCACCGCATTGACCCACTTATGGCCGTCGGTCCCACCAAAGGCCTTGGCCAGTTCGATGCATTCGTTGATCACCACGCGCCAGGGTACGTCCGGGCAGTGGCTGAGCTCGTAGGCGCCGATCCACAGCACGCCATGTTCGATGGGCGAGACTTCGGCGAGCTTGCGATCGAGATGCGGTGTGACGGCCTCATCGAGCCAGGCTGCTGCGGCCACGCAGCCGTGGAGCAGGGCATCGAAGTGGGCTGCGTCGGCCTTGTGAAAGCCAATGAGCTCGCGCGTGAACAGGTCGATCTCGCCGGCTGCGTTGCGGCCGACCAGGTGCTGGTAGAGCGCCTGCAGCGCAAACTCGCGCGCCCGTGTGCGCGCCGACTTGTCGGAGGCCTTGCGCACGCCTGCGCTGCGGCCATGGGCGGGGCTGTCGCTTGCGTTCATGAGGGTTGGAGGCTTTGCAACAGGCGCGCCATCTCGACGGCCACACGCGCGGCATCGCGGCCTTTTTCGTCCTGCCGCGCCTGTGCCTGTGCCAGGTTTTCGGTGGTCAAAATCGCGTTGGCAATCGGCATCCGGTGGTCCAGGGCGACGCGGGTGACACCTGCGCCGCTCTCGTTGGCCACCAGCTCGAAGTGGTAGGTTTCGCCGCGGATGATGCAGCCCAGCGCGATCAGCGCATCAAAGCGCTGCTGCGCTGCCAGCGCTTGCAGGGCGCTGGCTACTTCGAGCGCGCCGGGCACCTGGACATGGGTGACCTGCTCGACCCCCAGTGCCTTGAGCTCGCTCGTGCAAGCGGCGGCCAGCGCATCGGTGATGTCGGCGTTAAAGCGCGCCTGCACCAGGCCGATGCGAAGGCCTTGCCCCCCCTGCGGCTGCGCTGGCCCGTGACCCTTGTCTGCTCCTTGCATGCGGTGTCCTTCAGTTCTTGAGACTGTCTTTGCTCAGATAGCCGGTGATCTCCAGGCCATAGCCGGCCATGCTGGGCATGCGGCGCGGATTGCCCATCAGGCGGATCTTGCGCACCCCGGTTTGCAGCAAGATCTGCGTGCCGATGCCGTAGGAGCGCAGGTCCATGCGCCCGCGGCTGGGCGCATGGCTGGGCGTGGCGCGCCCTTCAAACTGCGCCATCAATTGCTCGGGGCCCTCACCGCAGTTGAGCAAGACGGCCACGCCACGGCCTTCTTGTGCGATAAATCTCAGGCTCTCGTCCAGACTCCACGAATGCATGGTGCGCCCGGTCTCGAGCGCGTCGAACAGCGACAGCGGTTCGTGCACGCGGGCGGCCACGGCGTCGTCGGCCGACCAGCTGCCCATGACCAGTGCCAGGTGCATATGGCCACCCGGTTTGTCGCGCCAGGCATGGGCGGTGAACTGGCCCCAGTGGGTGTTCATCGGGCGGCTGCCGACGCGCTCGATGAGCGACTCGTGGCGGCTGCGGTGTTCGATCAGGTCGGCGATGGTGCCGATCTTCAGACCGTGCTCGGCCGCGAAGATCAGCAGGTCCGGCAGCCGGGCCATGGTGCCGTCGTCCTTCATGATTTCGCAGATCACCGCCGCTGGCGAGCAGCCGGCCATGGCTGCCAGATCGCAGCCCGCTTCGGTGTGCCCGGCGCGCATGAGCACGCCGCCGTCGACCGCTTGCAGCGGGAAGATATGACCGGGCTGCACCAGATCGCTGGGCTGCGCCTGCCGCGCCACCGCTGCTTGCACCGTGCGGGCGCGGTCGGCGGCCGAGATGCCGGTGCTCACCCCCTGAGCCGCCTCGATCGAGACCGTGAAGGCGGTGGCATGCTTGGTGCCGTTGCGGCTGACCATGGGCGGCAGCTGCAGCCGCTCGCAGCGTTCACGCGTGAGCGTCAGACAGATCAGGCCGCGACCGAAGCGGGCCATGAAGTTGATGGCCTCGGGCGTGACATGGTCGGCTGCCAGCACCAGATCGCCTTCGTTTTCGCGGTCCTCCTCGTCGATCAGGATGACCATGCGGCCGGCGGCCATCTCCGCCACGATGTCCTTGACGGGCGAGATGCTGACGCAGGGCGCGGTAGCGGTGGCGGTGGCGTTCATACAGGGGGCTTTCGGTGGTCGGCCAGCATGCGCTCGACGTAGCGCGCGATCAGGTCGATTTCAAGGTTGACTTGGGAGCCCGAGGCAAGGCTGCCCAGGGCGGTGTTGGAGACGGTGTGCGGGATGAGGTTGATGCTGATCTCGCAGCGTTCATCGGGCAGGTCGTGCACCCGGTTGACCGTCAGGCTCACGCCGTTGACGGTGATCGAGCCTTTGTAGGCCAGGTACTTGGCCAGGCCCGCTGGCGCTGCGATGCGCAGCTCCCAGCTTTCGCCGACCTGCGCAAAGTGGCTGACCTGGCCGATGCCGTCGACGTGGCCCGACACGATATGCCCGCCCAGCCGGTCATTGGCGCGCAAGGCTTTTTCAAGATTGACCGGCCCGTTGTGATCGAGGCCGCAAGTCTTGTCCAGGGATTCGGCCGAGACATCGACGCTAAAGCGGTTGTCGGCCGCCTCGAGCGTGGTGGCCGTCATGCAGGCGCCGTTGAGGGCAATGCTGTCGCCGGGCGCGACATCATCGAGGTAGGAGGG
>CANHDQ010000158.1 GCA_947459405.1 Comamonadaceae bacterium
CGAGGCCTTCAAAGGCCTCACCCTATGCTGGTCGCACCAGGCCTTGCCGCCTGTCGGACATGCGGTCCAACAGGTGTCGGCGCTGGCCGATCCGCGCCGAGCTCGCCCCGGCGCCGCAGCAGGCGCTCAGGCGATCAGGCCTCGGCGGCCTTGACCTTCAGACGCCAGGCGTGCAGCAGCGGCTCGGTGTAGCCGCTGGGCTGCTCCTTGCCCTTGAACACCAGATCGCAGGCGGCTTTGTAGGCCGCGCTCTTGTCAAAGCGGCCGGCCATTTTTCGGTAGAGCCGATCGCTGGCATTTTGCTGGTCGACCACCGCGGCCATGCGCTCGAAGGTCGCGCGCACCTGCTTGGGCGTCACCACACCGTGGTGCAGCCAGTTGGCCATGTGCTGGCTCGAGATGCGCAGCGTCGCGCGGTCTTCCATCAGGCCCACGTTGTGGATGTCAGGCACCTTGGAGCAGCCCACGCCCTGGTCAATCCAGCGCACCACATAGCCCAGGATGCCCTGGGCGTTGTTGTCGAGCTCTTGCTGTTTGTCAGCCGCACTCCAGTTGGGCGTGGCCGTCACAGGAATGGTCAGCAGACCGGCGAGCAGTTCCTCGCGCTGGGCGTCGGCGTCGATCTTCTCGAGCTCCTTTTGCACATCGCTGACCAGCACCTGGTGGTAGTGCATCGCGTGCAGCGTGGCGCCGGTGGGGCTGGGCACCCAGGCGGTGTTGGCACCGGCCTTGGGATGGCCGATCTTTTGCTCGAGCATGGCCTTCATCAGGTCGGGCATGGCCCACATGCCCTTGCCGATCTGGGCCTTGCCACGCAGCCCGCACGACAGGCCCACCAGCACGTTGTTGCGCTCGTAGGCCTGGATCCAGGCGCTGGCCTTCATGTCGCCCTTGCGCAGCATCGGGCCCGCGAGCATGGCCGTGTGCATCTCGTCGCCGGTGCGGTCTAGGAAACCGGTGTTGATGAAGGCCACGCGGCTCTTGGCTGCGGCAATGCAGGCCTTGAGGTTAATGCTGGTGCGGCGCTCCTCGTCCATGATGCCCAGCTTGACGGTGCTCGGCGCCAGGCCCAGCATGTCTTCGACACGGCCAAACAGTTCGTCGGCAAAAGCCACTTCGGCCGGGCCGTGCATCTTGGGCTTGACGATGTAGACCGAGCCCTTGCGCGAGTTGCGAATCGCGTCTTTCTTGCTGCGCTTGAGGTCGTGCAGCGCGATGGTGGTGGTGATCACCGCATCCATGATGCCCTCGGGGATTTCGCGCACTTGACCCTGGGCGTCGGTGTAGGTGATGGCCGGGTTGGTCATCAGATGGCCGACGTTGCGCACAAACATGAGCGAGCGGCCGTGCAATTTGACCTGGCCCTTGCCCGACGGTGCGCTGTAGACGCGATCGCCATTGAGGCCGCGCGTGAAGGTCTTGCCGCCCTTGCTGACCTCCTCGGTCAGCGTGCCCTGCAAGATGCCCAGCCAGTTGCGGTAGGCCAGCACCTTGTCTTGTGCATCGACCACGGCCACCGAGTCTTCGAGGTCCAAGATGGTCGATAGGGCGGCCTCGACCACCAAGTCGCACACGCCAGCCGCGTCCCTGGCGCCAATGGGCGTGTTGCGGTCGATGCGGATGTCCAGATGCAGTCCGTTGTGCACCAACAGCACCGAGCTCGGCGCGGCGGCATCGCCTTGATAGCCCACCAGCTGCTTGGCATGCTCCAGGCTGGTCTTGCTGCCGTCCTTGAGCTTGACCTGGAGCCGGCCGTCCTTGATGCGGTAGCCCACCGCGTCGATGTGCGAGCCCTTGCGCAGCGGTGCGGTGCGGTCAAGCACGTAGCGGGCGTACTCGATCACCTTGGCGCCACGCTTGGGGTTGTAGCTGTTGCCCTTCTCGCAGCCGTTGGCTTCGGAAATGGCGTCCGTGCCATAGAGGGCGTCGTAGAGCGATCCCCAGCGGGCGTTGGCCGCGTTGAGTGCGTAGCGGGCGTTGAGCACCGGCACGACCAACTGCGGGCCCGCTTGGACGGCCAGCTCTTCGTCGACCTGCCGGGTGGTGATCTTGACCTTCTTGGGCTGCGCCACCAGGTAGCCGATTTTTTCGAGGAATCGGCGGTAGGCCGGCATGTCGGCAATGGGTCCTGGGTGGGACTGGTGCCAGGCGTCGAGCTCGGCTTGCAGACGGTCGCGCTCGGCCAGCAGGGCCCGGTTCTTGGGCGCCAGATCGGTCACGATGGCATCAAAGCCTCGCCAGAAGCGCTGGCTCGAAATGCCGCTGTTCGGCAGCACGCTTTCTTCGATGAAGCGATGCAGTTCGCGGGCCACTTGCAGGCGATGGACGGTGATGCGTTCGGTCATGGTGAGGTCTTTCTGTAAGGGCAGGGTCGGGAAGGTTGAAATCGGTTGGGGTGCCATCAGGCCGGCGGCAGTGCTTGCAGCACCGCGTGCAGGCTCGGGCCGCTGTAGAGGGGCTGGGTGCCCAGCTCTTCGAAAGGCATGCCCTGTCGGTTGACCCAGACCGTGGCGTAGCCGTACCAGGTCGCCGCCAGCGCGTCCCAGGCGTTGCTGCTGACAAAGGCAATCTGCGCAGCCGGCATGCCGGTGGCCTGCTCGCCTAAGGCATACGCCTTCGGGTCGGTCTTGTAGGTGCGCACCGCATCGACGCTGATCACATGGTCGAGCAGGTCGTCCAGTCCGGCCGATTTGACGGCCACGGCCAGCATGGCCGGGTCGCCATTGGACAAGATCCCGGTGCGCAGGCCGCGCGATTTAAGGGCTTGCAACACCTCGCGGTTTTCAGGATAGGTCGACAGGTGTCGGTACTGGTTCATCAGGCGCTCCTGCTGCCCCTGGTCTAGGTCCAGACCCAGGCGCTTGCAGGCATAGCGCAGGCTGGCACAGGTCAACTCCCAGAAGGGCAGGTAGACGCTGTCGCCGCGCGGGCCTTTTTTGCTGGTGGTCACCAGTCGGGTGTATTCGATCTGCTTGTCGCGCCAAAGCAGGCTCAGCGCCTGTCCCTGCCCCGGGGCCATTTGCTCGGCCAGCAGCGCCACGCTGTGGACGTCAAACAGCGTGCCATAGGCATCGAAGAGCACGGCGCCTATGCCCGGCTGGGGCGCGAGAACCTTGGGAGATGGCATGGGTGAGACTGTATTTCATCCTCAACTGTTGATTAACGCGCTCGGGCAGCATTGATCTATGACGAAATCATGGGTAATCCATTTTCGGCACTGGCACCTCTAATGGCGCCTTCAATGGCGCCTGCCCGGCATTCGCAGCCCGTTAGGCGCATGCGCCCCCTGCGGGGCCTGGGCCGTCGGCCTGTGTGAGCCGGCTCGAAACCGGACAGTGGCCGGCGCATCTGCTCCAATAGAGGCCCCGCGCGCCCGGCCCATAAGAGGCTGGGTCGTTGGCGTCTGCTTGGGCAGGGCGCCGCTTTTCCGATTTTTCTTATGGCCCTGCCACCTTTTTTGCGGCTTTCCCAGCTCACCTCGGCAGATGAGGGTTTGTCTTCGCAGGCTCTGGAGATGGGGGCCGACAGCTACATCAAGTGGCGCAAGCGGCGCATGATGGCGCGGCTGGTCTCGGTCATGGAGGCGCTGGCTTTCACGGTGTTTTTGACCTTTGAGATCGCCGTGTCGATCTTGCCCGAGCGGCTGACGTACTGGGCCTGGGGCGCGCCCTATTTGCCGATTGCCTTGCTGCTGCTGGGCTCGACCACCGGTCTGAGGCGCAGCGCCGCATGCCTGGATGAAGGCCGCTGGCAACGCGCGCGCCTGCTCTACCGCATCGCCTTGTTTGCGCAGGCCGCTTACATGGCCACCATCGTCTATTTTTTCGCCCTGAACGTACCGGTTGCGCAGGTGACCGTCATCCAGTTCTTCCTTTTGTTCATGGTTCTGTGGAATGTCGTCTTCCTCTCACTCGATCGGGCGGCGTCGCTGGTGCAGCCTTGCGTCATCGGCCCGGCGCTCGCGCTGAGCTTGTCGCTCGACGGCACCGTGGACGGCACGGAGGTGCTGGCCATCGTCCTGGGCAGCTTGATGATCGTGCTGTTCTACACCGTCGCCGAAATGCTGCGAAAGGTCTTGCACAGCAGCTACGAGCTTGAGTACGACGGCTTGCGCCAACTCGCCGAACTCAAGGCGAGCAGCCAGGCCATGCGCATGCTGGCGCGCAAGTATTCGGTTCTCGTCGCCGAGGTCGGGCACGACCTTCGCCAGCCGGTGCAGGCCATCAGTCTTGCCGTGCGCGCCCTTGTGCAAAAGCAAGGCGCGGCCCCGCAACCGCTGCGAACGATCGAGGCCTGCGCCAACTCGCTGGAGCTGGCGCTCAATTCCATGCTCGACTACTCGCGACTGAGTTTCGGGCTGGCCAAGTCCGAGCGTGAGGCGGTCGAGCTCGGGCCCTTGTTCAAGCGACTGGAGAGCGAATTTTCCGGAGCGGCCCAGGCCAAGGGGGTGGTGCTTCGCGTACAGCCCCAGGGCGCTGTGGTGCTTGCCGATCCGCAGGCGCTCTACCGAATTTTGGGCAACTTGATACAAAACGCGCTCAAGTTCACGCACGAGGGCGAGGTGGCCATTGCCGCGGCGGCGGTAGGCGATCAATGGCAGCTGACGGTCACCGATACCGGGCCTGGCATCTCGCCCGAACTGCAGGCGCAGATTTTTGAGCAGTTTGTCAGCGGCGACGACCTGGGCGAGCCAGCATCGCGTGGCCTGGGCTTGGGCCTGGCCATCGCCCAACGCTTTGCTGAAACCATGGGCGCACGCCTGGAGTGCGTCTCCCAGCCCGGTGTCGGCACCGAATTTTCACTGCGTCTGCCTGCCACCCGCGGCGCCAAACGCGGGCGGCGGCAAGCGGTGGACGTGCGGGCCCTGGCCGGCCGCCGGGTGCTGCTGATTGACGACGACCGTTTCATACTCGATGCCCTGGCTGGCTACCTGCGCAAGCAGGGCCTGGTCGTGCAGACCAGTGCCGATCTGAATCTGCCGCCTTTTGGCGACGAGCCCCCCGATCTTGTTGTTTCGGATCATTTCCTCGATGGGATGCCCTTGGGGCTCGACGGGATTGCCCGGATTCGCCAGGGACTGGGCCGCCCCGACCTGCCGGCCATCTTGCTCACGGGCGATGTCGGTGTGCAAATCAGCCGATCGACCCAAGAAATGGATGTAATACTTATACATAAACCCGTTTCGCCCGAGGCCCTGCTCGCCGTGATTGCCCGTCTGCTGTCTGCCGCTACTGCTATCGACCCCGCCCCATGAATAACTCGGTTTCCTGTCGTCTGCTGGCTGCCTCCAGCCTGTTTTTGTGTGCCTGGTTTTCCCCGGCTGCCGCTTTTGCGAACTGCGAGCCCGGCGCCCTGGTCGACGCTTTTGTCCAGACCAGCCCCGGCACCGCACGCATCGATCCAGGCCGGCCGATCGCAGCCGAGCCCCTGGCCCCAGAGCAATTGCTGGCCATGCCGGCACTGGCCCGCATGGAGTCGCTGCTGCGCCGGGTCGGCCTGCCGCTGGCCTGGCACCAGATGGACAGCGCTGCTCTGGAGGCCGCGCTGCAAGCCAGTGGCGGCGCGCTGATCGTGGCGACCCGGTCCGAGGGGCCAGATACCCATTGCCTCGTGTTGACGCAGGCCGATCCCCAGGCAGGGCGCCCGGCCTCGCCCGCGATGTTGGCCCTGCTGCCTGCGCCCGGCGCACCTGCTGCACTTTCGCCTGTTTCAGTGCAGCAGGTGGTGCGCGGCATGGTCGCCGACTTTCGTCTGGCCATGCGGGTGGGCGCACAGTACGCGCCCGAGGGTGCCTGGGTGATTTCGCCCTGGCTGACCCGGGCCACTTTGCGGCGCAGCCAGCAAGTTGACTCACCCGTGCCGGGCCTGCCGCCGGGCCAGGCCGATACCCGCGTGCGCCTCGACGGTGTCGGCGTGGGGCTCAGCCGCGGACTGACGCGCGACACCTCTGTCACGCTGCTGCTGACCCAGCAGCGCAGCGAATCGACCACGGAGGTGACCTTCCCGGCTCTGGGCCCCCTTGCGACGCAGCACTCGGTCGGCCGCCAAGATGACACGATCGCCGGCCTGGGTGTTTACAGCCAGCTGGTGCGCGAAAGCGCCGGCACCCCCAGTGTGCTGCTCAATGCCCGCTTGCTCGCGGCCTCGGCCCATAACCGTGCCGGTGGCAACGTCGCACTGCATTCGCTGCTTGACCTCGGGCACGGCTGGGGCTTGGCAGCGGCCATCGGCGCCGAGGCGCAAAGGCCCGAAGAGGCGCCATCGCAGCACACCCGTTTTGCCACCCTGGGCGCCAGCGCGCAGTTGTCTGGCCGCTGGATGGCCACCGTTGACGCCGGGCGGCGCGAGGTCCGCGACCTGCCGGGGACGCAGCCGGTGCAGCGCCTGCGCCTCTACCAGTCCTTCAGCTCGATGGCCTATCTGGCCCTGGTCGTCGATCGCGAGGCGCAAGACCGCCGCACCACCGTGATCTTTGCCCGGCCTTTGTGACGTCTTGGTGAGGGCAGCGCCGCGGCCGCGAGCCACGGCCGCGAACTGGCCGCCGGTCGCGCCTTATACTGAGCAAATGAAC
>CANHDQ010000159.1 GCA_947459405.1 Comamonadaceae bacterium
CCGCTCATCGAGAGCCAAACTGCCGATGACGTTGATGTCAAACATGCGGCGCCAGCGGGCCACTGTCATTTCGTCGATCCGTGCGGTGACATCGACCACGCCCGCATTGTTGACCAGACCCGTCAAAGGGCCCCACTGCCGATCGATCGCATCGAACATGCGCAGCACCTGGTCTTCTTGCGAGACGTCGGCCTGCAGCGCCATCGCCTGCCCGCCTTCACCGAGGATCTGCTGCACCACCTCCTCGGCCGCCTGAGCCTGGCTGCCGTAATTGACCGCCACCGCCCAGCCCTGACGGGCCGCCAACAAGGCGGTGGCCGCACCGATCCCGCGGCTGCCACCGGTGACCAACACGATGTTTTGCATGCCAATATCCTCCGCTGCGTGAACCGTCCGCCATCGTGGCTCCGGCTGTCACAATCTGACAGGGGTTGTGGGTTGCCTACAACCTGGGGTGAACTCCCCATTTCCCGGCACATTATTCACCGAGCTTTTCATCATGAGTGATCTGGATCGGGCGCGCAGCCTGTTTACCCAGGGCGTCGAGCTGTTCGAGGCCGGTCAGTGGCCGGATGCGCACGATCACTTCGAGCGGGCCCTGGCACTGGCGCCGGGCCGCCCGTCGGTGCTGCTCAATTTGGGCATCGTTCGCATGCGTCTCGGACGGTGGGACGAGGCTGTGCAGCCGCTGCAGCAGAGCCTGGCCGGTCAGGCCGATTCGGTCGATGGTTGGCTGGCGCTGGCCATGGTGCTGCATCGACTGGGCCGATTGGACGAGGCGCTGGGGGCCTACCGGCAGGTGATCGAGCGCGAGCCCAGCCAGGCCATGGCCTGGGGCGAGAGTGCCGGCCTGCTGCGCGAGATGGAGCAGACACAGGAAGCGATTGCGCACTACGAAAGGGCTTTGGCGCTATCGCCCGAGCATGAGATGTACCGTTACTGCCTGAGCGCACTTCGCGGTGAGCCGGGGCCGCAGCAAGCGCCGCGCGAGTACGTCACCCAGTTGTTCGACCAGTACGCCGACGACTTTGAAGCGCATCTGGTCGGCACCCTGCAATACCGCGGACATCGGCATCTGATCGAGCATCTGCCCGCTGCAGCACCTGCGCGCTTTGAGCATGTGCTCGACCTGGGCTGCGGCACCGGGCTGTGCGGCCCGCTCGTGCGCGCACGCGCTGCAACCCTTTGGGGGATCGATCTGGCACCGGGCATGGTCGACAAGGCCCGCGCCCTAGGTGTCTACGACCATTTGAAGCAAGCCGAAGCCACCGAGTTCCTGCGGCAATGCGAACCGCGTTGGGATCTGGTGCTCGCAGCCGATGTGTTGATTTATATCGGCGCTCTGGAGGCGCTGTTTGAGGCGCTCAGCGCCAAAATGCGGCCGGGCGGCTGGCTGGCCTTCACGGCCGAGCGCTGCGACGCCCTGCCCAATGGGCCCGCGCAGCCACGCCTGCTGCCCAGTCTGCGCTACGCCCATCCCCTGGACTATTTGCAAGCCACAGCCGCGCGCCATGGCTGGATCTGGCACAGTCACCACGAGGCCACCCTGAGGCTACACGAGGGTCAACCCATGCCGGCGCTCTACGCCTACCTGCAGCGCTCCAGGGACGCAACCTGAGCCGCTCAGGACTCCTCGTGCAGCGCCGCACCCGGCTCCTGCGCCTGACCCGTGGCCTGGTGGCGCGCCTGTGAGCGCAACACCCGTTTTTCCTGAAAGTTCAGGCTGCGCCCGAGCGCGTTCTTGGCCCGCATCAACAACTCGCGATCGACCTCTGGCGGCAAACCACGCTGACCCGGCAGCTCCTCGCGCAGGGTCTCGCGATCGTCCTCGACCAAATCGTCCCACCAAGCCTGGACCACGACCTGAAGCTGGGCGTCAAGCGCAGCGCTGACAGGTCCATCGGCGGGGCCGACCGCGCGCGCCGAGAGCACTTGCGCCAGCTCCGACGAGCGCACGGTGATGCGCCGATCGGCTTCACGCAGCAGCCGCGCCCAGCTCGGGTCCTGCTGCATCAGGCGGGGCATGGACTGCGCTCTCTCGTCGGCCAGCAAATAGACCATCAGACCGGCCAACTTGGCCGCATCGATGGCCGCCATCAGCCGGTCGTCGTCGCTGGCAATGCAGACGGCATCGACCCGACCGCCGGCCACCAGCGCCTGCAAATCGGCTGTCATCTGGCGCACCAGCGCCACGCCATCACTGTCGCCGGCGGGCAGCAGCCGCAGCGTCTGCTCGTCATGCACCGCCTGATCGTCCTGGTCGGCGTACCAATAGGTTCGCAGCACACTCGCACGCACGCCGCTGCGGCTCAGAGCATGGCGCAGCATCTCACTGACCCCCTCGCGCGAAGGCAAGCCAGCCGGCTCACTGTCGGCCTCATGCGCGCGCGCCAGCCAGCGCAGATAGCGGGCGTCCACCAACGCCACGGTCAAGCCGTCGCCGCCCTGGGGCCGGTGGAAAGTCTTTTCGGGGTAATTCATGTCGGATGCACCAGTAGGTTCAAAAAGTGGCGGTATGAGAGGGCGCGCAGGGTGCGATCACGCTGACCTAAGATAGCTCGGACCCAATTTTAGGCCGCCCGGCGCTGTCGCGCGCCCGCTCAGACGCAACGCAGCGCATGATGCGCGCTTGTCCTACGGGCTCAAATCCGATCCGGCGCAGCCGGTCAAGGCAGCGCGCGCAGCTGGGCTGCAGCAACAGGCAGCCTGACTGGCCGGCTGAGCAGCTCGATGAGGACCATGGCCCTGGCCTCGCCGCCTTCCACCTGAAAAATGCCTTCGAAGCCGGCAAAAGCGCCCTCGGTGACCTGCACCCGCTGGCCCGGTTCGAAAAGACGCTTGACCTCGCCGGCTTGGGCCCACTGCTGGCGCAAAAAGGCCACCAGCGCATCGTCGACTCGCGCTGGCTGCAGGCCAAAGCGCACCAGCCGGCTCACCCCACGGGTCGAATGGATGGGCGTCCAGCTGCGTGCGCTGCTGTCGGTGTCGAGCTGAACAAACAGGTAACGCGAAAACAGGGGCTCATCTGACACCACCACCGCGCCACGCCTGAGTTTTTCGAGTCGCAAAGTCGGCAAGTAGCAGGGATAGCCCTGGCGCTCGAGGTTCTCCAGAGCAACCTTTTCTTGCCGGGGCTTGCTGTGAATCAGGTACCAACTCATTGCCATGGCTGCAATTGTCGGGCAAAAATCACGGCGTGTCTCGATCGAGCATGGCCAGCAGGGCCGCATGAAAAGGCTCCGGCCTTTCAAACTGCACCCAATGGCCGGCATCGGCAATAGCGCGCATCTGCACAAAACCAGGACAGCCGCGCAGCACCGCCTCGATTTTCTGCGTCTGTCCCAGGTAGTAGCGGTCCTGCTCGCCGTAGAGCACATGCACCGGACACCGCACCTGCAACAAGGCCTGGGCCGCCCGGTCGGTGCGCGACAGGCGCCGATGCGGCAAGCGGTCTCGCTCGGCGTTGAGTTGCTGCAACTGACACGCCAGCGCCGTGATCGAGGCCTCATGGTGCAGCATGATTTCACGCAGATTGTGGGTGTGCGCCGCCAGCCGCTGCGCCGACGTCTGCAGATGCCGCCAAGCCCGTGGCCGGATCGGCTCGATTGCCGGGCACCCCAGCCCTGGAGGCGCGATCAGGACCAGCCGCGCAACCCGATGGGCATGCTGCTGGCTCAGCAGCGCCGCCACCATGGCACCGAACGAGAAACCCACCAGATCGCAAGGCGCCTGACCGATCAGTTGCTGCAGCCCCTGCTCGAGCACATCGGGCATCGCATCGGCATCGCGTCCGTCAGGCGGAAGGGCCGAATCGCCAAAACCAGGCAGGTCGGGAACCAGCACGCGTCGCCCAGTTGCGACCAGCGTGTCGATATTGCGCAACCAATGGGTCCAGCTGCCGCTGCCGCCATGCAACAGCACCAGAGGCAGCGCCGCTGACCCAGCCGCAGACCATTCATGCCAGACGATCTGCCCACCTCCGCAGGGGCTGTGATGCCGGCGCGCACGTCCCAGAAGGCCAGCCAGTTCGCTTTGCAGGTCTTGCTGATTTGATGAGGATCCGAGCGGCATAGCCCGGATTTATACCCTCAGACCTGCACCAGGCGGTACAAGCACAGGCGCCATCACCACCCCACAGTGTCATTGCGAGCAACGAAGCGATTCATCGGCGCTTGCATCAAGGCATGGATTGCCACGGCGCTGCGCGCCTGGCAATCAGGTTAGAGGTCCTGCACCTTGCTGCGTTGCAGCTTGACCTGGCCGCGTTCGGTTTTGTCCTGCAGCCGGCGCATTTTCGAAGCCCGCGTGGGTCGCGTCGGTCGGCGTGGTTTGGGCGGCAGCGAGCACGCATCGACCAGGGCTTGCAGGCGCGTCAATGCGGCGGCCCGATTGAGGTCCTGTGTGCGGTGCTGTTGAGCCTTGATCACGAGCACGCCATCGCGCGAGATGCGCCGGTCACCGCTTTCTAAAAGACGGGTCCTGACGTCCTCGGGCAGGCTGCTGGCATGGATGTCAAAACGCAGGTGAATGGCCGAGGAGACTTTGTTGACGTTCTGACCGCCTGCACCCTGGGCGCGCACGGCGGCGCACTGCACCTCGTGCTCGTCGATGGGGTAAAGGCTGGTCGCGGCCATGGCGCATTGTGCAGCCGGGTGCGCCCAGCCGGCGGGCTGCGCCGCAGGCGCGGGGATGCAAGGGCAACAATAGGGGCGCGCCGGCCCGACCTTATAGCGAGGACAAAAACGCGTCGAGCAATTGCGCGAACTCAGCCGGCCGCTCGACCGCGCTCAGATGGGCTGCCTCAAGCGTGCTCATGCGCGCCCCCGCAATCTGCGCCACGATTTGCTGCGAAGCAGACACGGGCGTGGCTTCGTCGAGCGTGCCGGCAATGACCAAGGTCGGGCAGGCGATGTGCGCATTGCCGGCGCGAAAGTCGATGGCGGCCACGGCTGCGCAGGCGGCCGCGTAAGCGGAGCCGGACATGCGCTCAAGACCTTGGCGCAGCAAGGCCACCCGCTGCGCACCGCCGTGGGCTTGATCGGCCCGAAAGGCCGGGGTGAACCAGCGCTGCATGGCGCCCTCGGCAATCGCGGCGACCCCTTTGAGCCGCACGGTCTCGATACGCGCCGCCCACATGGCGTGCGCCGCTGCGTCGTAGGCGCTGGCCGAGTTGGCGACGGTGATGCTGCGCACCAGATCGGGTCGCCGGCTGGCCAGGGCCTGCGCGGTCATGCCGCCCATGCTCAGACCGGCAAAATGCACCGGGCCATCACAGTGCGTCTCGATCAAGGTGGCGGCGTCGTCGGCCATCATCTCGATCGTCCATGGCTCGGGCGGTGTCGGCGAGAGGCCGTGTCCGCGGTGGTCGTAACGCACCACGGTGTACTTGGCGCGCAGACGCTCGGCCACGCCGTCCCACATGCTCAGGTCGCACCCGAGCGCATGGCTGAGCACAAGACAAGGGCCTTGGCCTTCGATGAGGAGGTTCAGAGGGTCAGTTTTCATGATCGCAAACAGTGGGGCCTGGCCTGGCAAGCGGCTGGGCGGGGTGCATCAATTGGCTTTGGGCGGCAACAGCCCACGGTCGCGCAAAATCTGTGCAGCAATGCCGAAAGCGTGATTGGCAGCGGGCACGCCGCAGTAAATTGCAGCCTGCAGGATCACTTCCTTGATCTCCTGCGCACTGAGCCGAGATTCGGGCGGCCCATCCAGGGCAGCCCGGGTGTGAAGGGCAAACTCTTCCCAGGCCTTCAGACCAATCATGGTCGACAGCACCATCAGGCGGCGGGTCTTGTCGCCCAGCGCCGGCCGGCCCCACACCTCGTTCCAGGCATAGCGGGTGATCAGGTTCTGAAATTCGCCGTTGAAGTCGTTGACGTTGGCCAGCGAGCGATCGACCCAGGCATCGCCCAACACGCGCCTTCGGTTGAGCAGACCGTCGCGGTAGTCGCTGTCACGATCGGGGACGGATTCGGCCATGCTCTCAAGCTCCTGATGTAGCGGGGGCGCCGGCCACGTCGCTGCGGCTGCGCCAAGTCTGCAATTGTGCCCGCACGCTTTGCGCCGCGAAGCGGGCCAGGCCAGGGTCGAACCATTCCTGCGCCGCCTGTGGCGGCAGCGCGCGCCGGACCTGCTCGATGTTGGCGCGCATGCGTGGCGCATCGACCTGCAGCCCAGCCAGCGTCTGAGCCATCGCACGCACCGCAGCGTGCGCCCCCATCATCAGCCCGGCCGACTCGGCCAGCTCGGCCTGCCAGGACCCGAGGGCGCGCTCGTGCTCCTGAACCATGCTGGCCAGCAGGGCCGCGGCGCGCTGCGGCGCCCGCGTGGCAGCGGCCAGGCTGACCATGCAAGCGACCGGGTTGCGCTTGTGCGGCATGGCCGAGGAGCCACCGCGACCGGCCTCGGTGGGCTCGGCGACCTCACCGACTTCGAACTGCCCCATCAGCGAAACATCCTTGGCCACCTTGCCCAGACTGCCTACCAGCACCGCCAGCTCGCAGCCGAGCACCACCCACAG
>CANHDQ010000160.1 GCA_947459405.1 Comamonadaceae bacterium
CACCGAGCTGCGCGTGCGGGGCATTGTGGGGGGACAGGCATGAAGCAGCGCATCTTCTTTAATGAGGTCGTCACGCGTGACGGCTTCCAGATGGAGCCCGAATTCGTGCCCACCGAGGCCAAGATCGCCCTGATCGATGGCCTGAGCCAGTGCGGCTACGCGAAGATCGAAGTGACCTCCTTCACCTCGGCCAAGGCGATTCCGATGCTGCGCGATGCCGAAGAGGTGATGGGCTGCATCCAGCGAGTGCCAGGGGTCGAGTACACCGTGCTGGTGCCCAATCTGCGCGGCGCCGAGCGGGCGATGGATGTCAAGCCCGACGAGTTCAACTTGGTGATGTCGACCTCAGAGACGCACAACCTCTCGAACCTGCGCATGCCGCGCGAACACAGTTTTGCAGCCTTGCGTGAGGTCATCGAACGCTTTGGTGGTCAAGTGCCGATCAATGTGTCCCTGTCGGCTTGCTTTGGCTGTCCGATGGAGGGCGATGTGCCGCAGGCCGAGGTGCTGCGCTGGTCTCAGCGTTTTGCCGATCTGGGCGTGCGTGGGCTGACCATCTGCGATACCACGGGCATGGCGCAGCCGCGCCAGGTGGCCGCCATGTGCGAGGTTTTGCGGCATCGCTTTCCCGACCTGCAACTTACGCTGCACTTCCATAACACCCGGGGCATGGGCCTGGCCAATGTGCTGGCGGCGGTGCAGTCGGGCATCGATCGCTTCGATGGCTCTCTGGGCGGGCTGGGGGGCTGCCCCTATGCCCCCGGGGCGAGTGGCAACATCTGCAGCGAAGACGCCATCCACATGCTCGATGCCATGGGCTGCGACACCGGTATCGATCTGCAACGTCTGCTGCCCCTTGCCCGCCAGCTTCCCAGCATTGTGGGGCACGAGGTGCCCGGGCAGGTGGCCAAGAGTGGCCTGATCACCGACCTGCATCCCGCGCCTGCGTCGGTTGCCCAACTGAAAAAGGAGTTCTCATGATCGATCACCTCGACCACCTGGTGCTGACCACCGCGCGCGAAGCGGCCTGCGTGGACTTTTACACCCGTGTGCTGGGCATGCAGCTCGAGAGCTTTGTGGGCGGCACACCACCGGTTGAGCGCCGTGCCTTCAAGTTTGGCAACCAGAAGATCAACCTGCATGTGCAGGGCAGCGAATTCGAACCCAAGGCCCACCTGCCAGTGCCGGGTGCGCTCGATCTGTGCTTCATCGTGCAGGTCCCGCTCGAAGAGGTGGTGGCGCGGCTGAAGGCCTGCAACTGGCCCATTTTGGAAGGCCCGGTGGTCAGGACCGGTGCCACGACCAAGATCCGCTCGGTCTATGTCCGGGACCCCGATTTCAACCTGATCGAACTGTCCGTTCCGATCTGATTTTCTTAAACAGCCAAGGAGACAAACATGCAACGACGTCAATGGATCATGAGCGCAGCAGGGGGCGTCATGGCACTGGTCTGTGGTCAGGCCGCAGTGGCCCAGGGAAAGTTCCCGGACCGCAGCATCACTATCGTGGTGCCCAGCGCGCCCGGCGGCACCACCGACTTCACCGCCCGGCTGATTGCCGAGCCCCTGTCTCGCGCGCTTGGCCAGCCGGTGGTGGTGGACAACAAGCCTGGTGCGTCCGGCAACATCGGCAACCAGATCGTGGCCAAGGCCAAGCCTGACGGCTACACGCTGCTGCTGGCCTACAGCGGCTTCCAGGTGGGCAATCCCCATCTTTTTAAGAAAACGGGCTGGGATCCGATCAAGGACTTCGCGCCGGTGTCCATGCTCACGCGCGCGCCGCAGATGTTCGCCACCCGGGCCAACCTGCCTGCCAACAATATGCGTGAACTGATCGCCTTTGCCAAGGCCAATCCCGACAAGCTGAACTACGCGTCTTCCGGCAATGGTTCGATCCAGCACATTGCGGCTGAACTGTTCAAACAGATGACCGGTACATCGATCGCCCATGTGCCCTACAAGGGTGCTGGGCCCGCCGTCCAGGACCTGCTGGGCGGCCAGGTGGACCTCTTCATCACCACACCAGCCTCGGTGGTCCAGCACATCAAGGCCGGCAAGCTCAAAGGTCTTGCGGTGACCAGCACCACACGCTTGAGCTCGCTGCCCCAAGTGCCTACGACACGGGAGGTCGATCTGAAGGACTTCACGCTCGATTCGTGGTTTGCCCTTTACGCTCCGGCTGGCACGCCCAACGAGGTGATTCAACTTCTCAATACGGAATTGGCCAAGATCCTGGCCAATCCGGAGCTGAGGAAGAAAGCCGAAGACGCTGGCACTTTGGTAGAGCACATGGCGCCGGCCCAACTTGGCGAGTACACCCGTAAGGAACTGGCGTATTGGGGTCGCGTGATCAGCGAGGCCAAGATCACAGCAGACTGACCCGCCGCAGGAGCGGCGTTGGGTTTGGCAAGGGTCTCGCTATGCGGGCCCTTTTTTTCGATTCCATTGGTGCGCGTGGCCTTGTGTTGGCCCATGCGGGTTGCCGCTTTTCTTTACATGCATGAAGATCGTCTTTCTTGATCGTGGCACGATTTCGGCTAGCACCTATTTGCGTTCTCCGGCCTTTCCGCACGAGTGGGTGCAGCACGAGCGCACGGCTGCGCACGAGGTAGTCGCGCGTATCAGGGACGCGGACATCGTGATCGTCAACAAGGTCAAGCTTGTTGCCGACGCGCTGGCCTCAGCGCCCCGCTTGAAGCTGATTGCCATCGCAGCGACCGGAACCGACAACGTCGACTTGTCCGCTTGTCACGCGCGTGGCATTGTTGTTTGCAACGTGCGCAACTATGCAGTCCATACCGTTCCCGAGCATACGTTTGCCTTGATCTTCGCATTGCGTCGCAGCATCTGTGGATACCGAGATGCGATCAGAGCCGGCCGTTGGCAGGAGGCGGCGCAGTTTTGCTTCTTTGACTACCCAATCCGCGATCTCGCGGGCTCGACACTGGGTGTCATCGGTGACGGCGCATTGGGCCAGGCAGTTGCGTCCATCGGCCGAGCTCTGGGCATGAGGGTGCTCTTCTCCGGTCGTAAAGGTCGTATCGGTCAGGGACGGCTTTACACACCTTTTGAGCAGTTGCTGCAGCAGGTCGATGTTCTGACCCTGCATTGCCCCCTTAATGCCGAGACGCATCACATGATCGGCGCTGCAGAATTTTCTCGGATGACGCGTAAGCCCTTGCTGATCAACACAGGCCGCGGCGGTTTGGTCGATGAGACCGCTGTAGGCCCGGCATTGGCCAGCGGCCAGATCTCGGGTGCAGCATTTGACGTCACAAGGGTAGAGCCACCCCCTTCAGATCATCCATTCATGACGTTGCTGGATAGGCCCGACTTTATCTTGACTCCACATATTGCCTGGGCGAGCGCGGAGGCTATCCAGGCACTGGCCGATCAGTTGATTGATATTCTTGAAGCCTTTGTGAGTGGTACGCCGATCCATCAAGTGGGCGATGGATCTCGTCTGTCACCGCGTGGCGTTCATTCAATTGAATCGTTCGAATCCCAGACCCCATCAAAAAAATGACGGTGCTTGATCTGAGCCAGTTTTGCGGACAAGTCCCCTGCGTCTTTGCGCCTGAAATCAACGCAAGGTCTGGTCAAAAAAATCTCTCACATGCCTTCTCGCGGCCTTGTTCGCTTCAGGATTTGAGCGAAGGGTTCGCATCCCTATGGCTCCGTCTGTTCCTTGGATGCGTTGATCGGTGTTGATCCGATCGAAGCCATGGTGGGCACTGACGTACTCAAAATAGTTGGCCCCCAACTCCCAGTTTCGTGCGAGGTCCTTGCACAAACTCGCAGGAGTCCAGTCATCGTCCTGGCCGATGTGGATTTGAAGGGGAATGCTCCGTTTCACGAAGTTCAATGATGACCCGCAGTAAGGGTAAAAGGCCACGGCACTGGTTAAGTAGGATGCGCCCACTTCGCGTTCTGCGTCTTGCTTGGTCGAAGCATGTAAAGCCGCCCATGCTCCGTGGCTAAAGCCAATCACGCCGACCTTTCGCTGGCTCCACTCTTGGGCCATCACCCACTTTGCAGTCAAGTGCGCATCGATCGCCCTTTGCAGCGGCGTCACATTCATGACCTTGGTACAGGTCGACGATACGGATCGAGACTTGAACGAGTCAATCACCACGGCGTTGAAGCCCCATTCCTGCAGCTGTTTTGCCCACTCAAGGTGGTGCTGGTCTACGCCACCGCAGCCGTGCATCACAAGAACGGTCGGGGCTGGCAGCTTCTCAGCTTTAAACACTTCCGCTCCGATCTGAGTCACCGACTTGTTGTAAATGTCGAGCGTGTTGACGCCGCCACCTGTCGTGACACATGCACTAAGGAGGAAACATGCGGACAGGACTGCAGATGATTTCATGCTCGAATAGCTTTGGTGTCAGTGTTTTTGAGGCAGACGCTGAACCCAGCACAGGCCTGGAGCATCGAAACCAGCTCCCGTGGTCGCTGTTCACCCACTCGGGCCGAGTTTAGGACACGTCCAAATAGGGTCTATGAGGGGCTCAGGAGGGCGATCTCGTCGGACTTGCAGGGGAGTGCGGTTGGGTTCGGCGCCGCGTCCTGTGAGACCCTATGGCCATCGCTTCGAGGATGCCATCATGCGCGTCACTGCCACCGGGGCCTGAAAACGGGGCCAGTTGGTTAAACCATCTCTTCTGCCCCGCCAAAAAAAGACGAGCCTGCGCGAGCAGGTTCGCTGTCTGCTCGGGCGTCTTGCTCACTGACCTTTAATGCGCATGTCGTTCCTTACGCTCTTGACGCCCTTGGTGGATCGGGCGATCTCGATGGCCTTGCTGATGTCTCGGCTTGAGTTGACGAACCCACTCAACTGCACCTGACCCTTGAAAGTTTCGACGTTGATCTCGGTGGCTTTCAAGGTCGACTCGTTAAACAGGGCGGCCTTGATTCGGGTCGTGATCCAGGTGTCATCGAGGTATTCGCCCGTGCCCTCTTGGGTGGGCGTTGACGTACAGCCGACCGTGGCTGCGAGCACGGTGGCGAGGATGGCGTTTTGTAGGATGTGACGGCGGCTCATGGTTTTTCCTTGGGAAGAGGTTGAAGGGCCTGGGCCCAAGCCGATGGATTTCATTCGGGTCGGGCAGGGCGAGCCGCTGTGGGCATGAGATGGTTATGAAATGGTTTTGAGATGGTTCTTGGGGCCGGGTGTTGGGTTCGCACCGATTCGCACCCATCGGCACCCCCTTCAGAACCTATCCGCATCCTAGTAAACGTTTTGGCACTGTGCCGAGTTAGAACGCCCGGGTCTGTGTCATCGATCGACGGGGATCGCACAGCGGCGTCTTCTGACAGCAGGCTCGCTTTGCGCCGCGCGCAAGAGCCTCACGCGCTGGCCTGCGACAAGCGCAGCAGTCACCCCTGAGTCAAGCATCGGCGCTTACTCGCGCCTGCAGCCTGTTTCAATGTCTCACTTGCCCGACCACACCGGGCCCGTGCGATAGGCCCGATGATGGGCCATGGCCCTCCAATCCGTGCCCCATTCAAACGCTGTCAGCACCCAGGCGGCTACTTTGCTGGGAGGCAGGCATGGCTTGGAGCCTGTCGAAACCACCTTGCTCATTCCGCTGGTCGCGCGCGCCTATGGCGATCAGCTCTTTCCCGACATGGCCGTTCAAGACCGCTGCGCTGCGATTGCGCTGGCGGGCTTGCATGAGGACGAAGACGATATTGAGGAGTTTTTGCAAGACCGCCTGAGTGTGTACGGTGTGCTCTCGCGCACGCGTATCTTCCGCCAGTTGGCCACGGATTTTTTTACCCGGCATCGGCAAGGCTGGGGCGTCAATCTAGGCTGCGGGCTGTCGTCATACTTTCAGTGGCTTGACCGGCAAGACAACCACTGGCTCGACGCCGACCTGCCGGCCGTGATGGCGCTGCGCGAGAGCTTGTTGCCCACACTGGGTCTGCGCCATCACAGTGCCAGCGTCGACCTGCGCCGGGCGCATTGGTGGCGATCGCTCGGTTTGCCCCGAGGGCCGCACGCACCGCCGGTGTGGGTCATGCTTGAGGGGGTGCTGATGTACCTGCAGCCCGAAGAGGTCATGCATGTGCTGCGCGAATTTGCCTGCCATGCGCCGCCGGGCTCCGAACTGGTCTGCGACAGCCTGAGCTGGATGGCCACTGGCTGGGCCAGTTTGCATCCGTCTGTATCGCATACCGATGCGCAGTTTGCCTGGGGCGCCCGACAAATGAGCGACTTCACCGCGATCGACCCGCGCCTGCGCAAGCTCTCAGAGCACGCCGTACTCGACGGCTACAACCTGGCCACCGCCTGGCTGTGCCCAGGCTTTCGCGCCCTCTGGGGCGTACCGGCCTACGGCATCGTGCGCCTTGGCCTTGCCCAAGCCCGTTAAACTAGGGCCCGTGGCCGCACGGGCCAGCACCGCAGCGGCCGACGCCAGGAGACTTGGGTGAGTGGTTTAAACCAGCAGTCTTGAAAACTGCCGAAGGGGTGACCCTTCCGTGAGTTCGAATCTCACAGTCTCCGCCA
>CANHDQ010000161.1 GCA_947459405.1 Comamonadaceae bacterium
CCCTGGCTGTGCGCCCAGGCGCGCAGCGCTCAGGCGTCTCCCCCACAGGCAGCCCGTGTCCAGCCCCAGGGTCTGATGGATCCAGCCGGGCTGCTGGTCGAGCCGCTCGATTGACAGCATCGACCAGTGACCAAAGGCCACGCTTTGGCCTTGCGTGCGGCGGCCCGGCACTTCAAACCAGGGCAGGTAGCCCTCGGGCGCCTGGCTCGGCGGGCCATTGGCCTCAAACTCCATGGCCCCATCGGGCGTGCAAAAACGCAGCCGCGTCAGGCCATTGACGATCACCCGCAGCCGGTCCCATCCCTGCAGCCGCTCATGCCAGCGCTCGGGCTGGTTGCCGTACATGTGGTGAAAAAAGTCGGGCCATTGCGCGCTGCGCAGCACGTCGTGCACCTGACCGGCGAGCTCAAGGGCAGTTGCGCTTGTCCACTCAGGCAGCACGCCGGCGTGGACCATCAGCCAGCCGTGCTCCAGGCGCGCCAGTGGCTGCTGGCGCAGCCAGTCGAGCAGCGCCGGCCGGTCGGGCGCCTGCAAGATGGCCCCTAGCGTGTCGCGCCGGCCTGGCGCACGCACTGCGGCCGCGCAGGCCAGCAGGTGCAGGTCGTGGTTGCCCAGCACGGGGCGGGCTGCATCTTGCAGGTGCATCAGGGTGCGCAGCACGCCCAACGAGTGCGGGCCGCGGTTGACCAGATCGCCCAGGGGGTAGAGCGTGTCTCGGCTGGGCGAGAAGTCGACCTCTTGCAGGAGTCGCTGCAAAGGCTCAAGGCAGCCTTGCAAATCGCCGATCAAGTACAGTGCCATGGTCTCGATTGTCGCCAAAGGCACCATGGACGTTCTGCTGATCGTTTTTCTGACTTTGCTCAATGGCGCATTCGCCATGTCTGAGATGGCCCTGGCTGCCAGCCGCAAGGTGCGCCTGCTGGCCGATGCCGAAGCGGGCGACAAGGGCGCGGCCGCTGCGCTGGGCCTGATGGAGCAGCCGACGCGGTTCCTCTCTTCGGTGCAGGTGGGCATTACCTCGATTGGCATGCTCAACGGCATCGTCGGCGAGGCCGCGTTTGCGGCCGGGCTGGCGATTTGGCTGCAGTCCTGGGGCTTGCCCGCGGGTGCGGCTGGCATCACCGCCACGGCGCTGGTGGTGACGATCATCACATTCGTGACGATCGTCTTTGGCGAGCTGGTGCCCAAGCGCATCGGCCAGTTGCATCCGGAGTCGGTGGCCCGGCTGACATCGCGGCCCATGATCGCGGTCGCTGCGATCGCCGGCCCCTTTGTGCGCCTGCTCTCCTTTAGCACCCAGGTGGTGCTCAAGCTGCTGCGCGTGGATGTCGATGCCAAACGCGCGGTCACCGAGGAGGAGATCGAGGCCAGTTTGGAGGAAGGGGTCTCGGCCGGTGTGATCGAGCAGCAAGAGCACCAGATGGTGCGCAACGTCTTTCACCTCGACGAGAGGCTGCTGACGTCCATCATGCGCCCGCGCGCAGAAATCGAGTGGCTCGACGCCACCGACAGCGTGGCCCAGGCCGTGGCCAAGGCTGCGGCCAGCGGCCACTCCTGGTACCCGGTGTGTCGCGGCAGCCTTGACGATGTGATCGGTGTGGTCAAGGTGGCCGCCTTGCTCGCACCCGGCGCGACCGTTCAGGGTCGCGTCGATCGCATGGATGCGCACGCGCAGCCGGCTGTTTTCGTGCCGGAGACGCTGTCCGGAATGGAGCTGCTCGAGCGCTTTCGCACCGAGCCTTCGCGCCTGGTGATGGTGGTCGACGAGTACGGCGTGGTGCAGGGCATGCTCACGCCGCTCGATCTGCTCGAGGCCATCACGGGCGAGCTCAAGCCGCAGACCCAGATCGACGCTTGGGCGGTGCAAAGAGCCGATGGCTCCTGGCTGCTCGATGGCGTCATGCCCGTCTCTGAACTCAAGGCGCGGCTGGACATCCGCTATCTGCCTGGCGAGGACAAGGGGCGCTACAACACGCTGGCCGGTCTGTTGCTGGCGGTCAGCGGCAAGCTGCTGCACACCGGCGAGCATCTGCACTGTGCAGGCTGGCGTTTCGAGGTCGTCGATCTCGACGGCCGGCGTATCGACAAGGTGCTGGCAACGGCCTTGCCGCCTGCCCCGCAAGAAGACGAGGCGGGTTAGACCGAGCCTGGCCGAGGAGGGGCACTGCGCGTGAGTGCGGCGTGTGAGTGCGGCGCGTGAGCCTAACGTTTGAGCCTACGCGTCTGGGCGTTATCGCAGCCGCGCTTAGCTGTCCAGCGCCCGGCGTCGTGAGCCGGCGGGTTACGGGTTGTTACAAAACGGACGAGCCAGCCGGAACGCTCTTCTTTATGCTGGGGGCAGGAGAACTCGACATGACACTGCTCTCATCTTCGGCCCCATCGGCCCCCTGCGCTGGCGAGCTGGCGACCTGGCTGGCCCATGAGCTGCGCAACCCGCTGGCGCCAATTGCCGCGGCGGCCGACTTGCTCGGGCGCGAGCCGCCGGCCGAGCAGGTGCGCCAGCTGGCCCTGGTGATCGAGCGCAATGCCGCGCGCCTGCGGGCGCGCATCGACGAGCTGGTGCGCGCCAGCCACGACACGACCTTGCCCTGGCCCTTGGGCTTTGCCGTCGAAGACGCCGCAACGCAAGCGCTCGATGACGGCCAGCTCAGCCTTGCGCTCGACGACGGGCGGGCCAGTCTGGGGTCTGGGCAGGCGGCAGGAGAGACGAGCTTGCGCATCTTGGTGGTCGACGACAACTGCGACGCGGGCCGCTTGCTGGGCCTGTTCGTGCAGAGTCTGGGCCACGAGGTTCAGGTGGCAACCGATCCGCTGGAGGCGCTCGGCTGCGCCCGCCGTTTCGAGCCTCAACTGGCCCTGCTCGACATCGGCCTGCCCGGCATGGACGGTTATGAACTGGCGCAGGCCCTGCGGCAATTGCCGGGTGCCGGCCCATTGCGCTTGGCGGCGGTGACCGCCTACAACCACAGCCGCGATCGCCAGGCCGCTGCACGGGCGGGGTTTGAGCGCTACTTTGTCAAGCCACTCGATGTGGACGGACTTAAAGCCTGGCTGGCCCTGGTCAGTCTGGAGTCGACGGTTTAAGGGCGCCGGACCCGCCTTCAGCCGCTGGCCATGGGCTTGGCGTGTCGGCGCAGCTCCCGGGCCGTTGGTGGGCGTTTGCGTGCACGCCGGGTTGGTTCGGCGGCCTTGTCCAGGCGGGGGTCGATGCGGCGCAACTGGTCTTGGGTGACCAGCCGGTCGGCCACGCGCTCGCGCTCTTCATCGCTGGGTCGTTCGGCGTCTGCCAGGCGTTGCAGACGGGCGATCACGGTTCGGGTTTTGTTGTCCATGCGATGGGTTTTGCAAAGGCCGGTAGTCCCTCATTTTGTTACATCTGGAGCGGCTTGGGGGGCGGGCCGCTCGGCCTGCCTGCAGCGCCGCGCCCAGGCCCATGCGACTGCTGAGGCTGTGGCACACTCAGCAGACTCGTTTAAATAAATCTAACCAAGGGCAAAAAAGTTGAGTCTTCGGGTGTTTATCGTCGATGGCAGCGTCGAGCTGCGGGACGCGCTGTGTCAAAGCCTGGACGACCTGCAACTGGCTCGCTGCGTGGGCAGCGCTGGCTCTGAGTCGCAGGCGCGGGAATGGTTGCAGGCCAATTCCCAGGGCTGGGATGTACTCGTGGTCGAGCCTGAGCTGCAGCCTGGCAACGGCCTGGCTTTGCTGGCGCTGTGCCGGGACCGAGCGCCTGGGCAGACCCTGCTGGTCTTGACCCACCATGCCACCGATGCGATGCGGCAGTACTGCCTGGCGCAGGGGGCCGATGCGGTGTTCGACAAGCGCTCTCAGTGGGTGGCCTTCTTCAGCCAGCTGGGCCAGCTCAAGCAGGCGCGGGTCGCCTCGCGCTGAAAGGGTGACGGGTCGGCGCCCTGTTGGGGCACTGGCCTGCCCGCTTGGGTGTTGACGGTGCGTTGGGCCGCAAAGGCGCCGGCCGGTATAGTCGGGGGCGAACGGGTTCAGCAGATCGGGCTGCGCTTGACGGGACGACGCAAGCGGCCAAGACGGGCGGTGAGCGACAGGTCCCAGGCCTTGTCCGAATCTCTGCCCCACGACCGCATTGAGCATGAACCGAGCCCTGATCCGATCGACTTTGCGCGGCGCCTCGGCCGCCGAACTGCAGGCCATGGCGTTGCCCGTGGCGCCCCGCCCTGCATCTGCACAGCCGCAGCGCCACCCCGTGGTGGTGGTGGGCGCCGGGCCCGTGGGTTTGTCGCTGGCCATTGACCTGGCGCAGCGCGGCCGCCCTGTGCTGCTGCTCGAGGCCGGCAGCAGCTTGTCGACCGGCTCGCGCGCGCTGTGCTTTGCCAAGCGCACGCTGGAAATCTGGGACCGGCTGGGAGTCGGTCAGCGCATGGTCGACAAGGGCGTGTCCTGGAATGTGGGGCGGGTCTTCTTGCAGACCGAGCAGGTCTACGAGTTCAACCTCCTGCCCGAGGCAGGCCATGAGCGACCTGCCTTCATCAATTTGCAGCAGTACTACTGCGAGGCCTATCTGCTCGAGCGTTTGCTGCAGTTCGATTCGGTGCAAGTGCGCTGGGGCCATCAGCTGGCGGGTATCGAGGCGCGCTCTGACGGCGCCACGCTGACGGTGCAGACCGCCGAAGGCAGCTACTGCCTTGAGGCCGACTGGGTACTGGCCTGCGACGGTTCGCGCTCGAGTCTGCGCCGATTGATGGGTCTGGAGACCCAGGGTCGCGTGTTCCAGGACCGTTTCCTGATCGCCGACGTCAAGATGAAGGCGCAGTTCCCGGCTGAGCGCTGGTTCTGGTTCGACCCGCCTTTTCACCCTGGGCAAAGCGTGTTGCTTCACCGCCAGAGCGACGATGTCTGGCGCATCGACTTCCAGCTCGGATGGGATGCCGATCCTGAGCAGGAAAAGCAGCCCGAACGGATCTTGCCCCGGGTGCGGGCGCTGCTCGGCCAGGATGCCGACTTCAGCCTCGAGTGGGCCAGCGTCTACACCTTTGCCTGCCGTCGCATGGAGCGCTTCGTGCAGGGGCGGGTGGTGTTTGCCGGCGATGCCGCACACGGCGTCTCGCCCTTTGGCGCGCGCGGTGCCAACAGTGGGGTGCAGGACGCTGAAAATCTGGCCTGGAAGCTCGATGCGGTGCTTGGCGGGCGCGCCGGTCCTGCGCTGCTGGACAGTTATGGGCTGGAGCGCGAATTTGCGGCCGATGAAAACATCCTCAATTCCACCCGCTCGACCGATTTCATCACGCCCAAAAGCGCGGCCAGCCGCTTGTTTCGCGATGCGGTGCTGGGACTTGCCCGCGATCACCCCTTTGCCCGGCGCATTGTCAACAGCGGCCGCCTGTCGGTGCCGGCCGTGCTGAGCCACTCGCCCTTGAACACCCCTGATGTCGACCATTTTGAGGCCAGCCAGCGCGTCGGTGCGGTGCTGACCGATGCGCCGCTCAGTGCTGCAAACGGTCAAGCCAGCTGGTTGCTGCGAGAGCTCGGCGCTGACTTCACCGTGCTGGCGTTTGCGCCGGCGCCGGCTTGGCTGGCTGAAATAGACGGCCTCAAGACGCTGGTCATCGGCGGGCAGCTGAGCGACGAGGCGGGTTTGCTGGCCCGGCGGCTCGATGCCAGAGGCGGTACCGTCTATCTGGTGCGCCCCGATCAGCATGTTTGTGCCCGCTGGCGCGCACCCACGCGCGAACAGCTCGCGGCGGCCCTGGCGCGGGCGCAGGGACAGTGGCAGCCCGCCTGAGAAAGACACCCATGCTCCACACCGAAGCCCGCGATCTGCCTTACGACGAGCTCTACGAGGCGCTCATTGCCAGCCATGAAGGCTTGAGCGCCGAGCAGAGCCATCTGCTCAATGCCCGACTGGTGCTGCTGCTGGCCAACCAGATTGGCGATGCCCAGGTGCTGCGCGCCGCCTTCTCTGCAGCCCGTGCGGGCCTGCCAGCCACAGCCGCGCAAACCCCTCAATGACCCCAGGAGTCAGACCGATGTCACCGATCCAGAAGATTCACCACGTGGCCTACCGCTGCAAGGATGCCAAGCAGACCGTGCAGTGGTACGAGAAGCATCTGGGCATGCGTTTCGTGCTGGCCATCTCTGAAAACCAGGTGCCCTCGACCAAAGCGCCCGACCCCTACATGCACGTCTTTTTGGATGCGGGCAACGGCAATGTGCTGGCGTTTTTCGAATTGCCGGGTCAGCCCGAAATGGACCGTGACCGCAACACGCCGGCCTGGGTGCAGCACCTGGCCTTCAAGGTGGACTACTATGAGGCCCTGCTTGAGGCGCGCGAGCGCTTGCAGGCTGCCGGCATTGAGGTCATCGGCCCGACCGACCACACCTTGTTTAAGAGCATTTACTTTTTTGACCCCAACGGTCACCGACTGGAACTGGCCTTCGATTGCGGCACGCCCGAGATGCACGCCCGCCTCGACGAGGTCAAGTGGGACATGCTCGAAGAGTGGAGCCAGACCCGGCGCGCGCCCCAGCACGC
>CANHDQ010000162.1 GCA_947459405.1 Comamonadaceae bacterium
AAAAAAGCCCTGCTCGGCTTCGAGCGGGGCTTTTTTCTTGGGCGCCCCCTGCACGGGCGCTTGATTGGGCGCTTGATTTGGGGTTTGCCGCTCAGCTCGCGCGCATGGGCACCGGCCGCGCTTGCCACTCGTGGATTACCCGATCTTTGCTGATCGACCTTGCGGATATAGTTGGCAATGTGGGCCGCTTCCCTGAAAGAGCGAGCGAGCAGGCCCGCACTTGCAGGGCAGCCCTGATCCGACGGGCTCAACCAAAGGAGATGCATCCATGATTTCACGCTTTCGGTCAGCTGCGCTGGCCAGCTTCATCGCCCTGGCCGCTGGTAGCGCCTTCGCCCAGGGGGCTTCGCCCCAGGAGGCGCTCTACATCAAGTCCCTGGCGGCCACCTGTGCCAACTGCCATGGCACGGCCGGTCAGGCGGTGGCCGGCTCGGCCAACGCGAGCTTGGCCGGTCGCAGCAAGGACGATATCGTCACCCAGATGAAGGCGTTCAAGAGCGGCGCCCGCCCTGCCACGGTGATGCACCAGCTGGCCAAAGGCTACAGCGACGCCCAGATCGAGGTGATCGCCGCCTACTTTGCAGCGCAGAAGAAATAAGGAGCCCTCCATGAAGTCGCAACACATTTCTCGCCGCGGCGTGCTCCACAGCGCCGCTGCCCTGAGCTTGCTGGGTCTGACAGGCTGCGCCACTATCTCGATCCCGCAGCGCGCCAAGGTGGTGGTGGTCGGTGGTGGTTACGGCGGTGCCACGGCGGCCAAGTATGTGCGCTGGCTCTCAGACTACAAGATTGACGTGGTGCTGATCGAGCCGCAGGAGGCCTTCATTTCCTGCCCGATCTCCAACCTGGTGCTCTCGGGCGTCAAGCAGATGGCCGACATCACCACGCCCTATTCGGCCCTGACCAAGCGCCACGGCGTCACCGTGGTCAAGGACATCGCCAAGAGCATTGACACCCGGGCCAAGACGGTCACGCTCGGTGGGGGTGCAACCATCGGCTATGACAAGCTGATCGTCTCGCCCGGCATCGACCTGCAGTTTGACGCCATCGAGGGCCTGCGCGCGGCCAACGCGTCCGGCCAGATTCTGCAAGCCTGGAAAGCCGGCCCCGAGACCGTGGCCCTGCGCCGCCAGCTCGAGGCCATGCCCGATGGCGGCGTCTTTGCCATCACCATCCCCGAAGCGCCCTACCGCTGCCCGCCCGGACCCTACGAGCGCGCCAGCGTGGTGGCCGGCTACCTCAAGGCCAACAAGCCGCGCAGCAAGGTGCTCATTCTCGATGCCAACCAGGACGTGACCTCCAAGGGTCCTCTGTTCAAGCGCGTCTGGAACGAGCAATACAAGGGCATCCTGGAGTACCGGGCGCAGCACAAGGTCACGGCCGTCGATGCCAAGGCCGGCGTGATCAAGTTCGACGTTCAGGAAGACGTCAAGGCCCAGGTGCTCAATGTGCTGCCGCCCATGCGCGCCGGCGCGATTGCGGTGCAGACCGGGCTTAACAACTTGGGCAGCAACCGTTGGTGCGGCGTGAACTACCTGAACTTCGAGTCCACCGTGGCCAAGGACGTGCATGTGCTGGGCGACTCGATCCAGATCGCGCCGGCCATGCCCAAGAGCGGGCACATGGCCAACAGCCACGGCAAGGTGGCCGCTGCGGCCATTGTGGCCGAGCTCTCGGGCTGGCCGATCAACCCGGCGCCCATGCTCACCAACACTTGCTACAGCTTTATCGACCCCAAGATGGCGATCCACGTGGCCAGCGTGCACGAGTACGTGGCCGCCGAGAAGACCTTCAAGACCGTTGCGGGCTCTGGCGGCGTGAGCACCGGGCCGACCGAGCTTGAGGGCGTTTACGCGCTCAGTTGGGCCAGCAACATCTGGGCCGACACCCTGTCCTGAAGCCCGAACCAGCCCGGCCGGCCAGCCTGCCGCTGGCCATGAGCGCGCCCGAAACCGCACCGGCCTTGTGGCAGCAGCTGCAGGCCACCGCGGCCGTGGTGGCCGGGGTGCGTGCCGGCCGTTCGCGCACCGCCGAGCTCGCGCAGGTCGATGCGCGTTTGCGTTCGGGCGTGCAGGCGCTGTCACTGCAGGTGCTTCGCACCCTGGGCCTTGCGCAGGCGCTGCGCGAACAGCTCGCGCGGCGAGCGCCGCCACCGCAGGCCGATGCCCTGCTGTGCACCGCGCTGGCGCTGCAGGCCAGTGCCGACCCCATGTATGCCTCGCACACCTTGGTCAGCCAGGCGGTGGAGGCGGCCAAGCGCACGCCGCAAATTGCGCATCAGGCAGCCTTTATCAATGGCTGCTTGCGCCGGTTTTTGCGCGAGCAGCCGGCGCTGCTGGCGCAGGCCCAGCAAGCCGAGGTGGCGCTGTGGAACCACCCGCCCTGGTGGATTGAGCGGCTGCGCCAGGACCATCCTGACAGCTGGCAGGCCGTGCTGGCCGCCAGCCAGCAGCGCGCGCCCCTTGTGCTTCGCGTCAACCCGCGCCAACTGCCGCGCCAGCGCTATTTGCAGGCGCTTGCCGATGCCGGCGTGGCCGCCAGTGCGGTGGGTCGCCACGGCGTGCTGCTCGAGCGCTCGCAGCCGGTGCAGAGCCTGCCCGGTTACGCGCAGGGCTGGTTTTCGGTGCAGGATGCGGCCGCGCAGTTGGCTGCGCCCCTGTTGCTTGGCGATCTGGAGGCGGCCGACGGCCAGCGCTTGCGGCTGCTTGATGCTTGTGCCGCGCCGGGCGGCAAGACGGCCCATCTGCTCGAGCTGGCACAGGCCGACGTGCTGGCCCTGGACGCCGACGCCGTGCGCGCCGAGCGCATTGGCGAGAACCTGGCGCGCCTGCAGCTTCAGGCGCGTATCGAAGTGGCAGACGCCGCCGAGCCTGCCCACTGGTGGGATGGCCGCGCTTTTGACGCCATCTTGCTCGATGCGCCGTGCACCGCCTCGGGCATCGTGCGCCGCCATCCCGACGTGCGCTGGCTGCGGCGGGCGCAGGATGTGGACGCGCTGGCGGGCCAGCAAAGGCGGCTGCTGCGCGCCCTGTGGCCCTTGGTGCGCCCAGGCGGGCGCCTGCTGTACTGCACCTGCTCGGTCTTCAAGGCCGAGGGCCAGGCGCAGGTGCAGGCGTTTCTTGCACGCCACAGGGAGGCCCATTTGATGCCCTCGCCCGGCCATTTGTTGCCCGATGCGGCCGCGGTCGGCGGGCACATGCCGGACAATCCCGGTGGTGAGCACGATGGTTTTTTTTACGCCCTGCTGCAAAAGGGGCCGGGCTGAGCCGAGTCGATCCCTTTCGATCGCCGTTTCGCTCGCCCTTGCGCTGCTGCTGCTTTGGCTGGGCCTGTTGGCAGCGCCGCTGCGCGCGGCCGAAGTGAGCCAGTTGCGCGTGGAGCGCATCGACGAGGGCATTTACCTGAGCGCGGGCTTGCAGCTCGAAGTGCCCCAGCCGGTCGAAGACGCCTTGCTCAAGGGCATCGCCCTGATCTTTGTGGCCGAGGTCGAGATCTACCGTGAGCGCTGGTACTGGACCGACAAGCGCGTCGTGCAGGCCAGCCGCAGCATGCGCCTGGCCTATCAGCCGCTGACGCGTCGCTGGCGCCTGAGCCTGGGCGGCGCCGACACCAGCGCCCAGGGTGCCCGCGTCAACTTGGTGCAGCAATTTGACAGCCTCAACGAGGCGGTGTCGGCCCTCGAGAGCCTGGCGCGCTGGCGCATCGCCGATGCGGCCGACATCGAGCCCGGTGCGGCGCATGTGATGGAGTTTCGTTTCCGGCTCGACCCGGGCCAACTGCCACGGCCGTTTCAGATTGGCATTGCCGGACAGAAAGACTGGCAGATCGTTGCCGAGCGGCGCCAGAGCCTGCGCCTGCCGCCTGCGCGTCGCGCGGGCGAGCCCGCCGCCGAAGGCAGCCGGCCGTGAGCAGCCCCACGCCCGCGCCTCTGCTGGCCTCCCGCCCCTGGCGCTGGGCGCTGGGCATTGGTCTGGGGGTGGTGGCCGCCCTGAGCCTGGTGCTGCTGTTCATGCTGGCCCAGGCCACTGGCAACCGTGAACTCTACGAGCGCTATTACGGCATCTTGTTCGTGCTCAATGTGGCGGTGGCCAGCTTGCTCGCGCTGGTCATCGTCTGGGCCCTGGTGCGCATGGGCCTGCGGCTCAAGCGCGGCAAATTCGGCAGCCGTCTGCTGCTCAAGCTGGCGGCCATCTTCGCAGTGGTGGGCCTGCTGCCAGGGTTGATGATCTACATCGTGTCTTACCAGTTCGTCTCGCGCTCGATCGAGAGCTGGTTTGACGTGCGCGTCGAAAGCGCGCTGGCCTCTGGCCTTCAGCTCGGACGCGTCACGCTCGAGCGGCTTGAGCTGGACCTGGGCAACCGCACCAAACTGCAGGCCGAACAGCTGGCCCAGGCGCCTGAGGCCATCTCCGGCCTGGGCCTGGAGCGGCTTCGCCAGCAGCTGGGCGTGCGTGAGCTGGCGCTTTGGAGCAGTGCCGGCCAGCTTGTGGCCAGCGCCAGCGACGCCCGGGGCGTGCTGCTGGCCCAGCCCGAACGCCCGAGCGCGCAGCAGATGCGCCAGGCACGCAGCCAGGGGGTGGTCACCCAGATCGACGGGCTCGACGATGCATCGCCGGCGGCCTCCGGTGTGGTGCCGCGCGCCCGTGTGCGGGCGCTGGCCCTGGTCAGCAGCAGCAATCTCGACCTCGCCGGCAGCTCGCGCTATTTGCAGGCCAGCGAAGAGCTGTCGCCCGATCTGGTGGCCAACGCCTTGGCGGTGCAAGAGGCCAACCGCGAATACCAGGAACGCGCGCTGGCCCGCGGCGGCCTGCGCCGCATGTACATCGGCACGCTCACCCTGACCCTTTTTCTGGCTGTCTTCGGCGCCATCTTGCTGGCGGTGACTTTGGGCACCCAGCTGGCCAAGCCGCTGCTGATGCTGGCCGAAGGCGTGCGCCAGGTGGCCCGAGGCGACCTGCGGCCCAAGGCCGCGCTGCAAACGCGCGATGAACTCGGCGGCTTAACCCGCTCGTTTGCCGACATGACCGAGCAGCTGGCCGATGCCCGCAATGCGGCGCAGGTCAGCATGAGCGAGCTCGACAGCGCGCGCGCGAGTCTGCAGACCATTTTGGACAACCTGACCGCCGGCGTGATGGTGCTCGATGCAATGGGGCGCATCGTCTCCAGCAATCCGGGGGCCACGCGCATCCTGCGCGCACCGCTGGCCGCCCATGTGGGCAGCTTGCTGACCCAGGTGCCGGGTCTGGAGGGCTTTGGTGAGGGCGTGCAGGCCCAGTTTGAGTCTTACCTGCGCGAGCAGGCCGCACACGGCCTAGAGCACTGGCAGCAATCGTTTGAGCTCGAAGGCGCCGCTGGCGGCGCCAGCGACAGCACCGTCACCCTGATTGCGCGCGGTGCCCGCATGCCCGGCACCGAGGACTGCCTGCTCGTTTTTGACGACGTCACCGATGTGGTGTCGGCCCAGCGCGCGCAGGCCTGGGGCGAAGTGGCGCGCCGCCTGGCCCATGAAATCAAGAATCCGCTCACGCCGATTCAGCTGTCGGCCGAGCGCCTGGAGCGCAAGCTCGCCCACAAGCTTGAGCCGCCCGAGGAGCAGGTGCTGGCCAAGTCGGTCAAGACCATCGTCGACCAAGTCGATGCCATGAAGCGGCTGGTCAACGAGTTTCGCGATTTTGGCCGGCTGCCGGCGGCCGAGCTCAAGGCGGTCGACCTCAATGCGCTGGTCAGCGACGTCATGCAGCTGTACCCGCAAGATGTCGGCGGTGTGCCCATCCGCATCGAGCTCGACCCCCAGGTGCCAAGCGTGCGCGGCGACGCCCAGCAGCTGCGCCAGGTGATCCACAACCTGCTGCAAAACGCACAGGACGCGCACGAGGGCAAGACCTTCGCGCCCGGCCAGCCGGGCCCGGACGTGCTGCTGCAAACCGAGTATGCGGCCGCCAGCCGCCGGGTGCGCCTGATCGTGCGCGACCGCGGCACCGGCTTTCCGGACCACATCCTCAAGCGCGCCTTTGAGCCCTATGTCACGACCAAGGCCAAAGGCACCGGTCTGGGGCTGGCGGTGGTCAAGAAAATTGCCGACGAACACCATGCGCGCATCGACGTCGGCAACCGGGTCAGCGAGGGCGTGCTGCAAGGCGCGCAAGTCTCGCTATCATTCCCCTCCGAGCCGGTCTCTTCAAGACCAGCCTAGTCAGCCGAGCGCACTGCAACAACAGGTGATCAACGGGACAGCTCCATGGCAAACATTCTGGTGGTCGATGACGAACTGGGCATCCGCGACTTGCTCTCGGAAATTCTCAATGACGAGGGGCATCAGGTCGAACTGGCGGAAAACGCCGCCCAGGCCCGCATGGTCCGCCAGCGTCTGCGGCCCGACCTCGTGCTGCTCGACATCTGGATGCCCGACACCGACGGCGTGACGCTGCTCAA
>CANHDQ010000163.1 GCA_947459405.1 Comamonadaceae bacterium
CATCGCGATCACCAAGCTGATCACCTATGTGGCCGGCAACCCCACCCGGGGCCTACCGGCCATACAGGGCGACATCGTGGTCTTTGACGGGCGCAGCGGCTGCAAAATGGCCACGCTCGACGGCCCGACGGTGACGGCGCGTCGCACAGCGGCCGTGTCCTTGCTGGCGGCCCAGCGCCTGGGCCCCCAAGCCCAGGGGCCTCTTTTGATTGTCGGCGCGGGGGTACAGGGGCGCTCGCATTTGGAGGCGTTTCACGAGGGGCTGGGCATCAGCGAGGTCTTGATCGCGTCGGGAAGCGCGGCCAGTGCACAGGCGCTGGCCAGCCATGCCCGCAACTTGGGGCTGCGGGCCCGCACGGTCGACGATGCCAATGCAGCCGTGGCCGACTGCGCCTGGATCGTCAGCTGCACACCGGCGCAGGGCGTGGTGTTGAGCGCACACCCAAGCCCGGGCGCTTTTGTGGCCGCTGTGGGGGCGTTCACACCCGGCATGGTCGAATGGGCCCCGCAGGTGTGCCAGGCCATCGCGAGCACCGGGCAGTTGGTGGTCGATACCCGCGATGCTGACCACGAGGCGGGCGACTTGCTGCAGGCGGGCCTAGACGTCAGCCGGGTGCCGACGCTGGCCGAAGTCATGGCTGGGCCGGCAGAGCGACCGACCCGCGGCGGGCCGGTTTTTTTCAAGAGTTGCGGCTGGGCCGGCTGGGACCTGGCGGCAGCGCGCTGCGCTCAAAGCCTCTGGGCCACCCAGGCCTGAACACTGGCCAGCGCCTGCGGCAAAGCGGCCGCATCCGTGCCACCGGCCATGGCCATGTCGGGTTTGCCGCCGCCTTTGCCACCGACTTGGCTGGCCACAAAGTTGACCAGCTCGCCGGCCTTGACCTTGGCCGTGCTGTCTGCCGTCACACCCGCGGCGATCTGCACCTTGTCGCCCTCGACGGTGGCCAGCACGATGACCGCGGTCTTGAGCTTGTCCTTGAGCTTGTCCAGGGTCTCGCGCAAGGTCTTGGCGTCGGCGCCTTCGAGCCGGGCGGCCAGGACTTTGAGGCCCTTGATGTCGACCGCCTGCGCCATGAGTTCATCGCCCTGGCTCGATGCCAGCTTGCCCTTGAGCGCAGCGACTTCTTTTTCGAGCGCCTTGACCTGATCGAGCACCTGGGCGATGCGGGCATTGAGCTCGGTCGTCGGCGCCTTGAGGCTGCCGGCCGCCTGCGCGAGCGTGCCTTCCAGAGATTGCAGATAGGCCAGCGCGTTTTCGCCCGTCACGGCTTCGATGCGGCGCACACCCGCGGCCACGCCGCTTTCGGCCACGATCTTAAAGAGGCCAATGTCACCCGTCGCCTTGACGTGCGTGCCACCACACAGCTCGCGGCTCGAGCCAATGTCGAGCACCCGAACCGTCTCGCCGTATTTCTCACCGAAGAGCATCATGGCGCCGGTCTTTTGCGCCGACTCGATGTCCATCACCCGGGCCTGCGCGGCGGCATTGGCCAAAATTTCGGCGTTGACTTTGGCCTCGATCTGGCGGATTTCTTCGTCGGTAACGGGGGCGTTGTGCGCAAAGTCAAAGCGGGTGCGCTCGGCGTTGACCAGGCTGCCCTTTTGCTGCACGTGGCCGCCCAGCACTTCGCGCAGGGCTTTGTGCATGAGGTGGGTGGCGCTGTGGTTGCGCACGGTGGCGGCGCGCTGGGCCAGGTTGACGCTGGCCGTCACGGCATCGCCCACGGCCAGCGTGCCATGCTCGACGCTGCCGTGGTGGCCAAAGACATCGGCCTTGATTTTTTGCGTGTCGGCCACGGCAAAGCGGGCCGAGCCGGTGCTGATCGCACCCTCGTCGCCGACCTGACCGCCGCTTTCGGCATAAAACGGCGTGGTGCTCAATACCACCACGCCCGACTGACCGGCCTTGAGCTCGGCCACAGGCGTGCCATCGAGGTAGAGAGCCAGCACCTTGGCATCGGCCTGGAGCTGCTCGTAGCCCACAAACTGGTTACCAGCGCCGCTGTAGTCGAGCGCCTTGTCCATCTTGAACTTGCCGGCAGCGCGGGCCTGCGATTTTTGCTTGTCCATGGCAGCGGCGAAACCGGCCTCGTCAACCTGGACAGCCCGTTCGCGGCAGACGTCGTTGGTCAAATCGAGCGGGAAGCCATAGGTGTCGTGCAGCTTGAAGGCGACCTCACCGGGCAGCAGCTTGACGCCGCCCGCCAGGGCCTCATCAAGAATCTGCATGCCGGTCTCGAGCGTTTCGTAAAAACGCTCTTCCTCGGCCTTGAGCACCTCGGTGATGCGCTGGGCTTGCTCGCGCAGGCGCGGATAGGCCGCGCCCATGAGCGCATCGAGCTGGGCCACGAGCTTGTGGAAAAACGGCTTCTTTTGACCGAGCTTGTAACCGTGGCGGATCGCGCGGCGGATGATGCGCCGCTGCACATAACCGCGCCCTTCGTTGCTGGGCACCACCCCGTCGCTGACCAAAAATGCGGTGGCGCGCAGGTGGTCGGCAATCACGCGCAAGCTCGGGCTCTCGAGGTCGGTGCAGCCCGTCTCGCGAGCCGCGGCCTTGATCAGCGCGTCAAACAGGTCGATCTCGTAGTTGCTGTGCACATGCTGCAAGATGGCGGCCAGTCGCTCCAGGCCCATGCCGGTGTCCACGCAAGGCGCCGGCAGCGGCGTGACCGAGCCGTCTTCGTGCATCTCAAACTGCATGAACACGTTGTTCCAGATCTCGATGAAGCGGTCGCCGTCTTCGTCGGGGCTGCCGGGCGGACCGCCGGCAATGTGGTCGCCGTGGTCGTAAAAGATTTCGGAGCAAGGGCCGCAGGGGCCGGTGTCGGCCATCATCCAGAAGTTGTCGCTCTTGTAGCGCCCGCCCTTGTTGTCACCGATACGGATCACACGCTCGGGCGGAAGGCCAATCTCTTGGGTCCAGATGTCGTAGGCTTCGTCGTCTTCGGCATAAACCGTGGCCAGCAGACGCTCTTTGGGCAGCTTGTAGACCTCGGTGAGCAGCTCCCAGGCCCATTTGAGCGACTCGCGCTTGAAGTAGTCACCAAACGACCAATTGCCCAGCATCTCAAAAAAGGTGTGGTGCCGGGCGGTGTAGCCCACGTTTTCCAGATCGTTGTGCTTGCCGCCGGCGCGCAGGCAGGCCTGCACCGAGGCCGCGCGCACATAGCTGCGCTTGTCGCTGCCCAGAAACACGTCCTTGAACTGCACCATGCCGGAGTTGGTGAACATCAGCGTCGGATCGTTGCCTGGCACCAGCGGGCTGGAGGCGACCACGGTGTGGCCTTTGGCTGCGAAGAAGTCCAAAAAGGATTTGCGAATGTCAGCGACACTCATGACGGGCTGGGACATGGCGGTTTTCTCTGGAGAGCTCGGTCAGAAGAAAGCCCCTGCGAGGGGACCTTTGCAGGCGAACCGCCGATTATCGCCGCTCCCACTCGAGGCCGCCTCGGGCGGCGCTGCCACAGGCGTGAACTCAGGCCCGTCGCTCGGGAGCGGCACTGCCTGGCAAAGCCCAATGGCGATAATCTAAGAGTGGGCCTGTATTGGCCCGTTATGGCGAGGAACGAAGCGATCGAGTTGGTACCATGACACAGGCATGGATTGCCGCGTCGCTAGCGCTCCTCGCAATGACGGAAAAAATGCGGCGCTCCTCGCCACGACGGAAGAAACGCGGTAATCCTCGCCATGACAAACCACGGTTTAGCCAACGCCATGACGCGAAGAAAAGACGCGGACCAATAGACGCAGACCCCCAGATTTTTCAACCCCTTTAGCCGACTACCCCATGGACATGAAAGCCTCTCCCCTGGCCCTGCTTAAGGACACCAGCCTGTTCAAGACCGATGCGCTGATTGGCGGCCAGTGGGTCAAGGGCAGCACCCGTTTCGACGTACTGGACCCAGCCACCGGCCTGAAACTGGCCGATGTCGCCAATCTGGGCCCCCTGGAGGCCGAGCAGGCCATCGCGGCGGCCAACGCCGCCTGGCCGGCCTGGCGGACCAAGACGGCCAAGGAGCGCAGCATCATCCTGCGCAAGTGGTTCGACCTCTTGATCGCCCACACCGAAGACCTGGCGCGCATGATGACCGCCGAAAACGGCAAGCCGCTGGCCGAGTCGCGTGGGGAGGTGGCCTATGGCGCAAGCTTTGTGGAGTGGTTTGCCGAAGAGGCCAAGCGCGTCAATGGCGAGACGCTGCCGCAGTTTGACAACAACCGGCGCCTGCTGGTGCTGCGCCAGCCCATCGGCGTGTGCGCGGCGATTACGCCCTGGAACTTTCCGCTGGCCATGATCACGCGCAAGGTCGCGCCGGCGCTGGCTGCGGGCTGCCCGGTCGTCATCAAGCCAGCCGAGTTGACCCCGCTGACGGCCCTGGCGGCAGGCGAGTTGGCCCTGCGCGCGGGCATCCCGGCGGGCGTGCTCAACATCGTCACCAGTGACGGGCCTGGCAGCATCGAGGTGGGCAAGGTGTTTTGCGCCAGCGATGTGGTGCGCCACATCAGCTTTACCGGCTCCACCGAGGTCGGCCGCATCCTGATGGCGCAGTCGGCCCCGACGGTCAAGAAGATGTCGCTCGAGCTCGGCGGCAACGCGCCTTTCATCGTCTTCGACGACGCCGACATCGACTCGGCGGTCGAAGGCGCTTTTGCCAGCAAGTACCGCAACGCTGGCCAGACCTGCGTGTGCTCCAACCGCCTGTATGTGCAAGAGTCGGTCTACGAGGAGTTCAGCCAAAAGTTTGCCGCGAAGGTCAAAACAGCCAAGGTGGGCAACGGTTTTGACGAGGGCGTGAACCAGGGCCCGCTGATCGAGCCGGCCGCACTGACCAAGGTCGAGCGCCATGTACAAGACGCCATCGCCAAGGGCGCCCGCGTGCTCACCGGCGGCAAGCGCCTCGATGGCCAGTTCTTCGAGCCAACCGTGGTCGCCGATGCCAGCGCCGACATGCTGTGCGCGCGCGAGGAAACCTTTGGCCCCTTTGCGCCTATCTTCAAGTTCAAGACCGAGCAAGAGGCCATCGCTGCGGCCAACAACACCGAGTTCGGCCTGGCCAGCTACTTTTACAGCCGCGATGTGGGACGCATCTTTCGCGTCAGCGAAGCGCTCGAATACGGCATGGTGGGCATCAACGTCGGCATTTTGGCCACCGAGCACGTGCCCTTTGGCGGCGTCAAGCAATCGGGCCTGGGCCGCGAGGGCTCGCACCACGGCATGGACGAGTACGTCGAAATCAAGTACCTGTGCATCGGCGACGTGCTGCGCTGAGCCGTCACAGGCTGATGCCGGCAAGCAGGGGCGGCCTGCGAAAAGCGTAGTTGGCCAGCAGCGTTTCGTGCAGCCAGCGCGTAGGCCCCTGCCACGCTGGCTGCGTGCGCAAGCTCCACTCGACAAACGGCGACAGCAGCGGCTGCGCCTCGCGCAAAGCCGGCCGCGTGATATCGGCATAGACCCGCGGCTGCATCTCTTGGCCCTGCGCCACCCAACTGGCCGCCAGCAATGCAAACCACAGCAGCAGGAACACCGCAAAGGCCCGCCCGTTGGCCGCCGCAATGCGGCGCGGGCCCCAGCGCTGCAGCAGCAGGCTGGCCAGCAGACTGATGTTGGCCAGGCCAAAAAGGAGCGAGACGGCCAGGGCGATCGGCACCATCACCGCGCGCCGATAGGCATCGTCGAGGGGCTGCGGCGAGAGCGTCACGTTGCCGATCCAGGCCTGCACCTCCCGCGCCTGCAGATCGTGCGGCTCCAGACCCAACAAAGTCGCCGGCAGCAAAGCCTGCCAGGCCTGCAGGGCCGGTGGCGACAGCTCGCCGGCATCGAGCAGGCGCTGGCCGCGCACCGTGACATCGCCGCCAAGCAAAGCCGGCGCCAATTGGCCGGTGTAAAGGCTCATCTGCTTGTCCTGCTCGCTGGCCCGCTCGACGATGGCCTCGACCAGCCAGCTCTGCAAGTGCCACATCACGCCGATGCCCACCACCACACTGAGCAGCACCGCCAGTAGCGGCTTGAGGCCTCGCCGAAGCCAAGCGCGCATCAGCCACAGCGACAGCCCCAGACCCGAGACAACCCGCGCCCAGAACTCCAGATCACGCAAAGCGTCTGGGTCGACCAGCGCGGCTGAACTGGCCCGCATCAGTTGGTGGTTGAACGACAGCTCCAGCACCGCGTAGGCCGCCAGCAGGGCCAAAAACCAAAGCGGCGGCGCTCGCAAGCTCATGATGGGGCGGATCGGTGACACGCTGCGCATTGTGCTGGAAGACACAAGCATGACCGCCCTGCTCGGGCTCTGCCATCGCCTCGGCGCCACTTGACCGCTCGGGCAGCCGCTGGCCTAGAATGACAGCCTTCGCGGGCGTCGTTCAATGGCAGGACCTGAGCTTCCCAAGCTCAAGACGTGGGTTCGATTCCCATCGC
>CANHDQ010000164.1 GCA_947459405.1 Comamonadaceae bacterium
GGCCCTGCGCCAGCCCATTGGGCGTGCTGTAGCGGATCAAACCGCGCCGGTAGTGCATCTTGTCCATCACCGTGTTGCACACATCGATGCAGGCCGAGCAGCTGATGCACTCATACTGCAGGCCGTTGCGGATGTCGATGCCAGTTGGGCAGACCTGCACGCACAGACCGCAGTCGATGCAATCGCCCAGGCCACGGGCCTGTAAGGCGGCAGCCGATTGGCCACGCGGCCGCGCGCCGCGGCCTTCGCCGCGAAGCCGGTCGTACGAAACGATCAAGGTGTCGCGGTCAAACATCGCGCTTTGAAAGCGTGCGTAAGGGCACATGTATTTGCACACCTGCTCGCGCATCCAGCCGGCGTTGCCGTATGTGGCAAAGCCGTAAAACAGCACCCAAAACAGCTCCCAGGCGCCCAGCGAGGCCGTGCGCACCTCGCCCATCAGCTCACGAATCGGCGTGAAGTAGCCCACAAAGGTCAGGCCAGTCCACAGCCCGATGGCTGCCCAGATGCCGTGCTTGGCCGTCTTGCGCAGCAGCTTGCGCGCCGACAGCGGCCCCTGGTCGAGCCGCATGCGCTGCATCCGGTCGCCCTCGATGCGCCGCTCCACCCACAGAAAAATCTCCGTGTAGACCGTCTGGGGACACGCATAGCCACACCACAGGCGGCCAGCCACAGCAGTAAACAGAAACAGCGCCAGGGCGCTCATGATCAGCAGGCCGGTCAGGTAGATCAGGTCCTGCGGATAGAGCACCTGATTGAAGATGTAAAAGCGCCGGGCCGCCAGATCGAACAAGACGGCCTGCCTGCCGTTGACACTCATCCAGGGCAGGCCATAAAACAGCAGCTGTGTGGCCCACACCAAAGTCCAGCGCCAGCGGCTGAACCAGCCCGAGACGCTGCGCGGATAGATCTTGCCCTCGCTCTGGTAGAGCGAGGTGACCACCGTCGAGTCGTCACCGGCGGCCGCAATTGCAATCACGCGCCGGGCGGCGGGGCGATCGCTGGCAAGGGGGTCGGACTTCACGGCGTCCTGGCCGGCAATGCAATGCTCCCCACGGCCGCAGGCGCAGGGCCGGACAGGCTCAAGACATAGGCCGCCAGCACATGAATCTGCTCGGGCGACAGCCAGCCCGATTGCGCCGGCATCACGTTGGACTTGCCATTTTTGATGATGCTCACGATGGCGGCCTCGCCCCAGCCATGGAGCCAGTAGTTGTCGGCAAGGTTGGGCGCGCCCAGGGCCTTGTTGCCCTTGCCGTCGGCTCCGTGACAGGCGGCGCAGGCGGCGTAATGCTTCTTGCCGCTAAAGGCCTTGATTTCGTTGTGAGGGCTGCCAGACAGCGACAGGACATAGTGCGCCAAGTCGCTGATGGCCGCTTCACCGCCGATGGCCGAGCCCATGGCGGGCATCACGCCCTGACGGCCCTGGCTGATGGTGCGCACGATGTGCTCGCCGCTCAATGGGCCCAGCCAGGCCGATTGACCCTGGGTCAGATCTGGATAGCCTTTGCTGCCGCGCGCGTCCGAGCCATGGCACTGGGCGCAATGGTTCATGAAATGGCGCTGCCCGATGGCCAGCGCCTGCCGATCCTGGCTCAGCTGGTCGACAGGCGTGGCCGTAAAGCGTGCATACAAAGGTGCCAACTCGGCGCGCATGCGCTGAGCGTCGCTGCGATGCTGTCCCTGCTGACTCCACTGACCCATCCCGGGGTAGCTGCCCAGACCCGGGTAGAAGGCCAGGTAAACCAGGGCAAAGACCACGGTGAGAATGAACAGCCACATCCACCAGCGCGGCAGTGGATTGTTGTACTCACGCAGGTCCTCGTCCCAGACATGGCCGGTGGTGTTGTCGCCCCTGGCCAGCGCCGCCGCGCTGACCTTGGCCTTGCCAGCCAGCCACAGCAGCACCGCGCAAGCCAGGATGGAGACGACCGAGACGATGGCCACAGCCCAGGACCAGCCCGAATTGAAAAAATCACCCATGAGCCTTACTCCTCTTCGCGAAACGGCAGCCTGGCCGCCTCGTCAAACTGCCCGCGCTTGGAGGGCCGGTAAGCCCACAGCACGATGGCCACAAAGAGCACGAACGCACACAGCGTGACCGCACTGCGCAATACATTGATGTCCATCGGGCCCCTCCCCTTACCTGAGCGCCAGGCCCAGCCCCTGCAGATAGGCCACCAAGGCATCGAGTTCCGTCTTGCCCTTGAGCTCGGCCGGCGCCTCTGCGATCTGTGCGTCGGTGTAGGGCACGCCCACGCGGCGCAGCGCGCCCATGTGGGCCTGCACCGGCCAGGCCTCCACGCTCGTGTGCTCAAGCCAGGGGTAGCCCGGCATGATGGACTCGGGGACCAAATCGCGCGGGCGAATCAGATGCAGGCGTTGCCACTCGTCGCTGTACTTGCCGCCCACCCGGTGCAAGTCCGGCCCGGTTCGTTTGCTGCCCCATTGAAAGGGGTGGTCGTACACATACTCGCCGGCCACCGAGTAGTGCCCATAACGCATGGTCTCAGCCACCAGCGGCCGGATCATCTGGGAATGGCAGTTGTAGCAGCCCTCGCGAATGTAGATGTCGCGACCCACCACGCGCAGCGCCGAGTCAGGCGCCACGCCGGCGATGGGCTGTGTGGTCGACTTCTGGAAATACAGCGGAACGATCTCGACCAGACCGCCAATGGCCACCACCACCAGGATCAGCACGATCATCAGCCAGTTGCTGGTTTCAATTTTTTCGTGGGACAAAGACATGGTTGTCGACCTTCAGGCGTGCACCAGTGCGGCGGGAATGCGGGCATCGTGGGCCTTGCCGGCGCTGATGGTCCTGACCACGTTCCAGGTCATCACGGCCATCCCGCTGAGGTACATCAGCCCTCCGACGAAGCGAATGATGTAAAACGGCATCGACGACTTGACACTCTCGACAAACGTGTAGGTGAGAGAGCCGTCGGCATTGACCGAGCGCCACATCAGGCCTTGCATGACCCCAGCGATCCACATCGAGGCGATGTAGAGGACGATGCCCAGCGTCGAGATCCAAAAATGCAGCTCGATGGCCCGCAGGCTGTACATGCGCGGCCGACCGTACAGGCGCGGAATCAGGTAGTACAGCGCGCCCATCGAGATGAAGCCGACCCAGCCCAACGTGCCGCCGTGCACGTGGCCGATGCCCCAATCGGTGTAATGCGACAGCGCATTGACCGTCTTGATCGACATCATCGGCCCCTCGAACGTGGCGATGCCATAAAACGACAGGGCCACGATCATGAAGCGGATGATCGGATCGTCACGCAGCTTGTGCCAGGCTCCCGAGAGCGTCATCACGCCATTGATCATGCCGCCCCAACTGGGCGCAAGCAGGATCAGGGAAAAGACCATGCCCAGCGACTGCGTCCAGTCGGGCAAGGCGGTGTAATGCAGATGGTGGGGGCCGGCCCACATATAGGTAAAGATCAGCGCCCAGAAGTGCACGATGGACAGCCGGTAGGAATAAACCGGCCGCTCAGCCTGCTTGGGAATGAAGTAATACACGATGCCCAGAAAGCCTGCGGTCAAGAAGAAACCGACCGCGTTGTGCCCATACCACCACTGCACCATGGCGTCTTGGACTCCCGCATAGACCGAATACGACTTCCACAGGCTCGCCGGCATCGACATGGCGTTGGTGATGTGCAGCAGGGCCACCGCGATGATGAAGGCGCCGTAGAACCAGTTGGCCACGTAGATGTGCCTGACCTTGCGGATGCCAATCGTGCCGAAAAAGACCACGGCGTAAGCAACCCATGCCACTGCGATGGCAATGCTCAGCGGCCACTCCAGCTCGGCATACTCCTTGCCGCGGGTAATGCCCAGGGGCAAGGTAATGGCCGCCCCCACGATCACCAACTGCCAGAGCCAAAAATGCAGTGCGGCCAGCTTGTCGGAGATCACCCGAACCTGGCAGGTGCGCTGCACCACCCAGTAGCTGGTGGCGAACAAGGCGCAGCCGCCAAAGGCAAAGATGGCCGCGTTGGTATGCAGCGGCCGCAAGCGGCCGAAAGACAACCAGGGCAGGTCGAAATTGAGCGCCGGCCAGGCCATCTGGGCCGCGATGAACACGCCCACCAGCATGCTCACCACGCCCCAGACGACGGCGGCAATGGCGAACTGCCGAACGATGGTGTCGTTGTAGGTCGGCGCAGGAACAACCTGGGCGTGTGCAGACTCGTGGGGGCTCGATGACATGAGGGCATTCATGGTGGACATCCTGATGAGTGCCACTGTGCCCGCTTGCACGCGGTTGCGCCTTGACCTGGATCAAGCGATCGACGGCTCAGCGATGAACACCGGTGGTGACTTGCGACTTTCGGCCAAGCCCAGCCAAACACGAGCCGAGCATGAGCCGAGCGTGAGCGTGGCGCTCAGTCGCGTTCGCGCAAAATGCGCTGCGCCTCGGCATCGACCTCTTCAAACTGCCCCGACCAGACCGCCCACGCCAGCACGCCGACCACGCCCAGGGCCAGCAGGACCGACAGCGGAATGAGCACAAACAAGATGTCCATCGCGACTTAGCACCCGGTCTGCAGCGGGGCAAGAGGCCGATGCCTTGCGAGCCTGGCCGCGTTGAGCACGACCGCAAGCGAGCTCAGCGCCATGCCCAGTCCCGCCAGCCAGGCGGGCAGCCAGCCCATGGCGGCCAGGGGCACGCCCAGAGCGTTGTAGACCGCGGCCCAGGCCAGGCTCTGCCGAACCACGGCCTGGGTGCGCCGCCCCTGCTCGAGCAAGACCAAGACGGCCTGCAGCTGGCCCGAAGGCAAGACCACATCGGCCTGCGCCTGCGCCAGCGGCACCGACGCGCCGACGGCCAGGGAAACATCGGCCTGCGCGAGCACCGGACCGTCGTTGAGTCCGTCTCCGACCATCAACACCCGGTGGCCAGCGGCCTGCTCGGCCCGCACCCACTCGCGCTTGTCCTGCGCACTGCATTGGCTGCGCGCCTGTGCAAGTCCGAGCCGCCGCGCCAAGGCTTGCACCGGCGCCGCGCGGTCACCCGAGAGCAGTTGCACCCGCAAGCCGCGCTGGCGCAGAGCGTCGATCAGGGCCTGCGCGCCCTCGCGCAGCACCTCGTCGAGGTCAAACCGTGCGATCGGGCCTTGTTCATCGGCCAGGTAAACCTGCACTTGCTCGCTGTCGGAGGGCTCAAGGCCGCAAAACTGTGCCCTTCCCAGCCGCAAGGTGCGCCCCTGCACGCCCGCTGCTGCAATCAGCTCACCCTGCAATCCCTGCCCCCGATGCTCTCGCACCTGCTCCAAAGGCTGCTGTGGCCGCTGCAGCTGCGCCTGCTCGGCCGCCGCCACTAAAGCGCGCGAGACCGGATGCAGGCTGTGCCGCGCCAAAGCCGCCGCCCACTGCAGCGCCTGCACAGCATCGACATCCTCGCGCTGCTCGACCATCGTCGTCGCGCGCAATCCCAGCCGCGCCTGGGTCAGCGTACCCGTCTTGTCAAAGACCACGGTGTCGACCTGATCGAGCGTTTGAAAAGCCTGCAGCCGGCGCACCAGCATCCCTTGCCGAGCCAAGGCACCGGCCGAGGTCAAGACGGCGCTTGGGGTGGCCAACGACAAGGCGCAGGGGCAGGTGACCACCAACACCGCCACCGCAGCCATCAAGCCGCGCGCCGGATCGGTGGGCCACCACAGCAATGCCGCCAGGGCCGCAGCCAGGAGCACCGCCCAAAGGAAGGGACGTGCGATCCGATCGGCCAGCACCGCCAGCCGGGGCTTGTCCAGCGCCGCCTGCTGCATCAAGGCCACGATTTGCTGGTAGCGGGTGCCGTGACCGAGCTGCACCACGCGCATGCGCACGGTGGCGCTCAGGTTGTAGCTGCCAGCCAGCACGGCGCTGCCCACTTCGCGCGGCAGGGGACGCGATTCGCCGCTGAGCAAGGACTCATCGACGTGGGTCTGTCCCTCCAGCACGCACCCATCGGCTGCGAAGGCCTGGCCCGGCAACACGCGAATCACATCGCCCACGCGCAGGCGGCGCGCCGCCACCACCGAGAAGCTGCCGTCGGGCTGCTCGCGCTCGACACTGTGCGGCAACCGCTGCATCAGCGCATTGAGCGAGCCAGCCGTGCGTTCGCGCAGCCGCAACTCGAGCCAGCGACCGGTCAGGAGAAAGAACACGAACATGGACAGGGAGTCGAAATACACCGCTGCCCCCCAGAGCCCGTGGGGATCAAAGGTAGCCGCCGAGCTCGCACCAAACGCGATCAACAGGCCCAGCGCGACCGGCAGGTCCATGCCGATGCGCCGCGCCCACAAATCGCGCGCGGCCTGGGCAAAAAAAGGCTGGGCGCAAAACAGCATCACCGGCAAGCTCAGCATCCAGCAGGCCCAAGCCATCAATTGCTCGATGTCGGCTCCAA
>CANHDQ010000165.1 GCA_947459405.1 Comamonadaceae bacterium
TGGCTGGGGCCGCGCTATGACGTGGGTGCGGGCCTTGGCGCTGCCAGTCTGTCATTGCGAGGAACGAAGCAATCCATGGGCTGTTTTGTAACGACATGGATTGCCACGGCCCTTTGGGCCTCGCAATGACGCGAGAGGGGTCTCGCCATGACGTGGCTGGGGCCGCGCTATGACGTGGGTGCGGGCCTTGGCGCTGCCAGTCTGTCATTGCGAGGAACGAAGCAATCCATGGGCTGTTTTGTGACGACATGGATTGCCACGGCCCTTTGGGCCTCGCCATGACGCGAGAGGGGGCTCGCCATGACGCGAGGCTCGCTTTATTTTTGCTTCGGAACCCGGCCCATCAGGTAGAACTCGGGATTGGGCTGCATGCCCGAGAAGCTGGCCATGCGGTTGGACAGCCCGAAGAAGGCGGTGATGGCGGCGATGTCCCAGGCGTCTTCGTCGTCAAAGCCGTGAGCGTGCAGGGCGGCAAAGTCGGCCTCTTCGATGTCGTGCGAACGCAGGCAGACCTTCATCGCGAAGTCGAGCATGGCCCTCTGGCGCGGCGTGATGTCGGCTTTGCGGTGGTTGATGGCCACCTGGTCGGCCACCAGGGGCTTTTTCTCGTAGATGCGCAAGATGGCGCCGTGCGCCACCACGCAGTACAGGCAGTGGTTGGCCGCGCTGGTGGTGGTGACGATCATTTCGCGATCGGCCTTGCTCAGGCCGCCGCCCTCCTTGAGCATGAGCGCATCGTGGTAGGCAAAAAAGGCCCGCCATTCGGCTGGCCGGCGGGCCAGGGCGAGGAACACATTGGGCACGAAGCCGGCTTTTTCCTGCACCTCCACGATGCGGGCGCGGATGTCGTCAGGCAAATCGGTCAGAGCGGGGAAGGGGTAGCGGTTCATGGCTTAGGCGGGCTGGGGGGGTAGGTTGGCATCATACGCAGGCCTATGAAGCGATGGAGCGATGGAGCCGTTATGCTCGCTGCCATTTCAATTCGCAAGGAGCTGCGCATGTCCCATCCTCAAGACCGCTCGCCCGCCGGCAAAGGCCCGGCCTATGACCAAGGGCTCAAGCTGCGCAAGCAGGTCATGGGCGAGGCCTATGTGGCGCGCGCCCTCAGTGGCGCCACCGATTTTTCCGGGGCGATCCAGGACCACATCACCAGCAAGGCCTGGGGCGATGTCTGGCAGCGGCCAGGCCTGGACTTGAAAACGCGCAGCATGATCACCGTGGCCATCCTCACCGCTTTGGGCAAGCAGCATGAGCTCAAGGGCCATGTGCGTGGGGCGCTCAACAACGGCGTGACGCCCCAGGAGCTGCAGGAGTTGCTGCTGCATGCGGCGGTGTACTGCGGCATCCCGACGGCTGTGGATGCTTTTCGCACGGCGGCCGAGGTGGTCGATGCGCCCCAATGAGCCTAACTGAGCCCTGATGAGGCCCGATGAGCCCCAATGAGCCTGACCAGGCCGCCCCCGTCAGGCGACTGCATCGGTTTGCGCGCCCAAGCGGCTGCATCCGGGCCACGGTTGAGCGATAGGCCATACTACGGGGCTGGACGGTGTGTGGTGTCGCGGCGCAAGCCGCGTCAGAGCGCATGCCAAGTGTTTGGACAGGAGGAACTGTGAACAAGATATTTACATCGGCCGCGCAGGCGCTCAAGGGCGCGGTCCACGACGGCCAGCTGATTGCAGTGGGCGGTTTTGGCCTGTGCGGCATTCCCGAGGCGCTCATTGATGCCTTGCGCGATACGGGCGTGAAGAACCTCACGGCGATCTCCAACAACGCCGGGGTCGATGATTTTGGTCTGGGCAAGCTGCTGCAGACGCGGCAGATCAAAAAAATGATCTCCAGCTACGTGGGTGAAAACAAGGAGTTCGAGCGCCAGTATCTGGCCGGCGAGCTCGAGCTCGAATTCACCCCGCAGGGCACGCTGGCCGAGAAGCTGCGCGCTGGCGGCGCGGGCATTCCGGCCTTCTACACCAAGACCGGCGTCGGCACTCTGGTGGCCGAGGGCAAGGAAACGCGTGAGTTTGAGGGCGAGACCTATCTGATGGAGCGTGCGCTTGTGCCCGACTTGGCGCTGATCAAGGCCGATGTGGCCGATGCCGCCGGCAATTTGCGCTTTCGCTACACCGCGCGCAATTTCAACCCGGCCGTGGCGATGGCCGGCAAGCTGTGCATCGTCGAGGTCGAGAAGATCGTGCCCATGGGCCAGTTGCATCCGGACGATGTCCACCTGCCCGGCATTTACGTGCACCGCATCGTGCTCAATGCCGCGCCCGAAAAGCGCATCGAAAAGCGCACCGTCACCACGCAAGGAGCTTGACCATGCCCTGGACCCAAGAACAGATGGCCGCGCGCGCCGCGCAGGAACTCGAAGACGGCTTTTACGTCAATCTGGGCATCGGCATCCCGACCCTGGTGGCCAATTACACCGGCGACAAGGAGGTCTGGCTGCAATCGGAAAACGGCATGATGGGGATCGGCCCCTTTCCGACTGAAGACCAGGTCGATGCCGACCTGATCAACGCGGGCAAGCAGACGGTGACGACCTTGCCGGGCACGGCCATCTTCAGCAGCGACCAGTCCTTTGCCATGATCCGCGGCGGCAAGATCAATCTGTCCATCCTGGGGGCAATGCAAGTCAGCGAACGCGGTGATCTGGCCAACTGGATGATTCCGGGCAAGATGGTCAAGGGCATGGGCGGCGCTATGGATCTGGTCGCCGGCGTCAAGCGGGTCATCGTGCTGATGGAGCACGTGGCGCGCCGCAAGGACGGGGGCGAGGACCACAAGATCCTGACCCAATGCACCTTGCCGCTGACCGGTGTGGGCGTGGTCGACCGCATCATCACCGACCTGGGTGTCATGGACGTCACGCCCCAGGGTCTGAAGGTGGTGGAACTGGCCCCGGGCGTGAGCCGGGAGCTCATTGCCGCCAAGTCCAGTGTCAATCTGATTTTCTGACCGGCACTCCTGCATGAGCGACGAGGTGATGGGTTACCTGCTGGCCCTGGCCAGCCTGGTGAGCTTTACCGCGTCCATCATGGTCACGCGGCTGGCCACGCCTTTCATGTCGATGGGCTTGGGCTTTGTGGTCTCCACGGCCGTCAATGTCATCGTGGCCGCCTTGCTGGTGCTGGCTCAGCAGATCTGGCACGCCCACCCGATTGGCTGGCACACCAAGGCTTTCTGGTGTTTTGCGGCGGCCGGCGTGTGCGCCACCTTCATGGGGCGCTGGCTGTTTTACGAAGCGGTGGCGCGCTTCGGTCCCGAGCGCACCAGCGTGTTTCAGATTGGCATCCCGGTCTTTACGGCCGCTTTGGCCTGGCTGTTGTTTGACGAGCGGCTCAGTGCGCCGGCCTTGCTGGGTATGGGCATGGCGGTCATCGGCCTGATGGTTGTCGGTTACAAGCGCGGCGCCAATGCGCCGCGCTCGCCGACGGGGCAGCTGTCGGTGGTCCACTCCTTGCTGGCGCTGGGCTTTGGCAGCGCTCTGGCCTACGCCAGCGGCAATCTGATGCGTGGCTACGCGGTGCGCGAGTGGCCCGAACCGGTGGTCGGCGCTTTGGTGGGTGCGGTGGCCGGCCTGATCCTGCACCTGGCGGTCACCCCCGGCAAGCGTGACTTGCTGCAGCAGCTCATAGGTGCGAACCGGCGTGGCTTTTGGCTCTTTGTGGTGGTGGGGATGGGCAATATTGGCGGCCAGGTCTTCATGATCGGCGCGATGCGCCACATTCCGATCAGCGTGGCGGTCTTGTTGACCATGTGCACGCCCCTGCTGGTCTTTCCGCTCAGCCGCTGGTTGTTTGCCAACAGCGAACCGTGGACCTTCAAGCTCATAGGCGGCAGCTTGCTGGCCATGGCTGGCGTGGTGCTGGTGGTGCTTCGCTGAGGGCTCGCCACAGCGCTGGACTTTGGCCGCCGCAACGGGCACACTGGAGCCCCTTCCTACCACCCTGTCCATGGGCAGACAAGTCCTGATCATCGGCATGCACCTGGCCCGCAGCACGCGGGGCCGGCCTTGCGCGCCTCCGACTTGAGCGCACTGACTCTTTCGTCTGCGTTTGTTTTTTCGGAGGTTTTTATGAATGATCGTCTGGACAACCCGATGGGGTTGTGTGGTTTTGAGTTCGTCGAGTTTGCGTCTCCCGAGGCTGGAGTGCTGGAGCCCCTTTTTGAGCGCATGGGCTTTGCCTTGGTGGCGCGGCACCGTTCCAAAGACGTGGTGCTGTACCGCCAGGGGCACATCAATTTCATCGTCAACCGAGAGCCCAAGAGCCTGGCGTCCTACTTCGCCGCCGAGCATGGGCCGTGTGCCTGCGCGCTGGCCTTTCGGGTCAAAGATGCGCACAAGGCCTATGCGAGAGCGCTCGACTTGGGTGCGCAGCCGGTCGATGTGCCCACCGGGCCGATGGAGTTGCGCCTGCCGGCCATCAAGGGCATAGGCGGCGCGCCGCTGTACTTGATCGATCGCTTCGAAGAAGGCAAGAGCATTTACGACATCGATTTTGAATTCATCGAAGGCGCCCAGCGCCATCCGCAGGGCCATGGCCTGTACCGCATCGACCACCTCACCCACAACGTCTACAAGGGCAGGATGGCCTTTTGGGCCCAGTTTTACGAGCGCATCTTCAATTTCAGGGAGATGCGTTACTTCGACATCCAGGGTCAGCACACCGGCTTGACCAGCCGCGCCATGACCGCGCCCGACGGCCTGATCCGCATTCCGCTCAACGAAGAGTCGGGCCGCAGTGGCGGGCAGATCGAGGAGTTCTTGATGCAGTTCAACGGCGAGGGCATCCAGCACATTGCTTTGCTCACGGACGACCTGCTCGCCAGTGTCGATGCGTTGCAGCTCGCCGGCATCCCGCTTATGACTACGCCCAACGAGATCTACTACGAAATGCTTGCCGAGCGCTTGCCCGGCCATGGCGAGCCCGTGGCTGAGCTGCAGGCGCGCGGCATCTTGCTTGACGGCTCGACCGCCCACGGCGAAAAGCGCTTGCTGCTGCAGATTTTCAGCCGCACCTTGCTTGGGCCGGTGTTTTTCGAGTTCATCCAGCGCAAGGCCGACGAGGGCTTTGGCGAGGGCAACTTCAAGGCCTTGTTCGAAAGCCTGGAGCGCGACCAGATCCGGCGCGGGGCCTTGGCCGCAAGCTGAGCGGCGGGTGCAGCCTCAGCCGAGCGCTCGGCGCAAGGCCCAGCCGCACAGGGCCAGCGCGGTGTGGGCCTCGTCGATGAGCCCGCCCATGGCCACAAAGCCGTGGATCTGGCGCTCAAAGCAGACGTACTGGGTGCTCACGCCAGCGCTCGAGAGGGCATCGGCGTAGAGCCGGCCGTCATCGCGCAGCGGATCGAAGCCAGCCGTCAGCACCAGGGCTGGCGGTAGGCCTTTGAGGCTGGCAGCGAGTATGGGCGCCGCGCGCCAGGGCTCGGTCAGGCCGTGCGGACCCGCGGGGCCCAGGTAGGCCGCCAGATAGTTGGCCATGCCCGCTTGCGTCAGGCCGTAGCCCTGGCCATTGGCCTGGTAGCTGGCGGTGTCGGTGCGCGCCCCGGTGACCGGGTAAATCAACAGCTGAAAGACTGGCGCGTGTGGCCGACCCCGCAGCCCCAGGCAGGCCGCCGCCGCCAGGTTGCCGCCGGCGCTGTCGCCGCCGACTGCGATCCGATCGGGTGCGATGCGCAGCCGATCGGCATGGGTCAGCATCCAGGCATGGGCTGCCAGTGTGTCGTCATAGGCGGCGGGGAAGGGGTGCTCGGGCGCGAGGCGGTAGTCGGGCGAGATCACCGTGCAGCCGGCGGCGTTGGCCAGCGTGCGGCAGATCACGTCGTGCGTCTCGATGTCGCCCACCATCCAGCCGCCGCCGTGCAGGTACAGCAGCGCCGGCAGCACCTGATCGGCGCTGGCTTGGGCCGGGCGGATCTCACGCACGGTCAAGGCCGTGCTGCCCTGGCCGATGCGGTGGTCGCGGCTGATGCCAACGGCCGGAACCGGTGCTTCGGTGAAGGGGCGGCGGCTTTGGTAGAGCGCGCGCAGCTGCTCGGGGCTTGGCTGCGGGCCGGCCTGCGCGTTGTGCGTGGCCAGCTTTTGCAGGGCCAGGGCGGCTTGTGGGTCGAGCATGGGTGTGGTGCTGGAGCGGGCGATGGGAATCGAACCCACGTCTTGAGCTTGGGAAGCTCAGGTCCTGCCATTGAACGACGCCCGCGAAGGCTGTGATTCTAGGCCAGCGGCTGCCCGAGCGGTCAAGTGGCGCCGAGGCGATGGCAGAGCCCGAGCAGGGCGGTCATGCTTGTGTCTTCCAGCACAATGCGCAGCGTGTCACCGATCCGCCCCA
>CANHDQ010000166.1 GCA_947459405.1 Comamonadaceae bacterium
GGCATGTAAGCCAAACCCCGACGCTCCAGACAGGCCGCTGTGTCGGCCTAGAAGGCACGTTAAAAACCCCCGCCGGATGAGAGTCCTGCGGGGGTTTTTCTTTGGGGCCGGAAAACGCCCCTCTACAAGGCCACCAACTGCAGCCCCGCCTGCTGCGCCTGGCCATTGAGGTTGTGATCGAAGCTGAAGAACTGGCTGCACTGCAGCCGGATCGCCACGGCCAAGTGCAAGGCGTCACCTGCGCGCAAGCCGCGGTCCATATCCAGGCATAGCCGGCAGGCGTGCTCAATATCGGGCGCGGTCACTGCGGCCTGGTGCACCTGGTAGATCGTCATGCTGGCAAACACCTCGCAAATCGCCTGCGCCGCAGACGCAGACAGGTCGCCGCGCCGGTACTTGATGCCGATTGCGCTGGCCAGCTCGAGCTGCGTCCAGTCGGCGCAGCACAGCTGGGGCGCCTGAACCAGCCAGTGGGCCACGGCGGGGGCCGGTGCTTCACGGGCGAGCAGGGCAATCCAAACGCTGGTGTCCACATAGACCCGCTCGGGGGCGCGCTCAACCCGGTAGGCCGCGCTGACCTCACCAACGGCTGGGGCTTGTCGACGACTGGCCATGGCGTTTTAGTAGCGGCTCCACTCCTCGCGCGGCACGGGTGGACTGATGGGCACCTGTCGGTGCAGCTGCGCAATCTGTTCGAGCAGCTGCTCCCGGGTGGCGGCCGGACGGTGCGGCGCCTGAGGGGTGAGTTTGAGCTCGCCCTCGGCGGTGAGCTCGGCGCTGAGCTGGGAGCCCTCGCGCAGGCCCATTTGGCGCACCACCTGAGCAGGAAGTCGCAGCGCCAAGCTGTTGCCCCAGCGGTTGATTTGCAAGTCCATGGTGCACCTCCTGAACTGATGTAGATCCGTGTATCTACATTTTTCCGCAGACGGGGAGCATTGGATCGCTGCCATTGCAAAAAAGTCTTTCGCAATGCCTTCCTAAATGCCTGGCTCAGCGCCGTCCTGGCAGCAGCTCTGCGAGCCTGGCGGGGCAGCCCGATCGCTACACAGTCGCCGCCTGCCAGGCCACCACCCAGTAAGCGCCCTTGTCCTGGACCGCCTGAAAGCGGATGCGCTGACCCGCCCGCAGGCCATCAAGCGAAACACCCTCGCGCAGCTGAAAGACCATGGTCATCGGCGGCATGTCGAGGTTTTTGATTTCCTCGTGCCGCAGCGACACCTTGCGCGCCGACACATCGACCCGCCTGACCTCGGCCAGGGTCCATGGCAGCGCCGCGCTGTCGCTGACGGATCGCGCCGATACCCGCTGCTGAACCGGCGCGCCCGGGTAGCGGGCAAAGGTTTGGGTGCTGCCGTCGCGTTGCACCAGCAAGACCTCATAGGCATCGCGGCGGCCTTTGTAGACCTCGCCATCCATGCCGGGGCTGCCAATGGGCATGCCCGGCACCGCCAGCCCCAGGGCCTGCGGCTTTTGCCTGAGCAGTCGCAAGATGTCGGCGGCCGGGACATGGCCTTCGATCACATAGCCGGCCACGCTGGCGGTGTGACACGACCCCAGGCGCTCAGGCACGCCCAGGCGCTTGCGCACGGCGGTGTTGCCCACATCATGGACCTTGACCACAAAGCCGTTGGCCTGCAAATGCTCCACCCACAGCTGGCAGCAACCGCAGTTGGGGTCCTTCCAGACTTCGAGCGCAGGCTTGACTGCAGTCTTGGGGGCTTGGGCCCACACAGAGGAGCTGGCCAGGGCACCGGCCAGGGCCAGCAGGGCTGGGCGTCTTTTCATGCTGCCTCCTTATCGAACGACGATGCGGCCGATCATGCCAGCCTCGAAGTGACCCGGGATCAGACAGGCGAATTCGAACTCGCCAGCCCGGTTAAAGGTCCAGACGATCTGCCCCTTTTTGCCCGGACTGACATGGGCCATATAGGGCTCGTCGTGCTCCATATTGGGGTGCTTGCGCATCAGCTCGGCATGGGTGCGCAACTCCTGGGGCGTGCCGATGACGATCTCGTGCATCACGCGCCCCCGGTTAAGCGCCACCAGTCTGAGCGTTTCGCCGAGCTTGACCTCCAGACGAGCCGGCGCAAAGCGCATGTCGTCGCCCATGCGGATCTCGATGGTGCGCCCGACCCGCTTGGGGTCACCGGCGATGCCCCAATCTTTTTGCTCGGCCGGCGCCGCGGCCGCTTTGCTGCTCCCATGGGCGGTATGGGCTTGGGCCTGCGTGCCCAGGACCAGCGCTGCAGCCAGGGCGGCGCATACGATTTGCGTCTTGCTTGAATTCATCTTGGGCTCCTGTGGATTCAGTGGGCGCCATGCCCGGTGGGTTTGCGCACACTGGCCGCTGGCTCTGCAGCCGGGGCGCTGGCACGATCGGCCGCGGGTGCGGGCCCTGCGTACTCGAAAGACTGGGTTCCCGGCGGCTGCGGGTACCAGGGCGGGTCGCTGTAGTCGTCGGGCTTGAGGTCGGCCCTGACCTTGAGCGTGGTGAACATGCCGCCCATCTCGATGGCGCCATAAGGGCCGGTGCCGGTCATCATGGGGGCGGTGTTTTCGGGCAACTCCATCTCCATCTCGCCCATATCGGCCATGCCCCGCTCGCCCATGACCATGTAGTCGGGGATGAGCTTTTGAATGCGCTGCACCAGACCGCGATGGTCCACCCCGATCAGGGTCGGCACATCATGACCCATGGCGCCCATGGTGTGGTGGCTCTTGTGACAATGCATGGCCCAGTCACCCGGCTCGTCGGCGATGAACTCGATCTGCCGCATCTGCCCCACGGCCACATCCGTGGTGACCTCGGGCCAGCGCGCCGTCCTGGGCACCGGTCCGCCGTCGGTGCCGGTGACTTCGAACTCGATGCCATGAATATGGATCGGGTGGTTGGTCATGGTCAGGTTGCCAAACCGAACCCTCACCCGATCGCCGAGGCGGGCCACCAAAGGGCTGATGCCCGGGAACACCCGGCTGTTCCAGCTCCAGATGTTGAAGTCGAGCATGGTGTTGACCTTGGGCGTGTAGCTGCCCGGATCGATGTCGAAGGCGTTGATCAGAAAAGCGTAGTCGCGATCGACGTCTGCGATTTCGGGGTGTGCCTGGCGCGGATGCGTGATCCACAGGCCCATCATGCCCATGGCCATCTGCGTCATTTCGTCGGCATGCGGGTGGTACATGAAGGTGCCCGGGCGACGGGCGGTGAATTCGTAGACATAGGTCTTGCCCGCTGGGATCTGCTTTTGGTTCAGCCCACCGACTCCATCCATGCCATTGGGCAGGCGCTGGCCATGCCAGTGGATCGTGGTGTGCTCGGGCAAACGGTTGGTCACGAAGATGCGGACCCGATCGCCTTCGACCACCTCGATCGTCGGACCCGGACTCTGCCCGTTGTAGCCCCACATATTGACGTGAAAGCCCGGCGCCATCTCACGCACCACCGGCTCGGCCACCAGATGGAACTCCTTGACGCCATCCTTCATGCGAAACGGCAGGCTCCAGCCGTTGAGCGTGACGACCGGACGGTAAGGCCGGCCCGCGCCGGTGACACCGGGCGGCAGCCAGGGCGCAGCCGTGTCGGCATTGCCGCGCATCACCGGCTCGGGCAATCCAGCCAGCGCGGGCCTGCTGACCACAGCCGCCGCAACCGATGCACCGGCCACTGCCTTGCGAAAGAAATCTCTGCGTTCCATGGTCAATGCCCTGCCAAAGAAAGGGTGGGACTCCCAGCCGCTGAACCGGCCAGGCCGCCGCTATAGGGCAGGCCCGAGAGCACGGCCTGCAAGTCAAGGTGGGCGTGCCATGCCTGACGGCGCGCTTGCAACAGCGCATCGACGGCCTCAATGCGCCCTCTGGCGCTGGCGAGCAACTGCCAGGTGCTGCTGAGCATGCCGTTGTAGCGCAGCAGCGTCTCCTGCTCCCATTGCCGCGCCAGCTCGAGCACCTGGGTCTGAACCGCCGTGGCCTGCCCGTGGGCGATGCCATAAGCGTCATGGGCCATCGCGACCTGTGACCGCACCTGGCGCTGCAGGCGATCGGCCGTGGCGCTCGCCTGCAGCGCTTCGTGCTGGGCGTGGCTGAGGCGGTCGCGCCGTGGGTCGAGTTGGCCAGCTGCCAGGGGGTCGCGCTCGCGAAGTGCCCGCTCGACGCTCTGTCGCGCTTGGCTCAGCTGCGCATCGCCCACAGCAGAGACCAGACGCTGGGCGTTTGACGCCTCAATCGTCCAGTGCGGATGGGCTTGCAAAGCCTGCTGCTGCATGGCATCGAGCGCGCCACCGGGAGTCGGCAAGGGCTCGGCCCAGTCGTGCGGCAGCTGTGCGGCCACCTCCTGCAGACTCAGCGCCGCGCCCAAGTACTGCCACAGGCGCTCGAGCGCTTGCGCGGCTGCGCGCTCGGCCTGCAGCTGGCGGGAGCGGGCCTGCCAAAGCGGCAGACTCTCCTGCAGCGCACGGGCGCGGCTCCAGTGACCGACTTCGCGCATGCGACGCGCCAGCTCGGCACCGAGCTCAGCGGCCTCCAAGGCCTGACGGCTGTGCTCCAGAGCCTGGCGGCTGACGACCGCATCGATCCAGGCCCGCTCCACCTCGATGGAGCGCTCGCGAACCTGGCGCCGCAACCCAGACTGCTCCAACGCGCTCAGGCCGGGGCGCCCCAGCCAGGCCGGTGCATCACGCAAGGCCAGCTCGACCGCCCGCTGGCGGCCCAGCGCGCCAGCGGCTGCAGCAGAGGCAGCCGGCGCTTGCGGCAAACGCGCTTGCTCCCACCGCAGCACATCGGCATGGCCACGGGGAAACTGACCCACCGCCTCATTGGCGCGCCGCCAACGCTCGAGCAAGGAGGCCGCATCTGGCACAGGCGGCGCTCCCTCCTGCTGACCCGAATGACCTAAATTGCCTTGGTGGCCTTGGTGGCCTTGGTGGCCCTGCGCCCAGACGCCAGGCGTCAAAGCCAGGGCCAGGGCCAGGGCCAGGGCGCAGGCCGCCGTCGACCGCACGGCGCGGCGCGCTGCGCACGCAAACTTGTTCATGTCTCGATCCCCCGAGGGCCCAAGGGCCCAGTCAAGATGCAAACCCATCGTGCGCTCCCGCCAGCCAGTACCGGCAGGAGGGCCTCCATCAGAAGGCGGTGGACTCAGGAGCGAGGGGGCTCGATCGGGGGCGGCCAGTGACGCGCCGGATGACCCGGCGTCACCCAGTCGGGCAGGCCTTGTGGCCAAGCCTGGGCCCGGGGCCAGGCGAAGAACTGCAGCGAGGCGCTCTGGTGGCACAAATCGCAAGCGGCGCAGTCCGCGCACGCCGCGCCATCATGGGCGGCAGTCGGCAGTTCAGAAAGATCGGACGCATCGACGCCGGCCCCATGACACGGCTGCGCGTCGCTTGCGTGGTGCGCCGCCTGCTCGGCCCAGGCCACAGCGGCCGGCTGCGCAGGCATCCACACCACCGCCCACAAGCGCATGGGCAGCAAAGCGAGCAAAAGCCAAACGGTGATGAGGCGCATCAGTAAAAAATCGTGGGAGCAGTGCTGTCAGGATCACGCGCCGCGACGCGCCAGCTCAGATTCTGCGCACTGCTTGGGTGATGATAAGCCCAAAGACCGACCCACACAGGCGATCGGTGGACAGATCGCTCAACGGTGGAAATTGGACAAGAGCGCGTCGATGGCAGGCGGCAAGTGCTCGGGCGCAGGCAGATGCAGCGCCTGCCAGCCCAAGGCGCTGGCGGCCTCGACGTTGGCACGGTTGTCATCGACAAACCAGGTGCGCTGTGCGTCGAGCCCGTGCCGATCGGCCAGCAGCGTGTAGATGGCAGGATCGGGCTTGCCCAACTTCACGTCGCCGGAGAACACGCCGCCATCGAAGAAGCGCAAAAAATCGTGGCGCTGCTCAATCGACCGGGCAAACGGCTCGGGCATATTGGAGAGAAAGAAAAGCCGCAGACCGGCTCTTTGCCCGCGCAGATGGGCCAGGCGATGGACCTGCTCGACATTGGCCGCGATCGGCTGCAACTCCTCCCCGATCGGCGCCAGCAGGCGATGCACCTGATCGCGTGCGAGCGCCAGACGCACCGCAGTGCGTTCAACCACCTGCTCGAGCTCGACCAGGCCGCAGTCGAAGGCGTGCCAATCGGGGTGGGCAAAAATCGCATGGGCCAGATCACGCGCCTGCTCGTCGCTGCGCACCAGACCGGCAAAGCGCGCCGCCACCCGCGCGGCCGGCCGCCAGTCAAACAGCACGGCGCCAAAGTCAAACACCAGATTCATGGGCGCAGCCGGGCGAGCAAACCTGCAGTGGACGCGTCGAGCCCGCTCACATCGCCCGAATCGA
>CANHDQ010000167.1 GCA_947459405.1 Comamonadaceae bacterium
AACCTCGCGCCTGCAGTCGGCCCGCTGGCACAGGCGCTGCAGGAGGCCGGAATCCCTGGCACGCTGCGCACCTTGCTGCTCGACGGCCTGAGTCAGGCCGGCGACGCCGCCGAGGGCCTGCAGATCCTGCGCGAGCAGCTGCTGCACCACCTCAAGCGCCCGTCGGCCAGCGTACCGGCCCAGGGCGTGCACGTGTTGGCTGGCCCCTCGGGTGCCGGCAAGAGCCTCATGACCGCCCGCCTGGCCGGCCTGGCCGCACAGTCCGGCTGCGAACAGGTGGCCGTCATCAGCTACCAGGATGTACGCGCCGGCGCATGGAGCCAGACACAGATGCTGGCAGCCCAGCTCGGTGTCGAAGCCTACCGCGCAGGCGACGCCCAGGCCTTGCGCCTGCTGGTCGACGAACTGTCGACCCGCAAGCTGGTGCTGATTGACACCGCCGGCGTGCAAATGGGCGATCATGTGCGCCAAATCCTGGCCCAAGCCGGCCAGGCCCAATGCCATGCGGTGCTGCCAGCCGATGCATCCAGCGCCACGGTGCAGCGCGTGCTCGGTCAGGGCCTGCCCTTCCAGAGCCTGCTGCTGACCAAACTTGACGAAGCCAGCTCGCCCTGGCCGCTGCTGCAGTTCCTCAGTGATAATCCCTTGCGCATCGCGGGTGCCAGCCAAGGCCCCCGTCCCAGCGACCTGAGCCTCGACTTCACCCTTGACCAACTCGTGGACCTCGCCCTCGCCCCACTGGCTTGCACCCTCGAATCGACCCCCGAGATGGCTGGGACGTCGATCGAACGCGCGCTGACCGGCACGATCGGCCTGGAGGTGGACCCGGACCCCGAGACGGCCAGCACCGCATCCGTCAGGGTGACAGTTGGCGCCGCCGCATCCCAATACCCCAGCGACTCTGCGGGCATGGCCCAAGCAGCGAGCGCTTTGAGCCCTACCCTGGCCTCGATCGCCGGCCTGCCAGCCGTGCCGGTGTTCCTCTCGACCGCGCAGGTGCTCGGCGCCGCCCCAGCCGCGAACAAGCGCCGCGCAGCGAGCCAGACTGACGCGCGCGCCCAAACCCCAGAAGCGGCAGAGCCGGCCAAAGTCGCTCCAGCCCTCCAAGGTGCGGCGCGCAAGAAGGCGGCCGCTGCTGCGGCCGACACGCTGGCAGCGCCTGCCGCGTCCTCGCGCAAACGCAAATCCACCGAAGCCCTCGTGGTGCCGGTGGCAGTCAGCCGCTCGCGCCGCAAGGCCAGCGCAGCGTCGGCCCATCCATGAAACCCAAACCCACGCAAGTCATCGGAGTGGCCAGTGGCAAGGGCGGTGTCGGCAAGACCACCGTCTCGGTCAACCTGGCTGTGGCCTTGCAAGCGCAAGGCGAGCGGGTCATGCTGCTCGATGCCGACCTGGGCCTGGCCAACGCCCAGATCGCCTTGGGCAGCGCCTGTCCGCACAATTTGAGCCATTTCCTGGCGGGGCAAAAATCGCTGGCTGAAATCATGGTGACCACCCGATCGGGCGTCAAGCTCATCCCCGGTGCCTCGGGCATGCAGGAGATGGCGGGCATCAGCGCCTTGCAGGCCGCCAGCATCGTGCAGGCCTTTAGCGAGCTCGAAGACGAGGTGGACTACCTGATTGTCGACATGGCCGCCGGCATCTCGCCGTCCGTGATGTCCTTCATGCAGGCCTGCCCCAGGCGCTTTATCGTCGTGCGCGACGATCCGTCTTCCATTGCCGACGCCTATGGCACGATCAAGGTGCTGATTCAAGACTGCGGCGCCGACGAGATCTACCTCATCCCCAACGGCATGGGCAGCCAGCAGGAAGGGCAGTTGCTCTACAGCCGCATCAACCAGGTGTGCGCGCGCTTTCTGGGCCGCAGCATCGGCTATTTGGGCACGGTCGAGCAAGACGAGCTGATCTTGTCGGCGCTCAAGAAGCACCAACCGGTCATCGAGTTTGCACCCGGCAGCGCCGGCGCGCGCGACTTTCGCCGGCTGGCCGACCTGACCCGGCAACTGCCGGCGATCGAGCAGGCCAGCGGCGCGCTGCAGTTCTTTGTCGAGCGCCTGGTCGGCCGGATCCATTGAGCCGCGTCATGTCCTCCAGCATCCGACTCTACGAGCAGGTTCAGAGCAACCACGAGGCCCGTGACAAGGAAGAAAGCCTGATCATGGCCCATCTGGGCATGGTCAAGCGGGTGGCTTTGCACCTGAAGGTGCGGATTCCGCCCTTTATGGAGCTCGACGAGCTGGTGCAAGTGGGCATGATCGGGCTGCTCGAGGCGGCCCGCGCCTACGACCCGACCAAGGGCATCGAGTTTGAGAGCTTTGCCCATGTCCGTGTGCGCGGAGCCATGCTCGACGAAGTGCGCCGCCTGTCCTTTCTGCCGCGCTCGGCCGTGGCGTTCAACAAGAGCCACAGCAAAGCCACCGACGAGCTGGCCGCCGAGCTCGGACGCACGCCCACGCAGGCCGAGCTGGCCCAGCACATTGGCATGGACGTCGACACCTTCGAGAAAGAGCGCGGCCAGGCCAAGCGCTTTGAGACCTACTCGATGGAGGTGGTGACCGAAGAGGTCATGGGCATTGCCGACGACGCCAACCAGCAGCCCGAAGCCATCGTCGAGCAGGCGCAGTTCATGGGGGCGATCACCGATGCGATCGAGCAGCTGCAAGAGCGCGACCGCCTGCTGATGAACCTCTATTACGTCGAAGAGCTCAACCTCAAGGAAATCGGCGAAGTGCTCGGGGTGACAGAGTCGCGCGTGAGCCAGCTGCTTAGCGCCATCGTCAAGAAGCTGCGCACCACGCTCAAGGTCGAGCCGGTGCCGACCCGCCGCGCGCGCACCTAAGGCCCGCGCTCCCCAGCGTGCGGCAATTGCCGCCCTGCACCCATCGGCAAATGCCGCGGCAAGCGGCAACATCTTGCCGCTTGCCGGCCCACTGAAACACGCTGATCGGCGCGGTGCGCGATCGGGCCACACAAAGGCTGCAACCGGTCCTCAAGTTTTTCGCAGGGGCGCCGATTCAAGGGGGGTCAAGCCAACACCAGGAGCCTTCCAGATGCGAGTTCACTTCAAAGCCCTCGAAAGCTACAGCACCGGCAGCACCGCCTCCCAGGCCGCCGTGGCCAACCGGGTGGAGCTGATCCAGATGCTCTTCGATGGACTTATTGACAGCCTGAGCGCCGCGCGCGGCCACATTGAGCACAAGGCCATCGAAGAAAAGAGCAAGAGCCTGGCTCGTGCCGGCCGCATCGTGGTCGGTCTGCAGGCAGCGCTCGACCTGGACAAGGGGGGCGAGCTGGCCAGCAACCTCAATGAACTCTATAGCTATGTGCTGCGCCGGCTGCTGCACGTCAACGCCCACAACGATCTGCAGACGCTCAAAGAGATTCACGGCCTGATCACCGAAGTGCGCGAAGCCTGGCGCCAAGTCCCCTCCCTGCTGCCCGCCGGCTCGGCCAGCCTTCAGCACTGAGCTGAACCGGCAAGGCATAAACCTTGCTTGTAAACCCCTGAGCCCCGTATGGCCCAGGCTGAAAAGGGGCTGAGGCCCCTTTTTACTTTGTTTTGCGTTGTACAGTAGCGCCACCCTCACACCACCTGACCGTCGGAACGAAAAGAAACAACCATGTTCAGCATCATCGGCATCGTCGTCCTGATGGTTTGCGTCTTCGGCGGCTACATCATGGCCGGCGGCAGCATGGCCCCGATCATCAAGGCCGCCCCCATCGAGACCTTCATCATTGGTGGTGCGGCTGTTGGGGCCATGCTGATTGGCAACAGCCTGGACATCGTCAAGGGCGCGTTCGGCGGCATCCTGCGCTGCTTCAAGGGCCCCAAATACAAAAAGGACGATTACCTACAGGTGATCTTTCTGGTGTCCAAGCTGATGAAAGTGCTCAAGGCCGAGGGCGCGGTGGCGCTCGAGCCTCACATCGAAAACCCCGACTCCAGCGCCATCTTTGCCGAGTACCCGCCCATCCTCAAGGACGAGGGCCTGCTGCACCTGGTGTGTGACACGATCCGGCTGCTGGTCGTCTCCTCGAGCAATCTGAGCCCCTACGCGGTCGAAGAAGTCATGGACCAGGCCATCAAGACCCACCACCATGGCGAGCTCAAGCCCGCCGAGGCCCTGGCCTCAATGGCTGGCGCCCTGCCGGCGCTGGGCATCGTGGCCTGCGTGCTCGGTGTGGTCAAGACCATGGGCGCGATCGACCAGCCACCGCCCGTGCTCGGCGCGCTCATCGGCGGTGCCCTGGTCGGCACCTTTTTGGGCGTGTTCTTCGCTTACGGCCTGGTCGAGCCACTGGCCACCCGGCTCAAGCAGATCATCGACGACGAAGGCGAGATCTACAAGGTGGTCAAGCAGATCATCATCGGCACCATGCACGGCCACCCGCCCCCGCTCATTATTGAGGGCGCTCGGGTCAGCATCAGCCACCACAACCAGCCGACCTTCGCCGAAGTGTTCGACGGTCTGCGCGGCAAGTAAGGCGCCGGCGCCCTTCCACCATGGCTGACGCGGCAAGCCCAGCACCCTCAGAAGCGTCCTCGGCTGCACCGGCACCCGAGGCGCCGGCCGAGGCTGCCGTAGCCGCGGCCGAGGGCGGCGCCGAGGCCGCCGCACCCGCGCCTGCGGCCGCCGAAGAGCCGGCCAAGGATGCGGTGGCGCCGGTCATCGTCATCAAGAAGGTCATGGACGATGGCCACGGCGGCGCCCACGGCGGCGCCTGGAAGATCGCCCTGGCCGACATGATGACGGCCATGATGGCCTTTTTTCTGCTCATGTGGCTGCTCGGCGCCACCAACGCCGACCAGCGCAAAAGCATTGCCGACTACTTCAAGCCAACCTCGCACAGCAATGTGACCATGGGCAAGCTGGCCGGCTCCAACGGCATTTTGGGGGGCCGGTCCATCATCGACCCGGATGGCTTTCCGTTTAGCTCCAAGCAGACCGCTGCGCTCGAGCGGGTCACGCCCCGATCAGAGGGCGGGCCAACCGAAAACGACCCCAACCCCAACAGCAGCGAGCGCTCAGACCCGTCCGATCCGTCCAAGATGAGCGAGGAGCAGAAAAAGGCGGTTGCCGAACAGCAGGACCAGGCCGCCTTCGAGAAGCTGGAAAAGGAAATACGCGAAAAGATCGAGCAGAACCCGCGCCTGGCCAACCTGAAAGACCAGGTCAAGTTCACGCGTGAGAAAGAAGGCCTGCGCATCGACCTGATCGACAAAGCCGACTTCGCGATGTTCGGCCTGGGCGGCACACAAATGATGCCGCGCGCCCAGCAACTGGTCAATGAAGTGGCCAAATCTCTGGCCGGCACGCCCAACAAGCTGGCCGTTCGGGGGCACACCGACTCGGTGCCCTTTACCAATGCCGAAGGACGCAACAACTGGTCACTGTCGGCCGAGCGCGCGGAAGCAACCCGCGCCCAGATGGAAAAACAAGGCGTGGCCGGCGCACGCTTCGCCCGCATTGAAGGCGTCTCCGACACCATGCCATTCAACCCCAACGACCCGCTAGACCCACGCAATCGCCGCATGAGCGTGACCGTGCTGCACCGGGACTGAACCGAGCACCTGCCTGGCCACGAGGCCAGAGATTTCGTCACGCTCGGTCATTGCGAGTCGCGCAGCGGCGTGGCAATTCAGGTGTTGGCACGATGGCCGATGGATTGCTTCGTTCCTCGCAATGACACAAAGGAGATCGCAGCAACGCGACTCGGTGGCAACAACAACCCCCGCGTCATTGCGAGTCGCGCAGCGGCGTGGCAATCCACCTCAATGACAGCGACAGTGGCCGTCTGCTAAGACGCCTGCACTGCCTGCCAGACCTTGAGCGCCTGCACCGTCTCGCGCACATCGTGCACCCTGACCACCCGGGCGCCGCGCTCGACGGCGAGCAAGGCTGCGGCCAGGCTGCCGGGCAGGCGCTGCTCAAGGGGTGCGGGCTGCTCGGGCGATCCGAGGGCCGCGCCGATGGCCGATTTGCGGGACCAGGCCGCCAGCAGCGGATAGCCCAACGCCGTCAGCTCGGCCTGCCGATGCAGCAGGGCATAGTTTTGCGCCGCCGTCTTACCAAATCCGACCCCCGGATCGAGCACCACCCGCTCGGCGGCCACCGCCTGCTGGCGCAGGCCTTGGGCCGCTTGCGCAAGGAACGCCCGCACCTGCGGCACCACGTCGCCCTGCATGGGCTGCACTTGCATGGTCTGCGGCTCGCGGTGCATGTGCATCAGACAAATGCCGCAACTGGGGTGCGCGCTCACCACTTCGAGGGCACCCCTGCTGCGCAAGGCCCAGATGTCA
>CANHDQ010000168.1 GCA_947459405.1 Comamonadaceae bacterium
CCAGCAGGTCTTGCTGGCGCTGCAGGCGCGGCGCAGCGCAAAGGCGGCCCCACAATGATGTCGCTGGCCCAGGCCCACGCGCTTTTGCCCGGCTCGCTGCTCCTTGGCGACGGCCAGATTCGCATTGCGAGGGTGCATACCGACAGCCGCAGCCTGCAAGCGGGCGATCTGTTTGTGGCCCTGCGCGGCGAGCGTTTTGATGCACATGATTTTTTGCCGCAGGCCCGGGCGGCCGGTGCGGTTGCTGCGCTGGCCGAGCAGGGCTTGCAGGCTGCCGGCTTGCCGGGACTGCAGGTGGCCGACAGCCGCGCCGCCCTGGGCGCGCTGGCGGCCCGCTGGCGTGCCCAGCTGCGCGGCCCGCTCATTGCGGTGACGGGCAGCAACGGCAAGACCACGGTGACGCAGATGGTGGCGGCTATCTTGCGTGCCCATGCCGGCGCGGCGTCGCTGGCCACGCAGGGCAACTTCAACAACGACATCGGCGTGCCCTTGACGCTGCTGCGCCTGCGGCCCGAGCACCGGATCGCTGTGCTCGAGTTGGGCATGAACCACCCGGGCGAAATTGCGCAGCTCGCGCAGATCGCCCAGCCGACGGTGGCCCTGGTCAACAACGCCCAGCGCGAGCATCTGGAATTCATGGCCACGGTCGAAGCAGTGGCGCGTGAGAACGGTTCGGTGATCGATGCCTTGCCCGCAGACGGGGCAGCGGTGTTTCCGGCAGACGATGCCTACACCGCGCTGTGGCGCCAGAGTGCAGGTGCGCGGCGGGTGCTCACCTTTGCACTGCAGGGCCCGGCCGACCTCACCGCGCAGGCCCGCGCCCAGGACGGCAGCTGGCAGGTCAGTGCCTGCACGCCCCTTGGCCCGCTGGACTTCACCTTGCAGGTCGCCGGCCTGCACAACGTCAAAAATGCCCTGGCCGCCGCCGCTTGCGCTTTGGCAGCAGGCGTGCCGCTCGATGCCATCGCGCAGGGCCTGTCGGCCTTCGAGCCAGTGGCTGGCCGCTCACGCAGCCTGAGCCTGCCGCGTCCCGGCCGCGCCCCCTTGATCTTGGTCGATGACAGCTACAACGCCAATCCCGATTCGGTGCGCGCTGCCATCGAGGTGCTCCATGGTCTGCCTGGGCCGCGCTTGCTGGTGCTCGGTGACATGGGCGAGGTTGGCGATCAGGGGCCTGACCTTCACGTCGAGGTCGGAGAGCAGGTGGCCCACAGGGGCATTGAGCAGCTGTGGTGCAGCGGCGAGCTGATGCGCCATGCGGCGCGGGCCTGCCCCGGCGCGCGCCATTTCGAGACGGTCGATGCTTTGTTGGCGCAGCTGCCGCAGGCGCTGACCCCAGCGGCCAGCGTGCTGGTCAAGGGTTCGCGCTTCATGCGCATGGAGCGGGTGGTGCAGGCTGTCGAGGCGATCTGCAAGCAGCCGGCCAAGGAGCACGCATGCTGATGTGGCTGGCCCAATGGCTGCAGGGTTTGTCGCCCGAGCTGAGTTTTTTTAGGGTGTTTCAGTACCTGACCTTCCGCGCGGTGATGGCCGCCATGACCGCCTTGCTGATCGGCCTGATTGCCGGGCCCTGGGTGATCCGCCGCCTGACGGCCCTCAAGATCGGTCAGCCGGTGCGTGACTATGCGATGCAGAGCCATTTGGTCAAAAGCGGTACGCCCACCATGGGTGGCGTGCTGATCTTGCTGTCCATTGCAGTGGCCACCTTGCTTTGGTTTGACCTGTCCAACCGCTTTGTCTGGATCGTTCTGATCGTCACCCTGGGCTTTGGGGCGATCGGCTGGGTCGACGACTGGCGCAAGGTGGTGCGCAAGGACCCAGAGGGCATGCGTTCGGGCGAGAAATATTTTTGGCAGTCGCTCATCGGGCTGGTGGCGGCGGTCTATTTGGTCTTCAGTATTTCGGAGAGTTCCAATGCCCGGGTGCTGGAGCTGTTCTTGAACTGGGTGCACTCTGGTTTTGATGTGGACCTGCCGCCCAAGGCCGGTCTGATGCTGCCCTTCTTCAAGGAGGTCAGCTACCCGCTGGGCGTGTTCGGCTTCGTCATCCTGACCTATCTGGTCATCGTTGGCTCGAGCAATGCGGTCAACCTCACCGACGGCCTGGACGGCCTGGCCATCATGCCGGTGGTGATGGTGGGCTCGGCGCTCGGGGTGTTTGCCTATGTGACGGGCAGCTCCGTCTACTCGCGCTACCTTTTCATGCCCTACATCCCGGGCTCGGGCGAGCTGCTCATCTTCTGCGCCGCCATGGCAGGCGCAGGCCTGGCCTTTCTTTGGTTCAACACCCATCCGGCGCAGGTGTTCATGGGCGATGTCGGCGCCTTGGCCCTGGGTGCGGCGCTGGGCACTATTGCCATCATCGTGCGACAGGAAATCGTGCTGGCCATCATGGGCGGAATTTTTGTGGTCGAGGCTTTGTCGGTCATGGCCCAGGTGATGTATTTCAAGTACACCAAGAAAAAGTATGGCCAGGGCCGGCGCATTCTCAAGATGGCGCCGCTGCACCATCACTTTGAGAAGAGCGGTTGGAAAGAAACGCAGGTGGTGGTGCGCTTTTGGATCATCACCATGCTGCTGTGTCTGGTGGGACTGTCGACTTTGAAGCTGCGATGAACACACTGCAAGGCAAGCGCGTGCTGGTGCTGGGTCTGGGCCTGTCGGGCCTGGCGTTGGCACGCTGGTGCCAGCGCTGGGGCGCTGAGGTGACCGTGGCCGACACACGGCAGTCGCCGCCGCAACTCGAGCGCTTGCGCCAGCATTGCCCGCAGGCCCGCTTTGTGCCGGGCCCCTTGGGTGCCGAGTTGGTGTCGGGTCAGCAGGCGGTGTTCAAAAGCCCGGGCCTGTCGCCAGCCGAAACGGCCGCGGTGGTGGATGCGGCGCGCGCCATGGGCCTGCATGTGGGCAACGAGCTGAGCCTGTTTGCCCGCGCGCTGGCCGAGCTGGCTCAGCCGCAGACCGATGCCCGTACCGATATCGACGCCGATACCCAAGCGGATACCCAAGCCGATACCGACGCCCAGGCTCAGGCTGATGCGCCGATGCCCTATCGGCCCGTGGTGCTGGCGGTCACCGGCACCAACGGCAAGACCACGGTCACGGCCCTGACCGGGCAATTGGTCGAACGCGCCGGCAAGACCGTGGCGGTGGCCGGCAACATCGGCCCGACCCTGCTCGATACCTTGGCGCAGGCGCTCGACAGCCAAAGCCTGCCCGAGGTCTGGGTGCTGGAGCTGTCGAGCTTTCAGCTCGATGGCATCGATGGCTTCGAGCCCACCGCAGCGACCGTGCTCAATCTGACGCAGGACCATCTGGACTGGCACGGCTCGATGCAGGCCTACGCCCAGGCCAAGGCCCGCATCTATGGGCAGCAGGCCTTGATGCTGCTCAACCGCGATGACCCACTGGTGATGGCCCAGCTGCCCGCAGCCGCACCTGGCAAGGGGCGGGCCGCATCCGTGCGTGCCCATCAAACTTTTGGCGCCGATCTGCCCCAGCGGGCCGGAGATTGGGGCCTGGAAGTGGTCTCCGGCATGACTTGGCTGGTGCGCGCTGCCGAGGCCGATGAGACCCTCAAGCGGCGCAAGGCCGAGCAGGAGGAGCCGGTGCATATCCAGCGCCTGATGCCAGCCGAGGCCCTGCAGATTCGCGGTCGCCACAACGCCTGCAATGCCTTGTCTGCTTTGGCCCTGGCCACTGCGGCCGGCTGCGCGCTCGCGCCCATGCTCCACGGGCTGCGTCAATACCGGGGCGAGCCGCACCGGGTCGAGCCGGTCGGCGTGATCGAGGGGATCGAGTTTTTCGACGACAGCAAGGGCACCAATGTCGGCGCCACCGTCGCAGCTCTCAAGGGCCTGGGCGCCGAGCGCCGCGTGGTGGTCATCCTGGGTGGGCAGGGCAAGGGGCAAGATTTCACGCCGCTGGCCGCGCCCGTGGCCGAGCATGCGCGTGCCGCGCTGCTGATCGGCCGCGATGCGCCGCTGCTGCGCCAGGCTTTGCAGGCCAGCGGCGTGGATCTTCACGATGCGACCGATCTGCCTCAGGCCGTGCGCATGGCTCTCGGCCTGGCCCGCTCGGGTGATGCGGTGCTGCTGTCGCCGGCCTGTGCCAGCTTTGACATGTTTCGCGACTATGGCCACCGCGCCGAGGTGTTTCGGCAGGCGGTGGTTGAGTTGGCGCAGGAGCAGGGGGTGATGCTGTGACCGCGGCCTGGATCGAGCGTCTCAAGCAGTTCTTCGCAGGCCTGTCGGCCGCGCCGGCGGCGGCCTTGCCGGTGCGAACGGGCATGCCTGGCCGGGTGCTCGGGCCGTCGATGCCCGTGCGCTTGCTCGGCTTTGACCAGGCCCTGGTCTTCGTGGCCATGGCTTTGCTGCTGTGGGGTCTGGTGATGGTCTATTCGGCCTCGGTGGCCATGCCCGACAACCCCAAGTTCGCGCGCTACGAGCACACGCACTTCCTGCTGCGCCATTTGTTTTCCCTGACCGTGGCTCTGGTGGTGGCGGTGCTGGCCTTTCAGATTCCGATGTCGACCTGGGAAAAGCTCGCTCCCTGGCTCTTCATTGCCTCACTGGCCTTGCTGGTGATCGTGCTCGTTCCTTTCATCGGCCGCGGCGTCAACGGCGCACGCCGCTGGATTTCGCTGGGGGTGTTTAACTTTCAGCCGTCGGAGTTGGCCAAGTTTGCGGTGTTGATTTACGCGGCCGACTACATGGTGCGCAAGATGGAGGTCAAGGAGCGCTTTTTCCGCGCGGTCTTGCCGATGGGCGCGGCCCTGGCCGTGGTGGGCATGCTGCTGCTGGCCGAGCCAGACATGGGCGCCTTTTTGGTCATCGCCGTCATCGCCATGGGCATCTTGTTCTTGGGCGGCGTCAACGCGCGCATGTTCTTCGTGATCGCCACGATCGTGATCTTGGCCTTCGTCATCATGATCTGGGCCAGCGATTGGCGGCGCGAGCGCATCTTTGCCTACCTTGACCCCTGGTCGGCCAAGCACGCCATCGGCAAAGGCTACCAGCTGTCGCATTCGCTCATTGCCTTTGGGCGCGGCGAGTTTACGGGCGTGGGACTGGGCGGCAGCATCGAGAAGTTGCACTGGCTGCCAGAGGCGCACACCGACTTTTTGCTGGCCGTCATCGGCGAGGAGTTTGGGCTCATTGGTGTGCTGGTGGTCATGGGGCTGTTTCTTTGGCTGATCCGCCGCATCATGCACATCGGCCGCCAGGCCATCGCCATGGATCGCCTGTTTTCCGGGCTGGTCGCCCAGGGCGTGGGCATCTGGATTGGTTTTCAGTCTCTCATCAACATGGGCGTGAATCTGGGCGCTTTGCCGACCAAAGGTCTGACCCTGCCCTTCATGAGCTACGGCGGCTCGGCCATCTTGATGAACGTGCTGGCGCTGGCGGTGGTGCTGCGGGTGGACCATGAAAACCGCATCTTGATGCGCGGAGGGCGAACGTGACCGCAGCGCGCAACGGGCGCGTGCCTTGCGCCATGGTCATGGCCGGCGGCACCGGGGGGCATATCTTTCCTGGCTTGGCACTGGCCGAGGCCTTGCGTGAGCGCGGTTGGCGCGTGCACTGGATGGGCGGCAAGGGCACGGCGCAAAAACCCAGCATGGAAAGCCAGCTGGTGCCGGCGCGCGGCCTGCCTTTCGATGCGATCGACTTCGGCGGCTTGCGCGGCAAAGGGCTGTTGACAGCGGCCTTGCTGCCCATGCGGCTGCTGCTGGGCTTTGGGCAAAGCATTGCGCTGCTTCGCCGCATTCGTCCCGATGTGGTCATCGGGCTGGGCGGCTACATCACGTTTCCCGGCGGCATGATGAGCGTGCTGCTGGGCAAGCCCCTGGTGCTGCACGAGCAAAACTCGGTGGCCGGTCTGGCCAATCGCGTCCTGGCCGAAGTGGCCGATCGGGTGTACACGGCCTTTCCGGCTGTCTTGAAGAAGGCCCAGTGGGTCGGCAACCCGCTGCGCGCCGCCTTTTTGTCACAGCCGGCGCCGGCCCAGCGTTTTGCTGCACGCACCGGGGCGCTGCGCCTGCTGGTGCTCGGCGGCAGCCTGGGCGCCAAGGCGCTCAACGAGGCCGTGCCGCAGGCCTTGGCCTTGCTGGCGCCGCATCAGCGGCCCCAGGTGTTGCACCAAAGCGGCGCCGGCCATCTTGAGGCCTTGCAGGCGCAATACCGCGAGGCCGGTGTGCAGGCCGAGCTGACGGCCTTCATCGAGGACACCGCTTC
>CANHDQ010000169.1 GCA_947459405.1 Comamonadaceae bacterium
ATCTTGCGACGGATGTTGTAGCCGATCTTGATCTCTTCCTTATAGGCATCGGTGGCCTGATTGACCTCGTCGTAGCCGCGCGGCTCAAAGAAGAAGTGGCCGGCCTGGCGGCTGACCATAGAGATGCACCAGGCCACGATCGCCGCCCAGGCAGGATCGATGAACAGCAAGCCATAAGCAATCACAAAACTAATGGCACTGAGAAGATGCAGCGCCTGGTTGATGCGGCTGTGGTGATAGTAACGATGGTCATCCCAGCGCTGAACGGCAAGTTCCTCAAAGATATGTCTCACGTCTGCTCCTGCAATAGAGGGCCGCCTCTCGGCCTCGAGGCTCATATGGTTGCCCGACTGCATGAAGATGTTGTGACAGTGTGGGCGACACGCTACGCAAGCCGGCCTGCGACGCACAGACGGGTCATGCCAGACGGTTTGTCACAGAATCGATACAAACGCCTGTCACCATCTGCCAATGTCAAACCAAGTCGATCCGTCGCGCGACAGTTTCCAGATTGAAGAGTTGCGCGGCGCCAGCCCGAGCCTGCGCATTGCCGTGGTCACGGAAACCTACCCCCCAGAGATCAACGGCGTGGCGGTCACGCTTGCCAAAGTGGTGGAGGGTCTGCGCGAGCGCAACCACAGCTTGCAGCTGATCCGGCCGGTCCAGCCCTTCTTCGACAAGCAGCGCAGCGCTGACGCCGATGAGGTTCTCACTGCGGGACTGCCGATCCCGCGCTACCCTGGCCTGCGCATGGGCATGCCATCTAAAAAACTGCTGGTGAAACACTGGTCACTGCAGCGACCCGATATCGTGCACATCGCAACAGAAGGGCCGCTGGGATGGTCGGCGCTCAATGCGGCGCGCGCGCTCAAGCTGCCAGTGAGCACCGACTTTCGGACCAACTTTCATGCCTACAGCGGCCACTACGGCGCGGGTTGGTTGCATCGAACCATCCTGCGCTACCTGCGCAAGTTCCACAACAACGCGTCGTGCACCACGGTACCGACGCAGGCACTGGCCAGTGAGCTGCAGTCTTGGGGCTTTGAGCGCTTGACCGTGGTGGCGCGTGGTGTCGACACCGAGCGCTTTAGCCCCGGGCACCGCAGCCCCAACTTGCGTGCTGACTGGGGTGCGGAGCCAGGCGATCCAGTGGCCCTTTATGTCGGTCGCTTGGCTTCGGAGAAAAACCTAGGTCTGCTGGTGCGCGCCTATCTGGTGATGCGCCAGACCGAGCCACGCATGCGGTTGGTCGTTGTCGGCGACGGGCCCGAGAGGGCGTCGCTGGCGGCCGCCTGCCCACAAGCGCACTTTGCGGGCATGCAAACCGGCGTCGAGCTCGCTCGCCATTACGCCTCGGCTGATCTTTTTGTCTTCCCGAGCCTGTCCGAGACATTTGGCAACGTCACGATCGAGGCCATGGCCAGCGGATTGCCGGTGCTGGCCTATGACCATGCGGCCGCCTCCGAACTGCTGAGCAACGGCCAAGGCGGCGTAGCCATTGCTGTAGGCCAGGAAGAGCACTTCATGGCGCAGGCCGGCGCCCTGTGCAGCGATCCGTCGCGGCGACTGCTCCTGAGCCAGCAGGCGCGCCAAATTGCCTTGGGCCGCAACTGGGAGAGCATAGTCACCCGCTTTGAGGCCCTGCTGCGTGCCACAGTCGCAGCTCACCTGCACGGCGGTATCAAGACGCCCCATCGGCCGGGCGCCAGCGCATCAGCAGCCACATCAATACGCTGACTGCCAGACCAGAGCCCCAGAGCAGACCCAACACCGGCACATCCAGGTGCACCAGGGCCGCATAAAGGGCCAGGCCCAGCAGGACTCCAGAGTTTTCATTGAAGCCTTGCACCGCGATCGATCGTCCGGCGGTCAGCACCGCGGCGCCCCGATGCTGTAGCAGCGCGTTCAAGGGGACGACCATCCAGCCGCCCAGCGCGCCGGCCGCCACCAGCACCGGCACGGCCATCCAGACGCTATGGCACAGTGCCAGCAGCGGCATCATCAGCCCCAAGGCCAGGCCCGTGGGCAAGGTAGCCCGGGCGCCCTGCAACGTGACCCAGCGGCTGGCTGCGCAAGCGCCGATGACCACGCCCACCGCGATCGCCGCCTGCAAATAGGCCGCCTGACTCAGAGGCAGACCCAGCGCGTGCTGGGCCCAGCGCAGCACCAGAAACTGCAGGCAGGCGCCCACACTCCAAAACAGGGCGGTGACGGCCAACGACAAGCCGCCGAGCCGGTCGCGCCACAGGGCCCGGTTGTCGCGCCAGAAGGCCCGGCACAAGTCCAAGGGATGGCTGCCGCCGTGCGGATAGACGGCCGCGCTGCGCGGCACGCCCAGATTGAGCAGGCCAGCGAAGATGTAGAGCCCAAGCAGCAACAACAGGGGCAGGCCGAGGTGGGCCAGAGCTGTGCCCGCAGTGGGCAAGCCCTGTCCAAGGCTTGTCGCGAGCGCCGATTGCGTCAGCCCCGCACTGACCAGCACCCCGCCCAGCACCACACCGAACAAAGCGGCACTGACCACACTGACCTCGATCCAGGCGTTGGCGCGCACCAGCAGCTTGGGAGCTACCAACTCGGTGACCAGACCGTATTTAGCCGGCGCATAGGCCGCCGCGCCCAGACCCACCAGCGCGTAAGACACAACCGGATCAATCCCAAAGAGCAGCAGGGCCGCACCCAGAAACTTGACCAGATTCATCCAGGCCATGAGCCTGGCCTTCGGTACTGCGTCGGCCAGGGGGCCAACAAAGGGCGCGAGCACAACGTAGAACGCAATGAACACCCACTTGAGCAAAGGCGTCCACCAGGCGGCGAACTGCAGCGCATCGAGCGCAGCAATCGTCAGGATCAGCAGGGCGTTGTCGGCCAAGGCCGACACAAATTGCGCAGCAATCAACAACATGAAACCTGACGGCATGGACCGGCAAGTGTCAAGGCCGGACATGTCAAGCCCGTGACGCAAGGCAGCGTGCGCCGGGCGCCTGCCTGGCATCACAGACACGCACATGCCACTGAACTGACACAGCTGCGTCACATCACAGCGACACACTACCTGCCATCGCGCAAACGAGCTCGCACCACACTCCAAATCGCAATCGAAATAGGGGCGAAGACCATGGCACAAAAAGGTTCACAAGATGCGTAGGCACTTTGATGCCGATGCGCCCGACTTCCTGAGCGACGCTTCGGACAGTGCCGCTCACTGCCCCAAACGCCGCTACCGCGCCGTCTTCATCTCCGACATTCATCTGGGCACCCCAGGGTGTCAGGCAGGCGCGCTGCTGGACTTTCTCAAACACCATGAGAGCGACTCGCTCTACCTGGTCGGTGACATCATCGACGGCTGGCAGTTGCGTCGGCGCTGGTACTGGCCACAGGCGCACAACGATGTGGTCCAAAAGCTGCTCAAGCGGGTGCGCAAGGGTTGCCGCGTGATCTATGTGCCGGGCAATCATGATGAATTTGCCCGCCACTTTCTAGGCCACCATTTCGGCGGCATCGAAGTCATGGACGAGGCGGTGCATGTGACGGCCGATGGCCGACGCCTATGGGTCATTCACGGCGACTACTTCGATGCCGTGGTGCAGTGCGCAAAATGGCTGGCCTATCTGGGCGATTCACTTTACGACCTGTCACTGCGGCTCAACCGCCACCTCAACTCCATGCGCGCGCGCCTGGGCATGCCCTACTGGTCGCTGTCGCAATACCTCAAGCACAAGGTCAAGAAGGCACTCAATTTCATCACCGCCTACGAGGAAGCCGTCGCGTCCGAGGCCAAGCGCCGGGGCCACGATGGGGTGGTGTGTGGACACATCCACCGCGCCGAAATGCGCGACATCAATGGCGTGGTGTACTGCAACGACGGCGACTGGGTCGAAAGCCGCACCGCCCTGGTCGAGCACTTCGATGGACGCCTGGAGATCGTGGCCTGGATGCCCGGGGCCAATCCCGAAACCCACCCCGATACCGTCGGGCCGCTGCAAACCGACCCGCAGGTCGTCATGGCCACGCTCGCACCCCATCTGCAAGCTGCCCCGCAGGCCAGCGAAGCGCTGCGATGAAGCTGGCCTTGCTCACCGATGCGTGGCAGCCGCAAGTCAATGGCGTGGTGACCACGCTGGTCGAGTTGGTGCGCGAGATGCGCCAGCGCGGCCACGAGGTGCTGGTGATTCACCCAGGCCTGTTCAAGACCCGCCCCTGCCCCGGCTACGCGGGCATCGACCTGGCCGTCCAGCCCGGTCGCAGTTTGCCAGGCTTGCTGGAAAGCTTCGCGCCCGATTGCATCCACCTGGCCACAGAAGGTCCGATCGGCTGGGCCGCGCGCTCCTACTGCCGCAAGAAGGGGTTGCGCTTTACCACCGCCTTTCACACCCGCTTTCCTGAGATTCTTCAAGCCGCGTTGCGCATCCCACTGAGCTGGGGCTACGCTTTGTTCCGTCACTTCCACCGGGCATCGGCCGGGGTCATGGTCCCGACCGAGGGCATGCTCAATCTGCTCAAGGCGCGCCGCTTCGAGCGGCTGCTGCCTTGGACCCACGGGGTCGACCTCTCGCTGTTTCCCTACCGTGCGCAGACACAGCCGTGTGACCTGCTCGGCCGGCTCAGCGAGCCCGTGTTTCTGTACGTAGGCCGCATCTCATATGAGAAAAACATCCAGGCCTTTCTGGATCTGACCCTGCCGGGCACCAAGGTGGTGTGCGGTGTCGGGCCGCTCGAGGAGGGCCTGCGCGCACGCTATCCACAGGTGCGCTGGCTGGGCGTGCTGCCCAGGGCCAAACTGGCCGAGGTCTATGCGGCGGCCGATGTCTTTGTCTTTCCCAGTCGTCACGAAACCTTCGGCCTGGTCATGCTTGAGGCGATGGCCTGCGGCACGCCGGTGGCCGCCTATCCGGTTGACGGACCCCTCGAAGTGGTGGGCCGCAATGAGCAAGGTGGCGTGCTCACTGAAGACCTGCAGCGTGCCTGCCTGCAAGCCTTGGAGTTGCCCCGAGCCAGCGCCCGTGAGCGCGCCACAGCCTTCGAGTGGGGGCATGCCGCCTCACGCTTCGAAGCCCATCTGGTGCCAGCGCGCGGCCTTGGGGTGGCGCAACAGCCCGCGGTCACCACCGGCTTGTGAGGGCGCCGCCTCGCCCGCCAACCGTCCGTTACAGCCCATGGGGGTGACAGCTAAGGCCGCTTTGGAAACCGCCTTGAACCAACGATCAAGCCATCGACTGACACGGCGCTGCGCGCCTCGCGATGACACAGGGGCGTTGTTACTGCACCGCCCCGTCATTGCGAGGAACGAAGCAATCCAAGGAGCCGCGCGACCGCGCACCCGCGCTGCTGCTTGCCCGTCAGCACCCGAACGCATCCCCACGCGAACGGTGCTGCATCTTGCAAATGGTGCGCGTTCCTAAAGAACTTAAACCCTCATGAACATTTCCATCTTCGGCGCCGGCTATGTGGGCCTGGTCACCGGTGCCTGCCTGGCCGACGTGGGCCACAAGGTGCTGTGCATCGACTTGAACGTCACCAAGATTGAGCAACTGCGCCAAGGGCGTATTCCGATCTGGGAGCCCGGCCTGGAGGCCGTCGTGGCACGCAATGTTGCTGAAGGCCGTCTGCTGTTTTCTACCGAGGCCGCCGATGCGGCTGCGCACGGCTCGATCGTCTTCGTGGCGGTGGGTACGCCCCCGGATGAAGACGGTTCGGCCGACCTGCAGTATGTCCTGGCCGTGGCCCAAAGCATCGCGCAGCATATGCAGGGCTATCAGCTCATCGTGAGTAAGTCCACCGTCCCCGTCGGAACGGCCGATAAGATCCGCCAACAGGTGAGCACCATCCTCGCAAAGCGCGGGCTTGATCTGCCCTATGACGTGGTCTCCAACCCCGAGTTTCTCAAGGAAGGCTCGGCCGTGGCCGACTTCCAGAAGCCCGACCGGATCATCGTGGGCACCGACTCACCGTACGCACGCGAGCTGATGACCGAGCTTTATGAGCCGTTTAACCGCAACCACCAAAGAACGCTGTTCATGGATGTGCGCAGCGCCGAGCTGACCAAGTACGCCAGCAATGCCATGCTGGCCGCACGCATCAGCTTCATGAACGAGCTGGCCAACATGGCCGAGCGCCTGGGCGCCGACATCGAGGAGGTGCGGCGCGGCATGGGGGCCGACCCGCGCATTGGTTACCAGTTCATCTACCCGGGCTGCGGCTACGGCGGCAGC
>CANHDQ010000170.1 GCA_947459405.1 Comamonadaceae bacterium
ACCTACGACATCTTGCGCGAGATCCTGCGCGAAGCGCGCCAGTTCAATCCCCGCGAATTTCGCATCGTCGCCGCACCGCCCGTCATCGAACTCTTCCTCGACGAAGAGAGTCAGCACTTGGCTGGCCTGTCGGACTTCATTGGCAAGCCCATTTCGCTGCAGGCCGAAGCGGCGCTGCCGCAGGAGCAGTACGATGTGGTGCTGTTGTGATGACGTCTGCGCCTTTCGGGCTGGACTGCCGCAATGAATGAGCCAAGACAGATGGAAACAAATTTAAGTCTCTACCAGAAGCTGCATTTCCTGCATCGATGCTATCGCTATCGCTTTCGAACTGAACGGCACCAAATTCGTCGACTCAGGTCGCTCGATCTGCAGGGTAAAACCGTTTTTGATGTGGGCGGCAATCATGGCATTTATGCATATTGGCTGGGCAAAGCGGTCGGTCCTGCTGGGGCGGTTCACTTTTTTGAACCGCAGCCTGAGCTTTGCCTGGAGGTCAAACAAGTGCTCGATTGGCTGGGTTTGAATCAGGTGACGGTCAATGGTTTGGCCTTGTCCGATTCGCGTTCGCGCTTGAGCCTCAATCGGGGCTACGTTGGCGACGGCAGTGCCAGTTTTGTGGCTCGAGCCAACTCATCCTTGCCAGCGGATTCTTTGATGTGTGAAACCACGACGGTCGACGACTATTGCGCGAGCCAGCAGATTGACCATGTGGCCTTCATGAAGATCGACGTGGAAGGTCACGAGTTGTCGGTGGTCAACGGCGCTTTGCAGACGCTCAGACACGCCAGACCCACGGTGCAGATAGAGCTCAGGGTTCACGAGCCTACTTGCGACCAGGTGATTTCTGTTTTTCAAGATCTCGGCTACGCCGGCTTCATGTTCTGTGATGGCCGGGAGGTTGCCTTGGCCGATTACAAGCAGGTGCCCAGTTCGCGGTTTGGTTTTGTGGGCCATCGCGATTTTCTCTTTGAGCCTTGAGCCGACCTTAGGGCCGAAGCTCAGGACTTAAAGCCTAGCTGATAGAGCCGCTCGTAATGCCCGCCTAAGGCCAGCAGCTGTTGGTGAGTACCTGACTCAACGATGCGGCCCTCCTCCAGCACAATGATCCGATCTGCGTGTTGAATCGTGGAGAGTCGGTGTGCGACCACCAGCGCCGTTCGACCTGCCCTGACGCGGTCAATGGCTTGCTGAACGACCAACTCAGACTCGTTGTCCAGCGCTGAGGTCGCCTCATCAAGGAGCAGGATCGGGGCGTTCTTGTAGAGGGCTCGGGCGATGGCCAGGCGCTGGCGTTGGCCACCCGACAGTTGCATGGCGTTGTGACCAATTGGACTGTCCATGCCCGCTGGTAGTTCTTTGAGCAAGGACTCGAGGTTGGCATGCATCAAGCATTGCTTCACGCGCTCGCGGTCGGGCTTTTGACCCAAGGCTACATTGACCGCTAACGTGTCGTTGATCATCACGACATGCTGGCTGACGTAGGCGATCTGTCGGCGCAGGCAGGCCAAGTCCCAATGCTCGATGTCTACCCCGTCGAGCAAGACCCGTCCGCCCTGTGGTTTGACCAGACGCGGCAGCAGATTGACCAAGGTGGTCTTGCCCGATCCTGAGCCGCCCACCAGCGCGACCGTCTGACCGGCCTCAATTTTCAGATTGAGCTCGTCCAGAGCGGCCGTGCCACTGCCGGCGTACTGAACCCGCACCGCCTGAAACTCGATATCGCCCTTGGCGCGGTCGATCCGGTGATGCCCGCTGGATTCATCGGCCACGCCCTCGAGCAAGAGCAAGCCGCGTTCAATGGCCGCAATGCCGCGTGTCAGGGGACTGCTGATTTCGGCCAGGCTCTTGAGAGGGGCGATCAGCAAGAGCATGGCGGTGATGAAGGCCACAAATCCGCCCACCGTGGTCAACCCTGCCTCGCTTTGAAGCAAGGCAATGGCGATGACGGCTGACAGGGCCAGTGCGGACAGGATTTGCGTGAGCGCACTCATGCCGCTATGGGCGATGGTGCTTTTGAGCGAAAGCTGCCGCAGGGTATGGCTCAGTTCTTGGAAGCGCCTGGACTGTTGTTCCTGTGCTTCATGCAGGCGAACATCTCGGTGAGCCAGGACGTTCTCTTCGACGACATAAGCCAGTTGGTCGGTCGCTTGCTGGGTTTGCTGGACGAGCTTGTAAAGCCGCCGGGTCAGCAATCGCACCGTAATGATCAAGGGGGGCAAGATCAACGCGACGACGAGGCTGAGCTTCCAGTTCAGGTAGGTCAAATAGGCGACGAGGGCCAGCAGCGTCAGTGCATCGCGCACCAGTCGAACCAGGGTCTGAATCAGGATGGAGGAGCCGTTGTGAACCTCGTACACCACGGTGTTGGCCAGAGTGCTGGCGTTTTGTTGCTCGTACAAAGGCAGATCCGCCCGGAGCATTTTGGCGAACAGGTCGTTTCGCAAGCGCTGCAAGCCCATGTTCATGATGCGCGCCAGCGCATACTGTGAAACGAAGCCACCTGCCGCACGAAGGCCGAACACCAGCAACAGGAGGACCGGAACATGCCACAGACGAACCTGCCCTGCGCCCTGAAAGCCCCTGTCTAGCAGCGGTTTGAGCAGAGCCGGAATCATCGGCTCCGTGGCCGCTGCGACAGCGGTTGCGGCGATGGCCAAGACCCAAGTGGCTTTGCTGACGCCAAAGTAGGGCCACAGGCGGTGGGCCTGCGTGCGCAGACGCGAAAAGAGGGGGGCAGAGGTGGTCAAAACGGGAGTCGATCGCTCAAAGACCGTCAATTCGCTGCGGGCCGCCGACTTGCTGCTGGCGATCAAGCAAGGCAGGAAGGGCAGTATCTTGATTCATTACACTTCGTGTCTGCCGCTTCGGAACTGGCAAATTATCCTGCAAGACGGGCCTTGCCTCACCCTTTCGGGTCACCTCGGCGGTCTGTCGGTACGGGTTGAACATTTTTTGGGGCTAGATATCAATTGACGCTTCCTGAACTGACGCATCGCCCCCTATCGTCCTGGGAGAAGTGGGCAGATGCCTGGCTGACCTTTTCAACCGTGTTCCTCGGGCTGTTCATGCTCGTCTCAACCGCCGGGACGTCTATTGCCATGGGTGCCTTGTTGCTCGGTTGCGTGATGCAGGGTCGCAGGGCCTGGCATCTTGGGCTCTGGCGGGACCCTCTGGTTCTTTGGAGTCTGGCCTTCTTTGCCTTCATCGCGATCCACGAGATCGTGACGGTCGCTGCGGGTAAGTCCCCCTGGGGCATCATAGGCAGTTACGGAGAACTCTGGCGCTTGCCGATTGTCTTGGTGGCCTTTGCCTTGATCAGGAACAGAGATCTGTTCTGGCTCGCTTTGTTGACGAGCGCGCTCATTCTTGCTGCGCTGAGCTGGCTGCATTTCGTGGGCCTGCAGGTGCTTGCCCCAGAGTTTTTTTCTGCCCGGCGCATCACGCTCGGTTTTGGCCTCGTCGTTGTCGCCTGGATGGCCTGGTCTCGGTCTGGCAGTTCGAATCGACCTTGGATCCTTCGTGCCATCAGTCTGGCCCTGGCGCTTACCGTGTTGTTTGCGATGGACGGAAGAACAGCGCACGTCTTGGTTGTTTTTTTGGCCGCCTGGGCGGGATGGATCTGGAGCAGTCCCCGGTGGCGATGGGCGCTGGCTCTGCTGCTGCCGGTGATGGTGCTGGCTGCGGCAATGATGTCGAAGTCTGTTCAGAGTCGGATGGCCGACACCCTGTCGGCGTTTGGCTCACCGCCAGTTGGAGGGCAGGTTACTTCTAGCGGTCTTCGCAAAGAGTTTTTTGTGATTGGCGCCCAACTTGCGATTGAGAATCCTTGGCTGGGCGTGGGCCTGTCGGGTATCCCGGAGGCTTACCGGGAAAAAATCGTTGAGAAGGCCCAAGCTGATGCGCGCTGGCAGCCCTACGCCGAGCCCGCCGTGCAGAGGACGTCCAACCTCCACAACGAGTATCTGATGCTTTGGGCCGGTACGGGCATTGCCGGTGTGCTGATGTTTTTGGCTTGGCTGGCGTTGCCCTTGTTCACCCGGGGGCTTCGTCCACACCAGCGGCATGCGCTCACCGGTCTGATCCTGGCGTTTGCGTTGGGTTCATTCATGAATGCATGGTTGCTCGATTTCACGCCCGGCCATGTGTACATCGTGCTTCTGGCTTGGCTGATGAGCGAGCGCTATCGCTCAAGCCTCCAATGAACAGGACCTTTGGTGTTGACTAGGGCATCCATGCAAAGTCTGACCCTGATCGTGATCACCAAAAACGAGGCAGCCAATATTGAGCGCTGTCTGAAGTCGGTGCCTTTTGCCAGTCAAATCGTCGTGGTCGACAGTGGCAGCACGGACGGGACCGTCGAGATTGCATCGCGCCTGGGGGCCCAGGTGATTCAGACGCCCGATTGGCCAGGCTTCGGTCCACAGAAGAACCGGGCCCTTGATCGGGCCACGTGCGACTGGGTGCTGTCTCTTGATGCCGATGAGTACCTGAGCGAGGGGCTGCAGCGGGAAATCTACGCGGCCCTCAGCACGTCGAAGGATCAGGCTTTTCGCTTTCCTCGCTCTTCGAGCTATTGCGGTCGGTTCATCAAGCATTCGGGCTGGTATCCCGATTACGTCACCCGTCTGTTCAAGCTTGGGGTTGCGCGTTTTTCCGACGACATCGTGCACGAACAATTGGTGGTGGACAGCCCGGTTGCCACCCTCCACGCTGATCTGATGCACGAAAGTTTCAAGGCGGTGGAAGACGTCTTGGCCAAACTCAATGCCTATTCAACGGCCGGCGCGATCAAGATGCGCGATGCAGGTCGAAGGTCTTCGCTGACCCAGGCGGTCTTGAGGGGCTGCTGGGCGTTTCTCAGGACGTATGTGTTTCGCTTGGGGTTTTTGGACGGCAGTCGGGGCTTTCTGTTGGCCGTCTCCAATGCCGAGGGCACTTACTACCGTTACGTCAAGTTGTGGCTGATGGGTCAGAGCCAGACCGGCAGCGATCGACCGCCATGAATATCAGTTTCATCGTTCTGACGTACAACCGGCCCGATGCCTTGCTGGCTGTCCTGCGGTCCTTGGCCGTTCAATGTCTGCCGACCGATCAGGTCATCGTGGCAGACGATGGATCGCGTGTCGAATCAGTCCAGATTCTCAAAGAGCAAGCGCCTCGTTTCGCGTGTCAGGCCTTGCACGTCTGGCATCAAGATCGGGGATTCACGGCCTCCGCAGCCCGCAACCGTGCGGCGCTGCAAGCCAGTGGCCAATACCTGGTCTTTTTGGACGGCGACTGCGTACCCGGGCCCGCATTCGTTCAAAATCACAGAAGACTTGCTAAGTCGGGTTGCTTTGTCAATGGCAGTCGCGTTCTCTTGCAGAGGCAGTTGACCGAATCCCTCTTGTCGGGCGCGAGCAATTTGGCGCGGATGTCTGCCGGGTTCTGGTGGCGCGCGTGGGTGCGTGGTCAGGCCAACAAAGTACACCATCTCTTCCCCTGGCCTTTGTCTTGGCGGGCCGTCCATCGCGAGTTTTCATGGCGTGGAATTCGCAGTTGCAACTTCGGGGTTTGGCGAGACGATTTCTTTGCCGTCAACGGATTCGATCAGGTCTATGAGGGTTGGGGTCACGAGGACGCCGATCTGGTCCTTCGCCTGCATCATGCGGGGCTGAGCCGAGTTAATGGCTTTCTGGCGACGGAGGTGTTTCATCTGTGGCATCCGGAAAGCCCCAGACTTCATGAGCAGGCCAACCGCGCCCGCGTGGTGCAACGGCTTGAACTGGGCACCGTCCGGGCCGAGTCCGGCCTGACTGAACTCGTGGCTTCTGAGGGAACCGTCACTTGCCTCTAGTCGTGACGTTGCAGGAACTTCTGCGAAAGGCCTCTCGGGTCGATGGCCGCGCAGCCTCACCGGACAGCATGCCCTCTTCCCTGCCAGAGCCCGTGCCTGGGTTTTCTCCATGGCTTGATGAGCTTTGCAGCGTGTACCATCAAGTCCTCGGCCACTTCTGGCAGGTATTTTGAACTCTACTGTTTGAGCCGACATGGTCAATCGCAACCATTGCCCTGAACCTCAGACCGCCGCTTTGCGCAGGCG
>CANHDQ010000171.1 GCA_947459405.1 Comamonadaceae bacterium
CTTGGGGCAATAGTCCAGCTCGACACCCTGGCGCTCGGCCATGGTCAGCAGTTGATCGACGCATTGCGGACATTTCATGGCTCGCTCCTTTGAAGCTGTGCAATCACTTGCGAGGGGCAGACGGTGCAGCACCGCCCGATGATCTGACGCTGAGCACCATGGTCACCGCCAAAATGGCTACCACCACCGCCAGCGACACCGCCACCGGGATCTTGTAGATGTCGATCAAGACCATCTTGGTGCCGATGAACACCAGGACCACGGCCAGGCCGTAGTTGAGCAAGTGGAACTTGGAGGCCACCGCCTGGAGCAGGAAGAACATGGCGCGCAAGCCCAAGATGGCGAACACATTGCTGGTCAGCACGATGAAGGGGTCGCTCGTGATGGCAAAGATGGCCGGGATGGAGTCGACCGCGAAGATGACGTCGGTCAAGCCGACCAAGCAGATCACCATGAACAGCGGCGTGGCAATGCGCTTGCCGTTCTCAACCGTGAAGAACTTCTCGCCGTCGTAAGAACCGCTGACCGGCATGATCCTGCGCAGCAGGCGCAGCGCCGGGTTCTCGCTCAGGTCGGGCTCCTTGCCAGCGGCCCACCACATCTTGATGCCCGTCAGGATGAGGAAGGCGCCAAAGACGTAGAGGATCCAGTGAAAGTGCGCAAGCAGCCAGCCGCCCACCAAGATCATCACCGTGCGCAGCACGATGGCACCGATGATGCCGATCATGAGCACCCGCTTCTGGTAGGCCGCCGGCACCGAGAAGTAGGTGAAGATCATCAGGAAGACAAAGATGTTGTCGACCGCCAGACTCTTTTCGATCAGATAGCCCGTCAGGAATTCGAGCGACTTTTCGGTGGCCTGGCTGCTGCTGCCGGTGGTATCGCGCACCGCCCACCAAAACAAGCCATTGAAGGCCAGGCTCAAGGCGACCCAGATGATGGACCAGTTCAGGGCCTCTTTGACCCCAACCTCATGGGCACCCTGTTTCTTGAGAACGACAAAGTCGACAAAAAGAGCCACCAAAACAATGGCGACAAAGACAAGCCACAGCCAAAGTGGCGCAACGGTATCCATATAGCAGACCTCGGTACGGTTGAACGCACCCACAAGGTCTTGCGTGACCCGAAAGCATCCGGGTCTGGAAAGGCCGACAGCGCGCTGCGGCACACTGTGTATTGACGACCTGACCGGCCAGCTCGACTGGCTCGCTACTCCCCTTGGGGAAGAAGTTGTGGACTATACGAGGATTGCAAATCCTTAGGCGGCCAGAGGGCTTGGAGGCCAGCCAAAGAAAACGGGCTGAACACCTAAATGTTCAACCCGTTGATCTAGAACGCAAATTCTGGCGCGGCTGGCAGGATTCGAACCCACGACCCCTTGGTTCGTAGCCAAGTACTCTAATCCAACTGAGCTACAGCCGCTGAGCTGACGATTATGGCACAACTTCAAGGCCGGGCTGGCTGGGTCACCAGGCCCTGATCGGCCAGCCAGCGGTCGATGCGCAGGGCCAGATCCTCGCTGTTGTCGTCCATCATCAGCATGTGCGAGTTGCCGTGCACGCCTAGGCCCGGCAGGTCCCAGTCGTCGACGCGGGCGCCGCACTGGCGCAGGCGCTGGGCAAAGGCACGCAGCCGCGGCCGCAGCTGCGACCACAGGGGATGGCCGTCGAGGTGATCGCCCCAGACCATAAGCTGCGGGATGCCGCGCAGCGGGGCCAGCGCCGCATCGTCCACCTGCGGAAAGCCCGAGGGCTCGATCGCGACGATGGCGCGCACCTGCTGCGGATGGGCCAGCGCCATGGCCCAGGCGAAGTTGCAACCCTGGCTGTGGGCGATCAGCACAAAGGGGCCGTGAAGGCGGGCCAGCTCGCCGTAGGCAGAGGCCGTGGCGGCGTCGTTGCAGGTCCAGCGCGGCATCGCCTGCTTCATGAAAGTCTCGAAGGCATGGACAGGAAAACGCGTGCGGGCATGCGGCTGGCGCTGCTGGGCGTGCGCATGCCATGAGCCTGGCGGGCCGATGCGAAACAGCTCCCAGGCCTCGTGCATCGGCCGAAACACCGGCTCACCCGCAAAAAACTCGGGGCTGCGGGCCCAGGACGCGCGGCCGCGCTCGAGCGCATCGGCAATCCAGACATCGTGGCCTGCGCGCAGAAAAACCTCCTGCCAGCCGCTGCGGCCGTCTGGGGTGGTTTCGTAGGTGACACCGCACATGCCGCCGCCGTGCATCAAGAGCAGCGGGTGATGCGCCCGGGGCTTTTGCAGTTGCACAAACTGCGCATACATCTGCTCGATCTGGAACTGCCCGTTGGGGTCCAGGTCCACAGCCGGGCCACCGGGCGAGTAGACGATCTGCCGGGCCGGCAAGCCCTGCAAGCTCGCGCTGCGCCCGCCCACATGGGCGCTGCCGATGCGCCGCACCGCCAGGGCCACTGGCGCCTGTGCGCGACCGGGATCGGCCAGGGGCGGCATGTCAATCCGGGGAGATACAGGCACTGGGACAAACTCCTTCGCGCAAAATAGTAGCAGCGCAGCGCCCTTTGGGGCGGCCGCACTCCTGATTTTCATCGAGCGTCACCTTGTCCCACCAGACCGCACTGCCCACGCCCCGCGTCGTCGAAGTCATCGACACCACACCCAATCAACCCTGGCCGCAGCGCGTGCGCCTGCGTCAGGACGAGCGCCAGCCGATCGGCGCACAGCAGGTGCGTATCGGCATGCTGGCCATGACCGTGTTGCCGGCCGATCTGCTGCAGATGCAGCAGCGGTACGGGGTGCAGCCCAGCCTGCCCTATGTACCCGGCCATGAAGGCGTGGCCGTGGTGCTCGAAACGGGTGCCGAAGTGGGCGACTTGCAGGTGGGCCAGCGCGTCATGCCGCTGGGCGCTGGCGGACTGTGGGCCGATGAACGGGTGGTCCCTCGCCGCAGCCTGCTGACCTTGCCTGCCCAGGGCGATGCGCTTCAGCAAGCCATGCTGGCGGCCAACCCAGCCACCGCCTGGGTGCTGCTCAAGCACATGGGCCTGGCGCCTGGGCAATGGCTGCTGCACAACGCCGCCAACTCGGCCGTCGGCCAGTGCATCAGGCAGCTGGCCGAGCACCTGGGCATCCCCCTGATCAACATCGTGCGCCGGCCCCAGGCCATCCCGGCGGGCGCAGGCGGCCACTGGCTGGTCGATGACGGACTCGACGCCCAAGCCCTGCGCCAGCAGGTCGTGCGCATCACTGGCACACAGCCGGTCGGCCTGGCCCTCGATGCCCTGGGCGGGACGGCCACGCAGTCGCTGGCCGCCTGCCTGAGCGAGAGCGGCCGGCTGGTGGTCTACGGCCTGCTCAGCGGGCAGGCCAGCCAACTCGGGCCGCACGATCTGGTGTTTCGAGGCATTGAGGTCAGGGGCTTTTGGCTCGCACGCTGGTTTGGCGAGGCGGCCAACCGGCAAGCCAGTCGCGAGGTCTACCCTGCCCTGCTTGAGCTTGCGCGTCAGGGTGTGCTGCACATGCAAGTCGAGCAGGTCTATGACCTGGCCGATGTGGCCCAGGCTCTGGCCCATGCGGCCCAGCCGCACCGGCGTGGCAAGGTGTTGCTGCGCGGCCTACACGCCGCCGTTGGGCAGACGGCTGGCACGCCCTGAGGAGACGCACAGCCAGGGGCCCAGGCCGACTGCAGGCGTGCAAGTGAGAAACCATGACACATCCGAACGACAGCTCCCGCAGCCTGCACGAGGCCTTTAGCGCCGCCCGGCGGCGTGCCGGCAATCTGCCCTTTCTGGCCGAGTCGGCGCTCTCGGGCGGTCGCATCTGGACCTTTGAACAAGCTGGCCAGGAGGTCGACGCCCTGCTGGGTCTCTACGGCGGCCGAGGCTGGGGCCCTGGCCATCGTGTGGCATTGGCGCTGGGCAACCATCCGCGCCACTTCTTTCATTTCCTGGCCCTCAACGGCCTGGGCGCATGCATCGTGCCGATGAACCCCGACCACCGCGGCGCCGAGATCGACCATGCCCTGACGCTGTCGCAAGCCGATCTGCTGGTGGCCATCGAGGCGCGCCATGAGGCCCTGAGCGCCGCTCTGGCCCGGCCGGGCAGTGTGCGCCCGCCGCTGGTCAAGGCGCAGGAGCTGGTGCACGCGCTGCCGATGGCGCCTGCCAAGTCGGCGCAGCCCGACGACGATCCGTGGCAGCGCGAGGCGGCTATCTTGTTCACCTCGGGCACCTCCGGCCCGCCCAAAGCCTGCCTGCTGAGCAACGCGTACATCATGACGGCCGGGGCCTGGTACCGCGATCTCGGTGGCGCCCTGGCCTTCAAGCACGGACAGGATCGGCTGCTCAATCCCTTGCCAGTCTTTCACATGAACTGCGGCATGACCTCGATTGCCACCATGTGCCTGACCGACAACTGCCTGGTGCTGCCCGACCGTTTCCATGCCAGCAGCTGGTGGCAAGACTGTGTGCAGTCGCAGGCCACGGCGATCCATTACCTGGGCATCATGCCGCCGGCCTTGTTCAAGCAGGCTCCCAACCCCCTGGAGCGCCAGCATCGCATCCGATTTGGCCTTGGTGCGGGCTGCGATCCCCAGTTGCACGGACAGGTCGAGGAGCGCTTTGGTTTTGCCTTCGTGGAAGTCTGGGGCATGACCGAGACGGGTCGCTTCCTGGCCAACCAGCACGAGCCCCGATTGACCCACACCCGCGCCTTTGGTCGACCGGCCCAGCCGCTGCAGGTGCGCGTGGTCGACGATCAGGACCACGACGTGCCCCAGGGCATGCCCGGCCAACTGCTCGTGCGCTGCAGCGGCGACGACCCGCGCCGCGGCTTTTTTTCAGGCTATCTGCAAGACGCTGCAGCGACCGAACACGCCTGGCGCGGCGGCTGGTTCCACACCGGCGATGTCGTCACCCAGGACGACAGCGCCATGCTGTACTTTGTCGATCGCCGCAAGGACATCATCCGGCGCTCGGGCGAAAACATTTCGGCCGCCGAAGTTGAAGCCTGCCTGGCCGTCCATCCGGCTGTCGCCAAGGTGGCTGTGCTGGCTGTGCCCGACGAGATGCGCGATGAAGAGGTGCTGGCAGTGGTGGTGCCGAGCAGCGGTGTGTCACCGGACGAGGACCTTGGCCGGCAGCTGGTGGCGCACTGCCTGCAGGAGCTGGCCTACTACAAAGCGCCAGGCTGGCTGGTGTTTCGGGACAGCCTGCCCGTGACGGCCACCAACAAGCTGCAGAAAAATCTGATCTTTGAAAAAGGGCAGGATCCCAGGGGCCAAGCAATCGATTTGCGCGGGCTCAAAAAACGATCCGGATGATGGTTAGCCCCAAGGCCCGCACCGCATCAAAGTGTTAACCTGAAACGGTTTCGGTATCACGATCCACAAGGAGACAGAACATGAAGAAGCATCCCTCACGGCGCGGCGCGATTGGCGCTCTGACCGCCGGCGCACTGGCAAGCCTGGCCCCGACCACCTGGGCACAATCGAGCAGCTTTCCGACCAAGCCGATCAAGATCATCATGCCCTGGGCAGCCGGTGGCGGCGGCGACGTGCTGGTGCGGGCCATGGTGCCGGCGCTGTCACAGCGCCTGGGTCAACCGGTGGTGGTGGAAAACCGGCCGGGCGCCATTGGCACGATCGGATCGCTCGCTGCCACCCGCAGCCCGGCCGATGGCTACACCCTGGTCTACGGCGCGGCCGACTCGCACTCGATCGCACCGCACATCCTCAAGCAGGCGCCCTACGACTCGAAAAAAGATTTCGTCGCCGTGGCGCCGATCGGCTTTACGCCCTTGGCCTTGGTGGTGCACTCTTCGCACCCGGCCAAGACCTTCGCCGAGTTCTTGCAGATGGCCAAAGCAGCCAAAGAGCCGATGACCTTCGGCTCCTGGGGCTTGGGCAGCTCGGGACAGATCACCATGGAAGCGCTCAAGCAGGTGGCTGGTATCAACCTGCTGCACGTGCCCTACAACGGCACCGCCCCGCTGATGCAGGCGCAACTGGCCAACCAGATCGCCAGCGCCATCGTGCCCATCCCGGTGGCGGCAAGCCATGTGCAGTCTGGCGCGGTGCGCATGCTGGTGATC
>CANHDQ010000172.1 GCA_947459405.1 Comamonadaceae bacterium
AAGGCGCACAAGGTCCCGAAAGAGTTGCTCGAAGTCTGCTAAAGCCAGTCTTGCGATTGGCCTTCGGCCCCGCGTCGCACCGCAGGGGGCTGGCCTCGGGCTCGTCCTACACGTGATGGCAGGCGATCTGGATGCCGCCGAGCTGGCGCAGGGCGGGGCGCTCGCTCTTGCAGCGGTCGGTCGCCTGCGGACAGCGCGGGTGAAAGGTGCAGCCCGTCGGTGGGTTGAGCGGATTGGGCACCTCGCCTTGTACCGGGGTGCGGGCCCGGCCGGTTTGGTGCATCTTGGGAATGGCGTCGAGCAGCATCCGGGTGTAGGGGTGCTGCGGCTGTGAGAACAGCGTGTGCTTGTCGGCCAGCTCGACCAGGCGGCCCAGGTACATCACGCCGACGCGGTCGCTGACGTGGCGCACCACGGCCAGGTTGTGCGAGATGAAAAGATAGGTCAGGCCGCGCTGGCGCTGCAGGTCCTTCATGATGTTGAGCACCTGCGCCTGCACGCTGACATCGAGCGCCGACGTGGGCTCATCGCACACCAGAAATTCGGGCGCGGTGGCCAGCGCCCGGGCAATCGAGATGCGCTGGCGTTGCCCGCCCGAGAACTGGTGCGGGTACTTGACCATGTCGAGCGCCGACAGCCCGACTGATGCCAGCAGTTCGCCCACCCGTTGCTTGAGCCCGGCCGGGTCGGTGATCAGGCCGTGTTCGAGCAGCGGCTCGCCCACGATGGACTGCACGGTCCAGCGCGGATTGAGGCTGGCATAGGGGTCCTGAAAGATCATCTGGATGCGCTGGCGGATCTCACGCGCCTGGTCCGACCGGTAGGCCGCATGGGCATCCTGCCCGTCGAACTGCATCGACCCACGGGTGGGCTGGTACAGGCCAACCAGCAGGCGGGCCACTGTGCTTTTGCCGCAGCCCGATTCGCCCACCAAGGCCAGCGTCTGGCCGCGCTCGATCTCGAAGCTCACGCCGTCGACCGCGTGCAGCAGCTGGCGCGGCTTGCCCTCAAGCACGCGGTTAAGCCAGGGCGGCGAGACGTCGAAGGTCTTAGCCAGGTCTTGTGCAACGACCAGGGGGCTCGTCATGATGCGGCCTGCGGGTGGTGCAGCCAGCAAGCGGCGCGGGTGGCTCCGGCTGGCATGAGTTCGGGGCGTTCCTGGCCGCAGCGCTCGTGCACCTGCGGGCAGCGGGGGTTGAAGGCGCAGCCCTGCGGGATGGCGTTGAGCCGGGGCATGGCGCCGTCGATTTGGTTGAGGTTCTCGCGGTCGCTGTCCATGTCGGGGATGCAGGCCATCAGCCCTCGGGTGTAGGGGTGGGCGCTGTGGTTGATGACCTCGCGCACCGGCCCGATCTCGGCGATGCGGCCGGCGTACATCACCGCCACCCGGTCGCAGGTTTCGGCGATCACCCCCATGTCGTGGGTGATGAGCATCACTGCTGCGCCCCGGTCCTTGCAGACCTTCTTGAGCAGGCTGATGATCTGCGCCTGAATGGAAACGTCAAGTGCGGTGGTGGGCTCGTCCGCGACGATCAGCTGCGGCTCGGCCGCCAGCGCCAGTGCAATGACCACGCGCTGGCGCATGCCGCCTGAAAACTGGTGTGGGTAGTGGTCGATGCGCTGCTCGGCTGCGGGGATACCGGTGTCTTGCAGCAGCTCGATGGCCCGCTGACGCGCCTGCGCCTGGGTCATCGGCAGGTGGGCCATGATGGTTTCGGTGATCTGGCGGCCAATGGTGTAGAGCGGGTTGAGCGAGGTCAGCGGATCTTGAAAGATGGCGCCGATCTTGCGTCCGCGAATGTGGCGCATCTCGTCAGCGCTGAGCTGATCGATACGCTGGCCTTGCAGCACGATCTGCCCGCTTGCCACGCGTCCCGGCGGCTCGAGCAGACCGATGATGGACGCGCCGGTGAGCGATTTGCCCGCGCCAGATTCGCCCACCACGCCCAAGATTTCGCCTGGCGCGATGTCAAAGGAAATGTCGTCCAGGGCCCGCAGCGTGCCTCGGCGGGTGGGAAATTCGACCACGAGGTTTTGCACTTGCAGCAGACTCATCGCAACCTCGGATTGAGCGCATCGCGCAGCCAGTCGCCCAGCAGGTTGACCGACAGGGCAATGAGCACCAGCATCAGGCCAGGGAAGATGGTGATCCACCATTCGCCCGAGAACAGGTAGTCGTTGCCGACCCGGATCAGGGTGCCCAGCGAGGGCGATGTGGGCGGCACGCCCACGCCCAGAAACGACAAGGTGGCCTCGGTGATGATGGCCGTGGCCACCTGGATCGTGGCCAGCACCAGCACCGGGCCTAGCACATTGGGCAGCACATGCAGGCGCATGATGCGCAGCGGCGCAACGCCGGTGACGCGGGCGGCCTGCACATACTCCTTGTTGCGCTCGACCAGGGTCGAGCCGCGCACGGTGCGCGCGTACTGCACCCAGCCGGTCAGGGTAATGGAGAGGATCAGCACGCCAAAGGCCAGCGATTCGTGGGCGTTGGGAAACAGCGCGCGGCCCACGCCGGCGATCAGCAGCGCCACCAAGATGGCTGGAAAGGACAGCATGACGTCGCACAGGCGCATCAGGAAGGCGTCGAGCCAGCCACCGCGAAAGCCCGCGAGCAGGCCCAGCGAGACACCAATGCCCACCGACAAGATGACCGAGGCCAAACCCACGCTCAAAGAGATGCGCGAGCCGTAGATCAGCGCCGAAAGGATGTCGCGGCCCTGATCGTCGGTGCCCAGCAAGAATTTTGTGCTGCCTCCCTCGATCCAGGCCGGCGGCAGGCGCGCATCGCTCAGGTCCAGCGTGGCCAGATCAAAAGGGTTGTGCGGTGCCACAAAGTCGGCAAAGAGGGCACTGACGATGCACACCAGCGCGATGCAGGCGGCCACGATCGCGGTGGGCGAGGTTTTGAAGCTGTGGCCGACATCGCTGTCAAGCCATCGGCGTAGGAGGGCGCTCATGGTCGGATTGGGGCCCGTTGTGGGGCGCAGGCGCAGGGGTGCATCATGTCCGGAGTTCAGTGGGCCTGCGACTTGTCGACGCGCAGGCGCGGATCGACCACAAAGTACAGCAGGTCGACGATCAGGTTGATGACCACGAAGATCAGGGCGATCAGGCACAGGTAGGCGGCCATGACCGGGATGTCGGCAAAAGTCACCGCCTGGATGAACAGCAGGCCCATGCCGGGCCACTGAAACACGGTTTCGGTGATGATGGCAAAGGCGATCAGCCCGCCGAGCTGCAGCCCGGTGATGGTCATCACGGGCACCAGGGTGTTCTTCAGGGCGTGGCCGAAGTGGATCGCCCGGTTGCTCAGGCCGCGTGCGCGCGCGAACTTGATGTAGTCGGTGCGCAGCACCTCAAGCATCTCGGCGCGCACCAGCCGCATGATGAGGGTCAGCTGGAACACCGCCAGCGTCACCGCCGGCAAGATGATGTGCTGCCAACCCTTGGCGGTGAGCAAGCCGGTGCTCCAAGAGCCCATCTTGACCACTTCGCCCCGGCCAAAACTGGGCAGCCAGCCCAGTACCACGGCAAACACCAGGATCAGCAAGATACCGATCAGAAAGGTGGGCAGCGACACGCCCAGCAGCGAGATCGTCATGAAGACCTGGCTGAGAAAGTTGCCCCGTCGCAGCGCTGCGTAGACCCCCATCGGAATGCCGATCGCCAGGGCCAGCACAGCCGCTGCCAGCGCCAGCTCAAGTGTGGCCGGGAAGCGCTCGACGATGAGTGTGGACACCTTGGTGCCCTGTCTCAGGCTCAGGCCGAATTCGCCCTGCACCGCATTGAAGAGGAAGTGCACATACTGCACGAAGAAGGGCTGGTCCAAGCCCAGGTCGGCCCGCATCTGGCGGATCTGCTCGGCTGTGGCATCTTGCCCCAGCAGAAAGACCACCGGGTCGCCCACGTACTGAAACAGCAAGAACGCGATGAACGCCACCGAGGCCATGACCACCACGGCTTGCAGGAGGCGTTGAACAATAAATGCGAGCATTGGGGAGCGCTGCGGCCGGCAGAGTGAGAAAAACAAATCCCGGCGCCGCAGCGCGGACGCCGGGATTGTCGTGAGGCGGTGTCAGTTCACCTGGATCAGGCGCCAGTCGAGCCGGTTGTCGGCGCGGTGGATCACCTCAATGTTCTTCTTCATGGCCCAGGGGATGATCTGGTTGTGAAGCGGAATGTGCGAGACGGTGTCGTTGGACAGCTGCAGGCCTTCGGTCAGCAGACGGTTGCGCACGGGCAGGTCGGTCTCGACCTTGATCCGGTCAACCACGTAGTCCATGCGGGTGTTGGTGTAGCGGCCCACGTTGTAGTTGCCGTCGCCGCCTGTGCCCACAGTGCGCGTGAGCGACTGCAGGCTGTAGAGCGCGTCGAAGGTGGGGACGCCCCAGCCCAGCATGTAGATGCTGGCCTCGAAGCGCTGGATCATGGGGAAGTAGGTCACCAGCGGCAAGGTGCGCAGCTTGGCGCGCACACCCACCTTGGCCCACATGGCGGTGATGGCCTGGCAGATTTCCTCGTCGTTGATGTAGCGGTTGTTGGGGCAGGCGAAATCGACTTCAAAGCCGTTGGGATAGCCCGCCTCGGCCAGCAATTTCTGCGCGGCTGCCACGTCAAAAGGCAGGCGCTGATGGACTTTTTCAGTCCAGCCGGCCACTTGTGGCGCCACCAGGGTGCCGGTGGGCTGGCTCAGGCCGCGCATGGTCACGCGGTTGAGGTTGGCGCTGTCGATGGACTGATAGAGCGCCTTGCGCACGCGCAGGTCTTTCAGCGGATTTTTACCCTTGATGTTGGAGCCAGGCAGTTCATCGCGGTGCTGGTCCATGCCCAGGAAAATCGTGTGGTTCTCCACGCCGTCCATCACCTTGAGGTTGGCGTTGGCGCGCAGTCGCGGCAAGTCCTGGGGGCTGGGATCGAGCACGAAGTCGACCTCGCCGGAGAGCAGGGCGGCGATGCGGGTGGCTTCCGCACGCACCGGCGTGTAGACGATCTCGGTCACATTGGTGGGATTGTTCCCCCAGTAGTTGGGGTTGCGCACCAGAACCATCCGCTGGTCGGGCTGCCATTCCTTGACCATGAACGGGCCAGTGCCCATGGCGTTGCGGTGCGAAAACGTCTCGTCCTTGGTTCGGATGTCCTTGGGTTCAACCGAGCGGTTCTTCTCGGCCCAGGCTTTGCTCATGATCCGCAGTTCCGTGAGCTGGTTGATCAGCACCGGATTGGGGTCCTTCATGAGGATGTCAATCGTGTTGTTGTCAACCTTGACCACGCGGTCGATACTTTGTGTGAAGATTTGGTAGTTCGAAGTGCGGGCCATGGCCCGGGTGATCGAGAACACCACATCGTCGGCCGTCAGTGCGGAGCCGTCACTGAATTTGACGCCTTGGCGCAGGGTAAAGCGCATCTGGCGGGGAGAAATTTCGCGCCAGCTGGTAGCCAGTTGCGGCTCGGCTTTGAAGGTGCGGCTGTTGTAGTAGACCAGCGCGTCATAGATCGACGCATGCACCCCGTTGCCCAGCGCATTATTCTGGGAGTGAATGTCAAGCGTTGGAATATCGCTGGCGCTGGTCCATTTAAAGGTCTTGGCATGCAGGCCAGCCGCGCTCAGGGCCAGGGCCGCACAGATCGTCAGCAGTCGAAGTTTCATGGTGATTCAACCAAACAGATGAAAGACCGCTGAGTATCCCGGGCTTTGAGCCCGGTCTTCATTAGGGACACCCCTGATTCCCCTTGAGCTGGGTAGGCTATGGTGGGGTATGGCAGCAGGGGTATGTTCATTGGCCGATAGATCGCTTCGTGCCTCGCGATGACAGGGCGGGGGGCTCGATGAACACCGCGTCATTGCGAGTCGCGCAGCGACGCGGCGATCCATGCCTTTGTGCAAGGGCCGCAGTGGATTGCTTCGTTCCTCACAATGACCGGGTCGGGGCGCAATGGCGCAGTTGCGGCCGCGACGCCTGGCTCGCGAGGGGCTTGCTCAGCTGCGTGGGTTGATCTGGCCGAGATCGAGGACGGCATCGACCACGGTTTTTCCGTCTTCGGCCAGCAGCAAG
>CANHDQ010000173.1 GCA_947459405.1 Comamonadaceae bacterium
GACGATGTCGGCATCGCCGCTGACGTCGTAGATGGCCGGATAGTCTTTTCGGTCATCGTCCTTGGGATCGATCACGCTGTAGCCCTGCGCGCCATCTCGCCGCTGGGCGTTGGTCTCCCAGACCACGGGCGCGGGCGCGCCGGCGGCCACAGTCAGGCGGGCGAGCAGTCGGCCCATGATGCCGTGGCCCACGATCAACGCGGGCGGCTTGGCTGGCTCGCGCGTGCCACCCATGGCCACGCTGTGATAGGCGGTTGCGGCCAGCGCCAGCAAGGTGGCGTTGCGCTCGAGGTGGGCCTGCACCTTGACGATGCGGCTGCAGGCGGCGACCAGGCGCGAGCCGGCCCCGCCGAACAGGTTGTGCACGCCCTCGAAGCTGTATGAGCCCGGCACGAAGACCCGGTCGCCCAATTCAAGCCCGTCGGTGCCCTGTGGGTGTTTGCGCACCACATGGCCGGTGGTCTCGTAGCCGGGCACCAGCGGGTAGCCCATGCCGGGGAAGGCGGGCATGCTGCCGTCCCAGAGCAAACGCTCAGTGCCGGTGCTGATGCCGCTGAAGTCGACCTCGACCTCGACCTCGCCTGCAGCCAGCGTACGCAAGGCCAGGCTCTGAACCGACAGCTGGCGGGGACTCTGAAACACGATAGCCGAAGAGTTCATGACTGCATTCTTAAATTGACATTGACATGTGTCAACTTAAATTGACTAAATGGACGGAAAACTAGGGTAAACACTGATTTTTTCCCCGATTCAGGACTTTTGGGCCAGCAGAAGGCTGCCGTGCAGGGGCACTGGATTGGGGATGGCACGCACCTCGGCAAAGCCCGCCTGGCCGATCAGCTCGCTCAATTCGGCGGCGGTGCGCAGGCGCCCGCGGCCCATGGCCAGCAGGTAAAAGTGAAAGTAGGCGTCGCTGCGCGAGGGCTGGCCGCCCGGTTCGGCCATGGGTTCGGCCAGCAGGAGGTGGCCACCGACGGGCAGGGCCTGGTAGATTCCGCGCAGCAACTCCAGCACCGCCTCGTCGGCATGGTCGTGGGCCACCCGAAGCAAGGTGATCAGGTCCGCGCCGGCGGGCAAGGCGTCGCGCCGAAAGCTGCCGCCGTGGCAGCTGATGCGCTCGCCCAGACCGGCTTGCTGCACCCGTTGGCGCGCCAGCTCGGCCACGCCCGGCAGGTCGAACAGCATCAGTTGCAGCGCCGGGGCGTGGCGCGCCAGCGCCATCACCCAGCCACCCTGACCGCCGCCGACGTCGAGCACCACCCGATGCCGGCCAAAGTCGTAGGCCGCCAGCAGCTCCTCAATCAAAAAGCGTTGCGAGCGAGCCATCAGCTCCGAGTAGCGGGCCAATTGGGCCACATCGGGACAGCTCTGGCTGAAGTCGCGCTCGGCGACGGGCTCCCCTGTGGGATCGGCCGGCGCTGCCCGTGCTGCGGCAGGCAGCGGCGCGACCGGGTGGGCAGGCTCCTGCGCGCCCCCGGTGGGGTAGGGCCAGTAGGCATGCATGCCCGAGCGCTCTGGGTGTTCGAGCAGTTTGAGCGGATCGATCAGATCGGCGTTGAGCAACGCGTTGTGCTCGATCATGGCCCGCAGGCCTGGGTGGCTGGCCACCGGCACGCCCAGAGGTCCGAGCGCGTAGCGCTGGCCGCGCAGCTCCAACAGGCCCAGGCTGATGGCCGAGCGCAGCAGGCGCTGCAGGCTGTCGGCAGGCAGCCCACTGGGCACTTGCAACTCGGCCAGGGTGCGTGGCTGCTTGAGCAGGGTCTCGAACCAGCCCAGCCGCACGCAGGCCAGCAGCACCTGGCTGTGCACGAAACCGGCCATCAGGTCAAACAGCTGCTGCGCGCGTCGGCGCATGATCCAGCGCCCCAGGGGATTGCCCAAGGCCCAGCGGTAAGAGGCCGGGCTGCTGAGCCACTGGTCCCAGCGCATGGCCCAGCGTTCGCGCCAGCCCGGCGGGTTGCCGGCGCTGGCCACGGTCACCCCCGATGCGCTCATGCCAAGCCGTCCACGGCCACGCCGCGTGCAATCTGTTCGCGCGCGTGCTGCGGCAGCAGCCGCTCCGATTCGGCCAGCACCAGTTTTTGCATGGCCGAGCGTGCCGGGCAGGCCGGCACCGAGTCGATCGCTGCCTGCATCAGCTCGCGAAAGTAGGCCACCGCGCCGACCAGGCCCAGATCGGCCGCCGAACTGGGCCGGCCGTGCTGCGCGTCCTGGCCCTGGGGCTTACCGATGGCCAGCGCCTGGCCCATCACGTCGCGGATGTCATCGGCCACCTGGTAGGCCTCGCCCAGGCAATCGCCCAGGCGCCGCCAGGGCTGGGGGTCGTGACCGGCCGCGATCGCGCCGGCGCAGGTCGAGGCCACGAAGAGGGCGCCGGTTTTGGCCCGCTGGTACTGGCTCAACGCCACCTTGGGCTCGCATTCCCAGGCCTGGCCGGCCACGATGCCCTCGGGCGCGCCGGTGCCTTCGCAAACGATTTGTAGCAGCGGCGCGAGTCGCTCGGGCCAGCGCACCCCGCCTTGCGCCAGCGACTGATAGGCCAGCACAATCAGTGCGTCGCCGGTCAGCAGCGCCAAGGGCTGGCCGAACTGCTTGTGCACCGTCGGCAGCCCCCGGCGAATGTCGGCGTTGTCAAAGCAGGGCATGTCGTCATGCACCAGCGAGGCGCAGTGCAGCATTTCGATCGCAATGGCCGCCGCGTTGCTCAGGGGCGGCGCGTCGTCGCCGCAGGCGACCGCCACGGCCAAGCAAAGCTGGGGGCGGATACGGGCGCCGCCAGGGAAGACGGCATGGCGCATGGCGGCCAGCAGGCGCGGTGGCGCGCTGGCGCTGTGGACCCGGGAAAACTGTTGCTCGAGTGCTTGCTCGATGCGTAGGTTCATGCTCATGGGGCCCCCTGGTGATCGGATGTCGCCACGGATGTCGCCGAAATGGGACATCTTCATGTGTCAATTTAACATGACACATGAGATTGTCAAGTTGGTGGTGTCCCTGGCGCCCCAGCACGCCTCTGGTCGAGTCCGGCGCGCCTGTCAGCGCACCGAGCTGCCGCGTTCGCCATGCTGCTCGGGCCGGGCGCGCACGCGGAGAACGTCAGTTGGCCCCCACCACGGTGGTCAGGCTCAGCAGGGGCCGGCCATCGGCGCTGCCGACGCGCGCCTCAACACGCCGGAAATTGGGATTTGGGGTGGCGCCGACCACCAGCGTCACCGTCAGCGCTTGCCCGCCTTGCTCGCAGGTGGCGCTGCTTTGACCGATGCCGGGCAGCTGACGCAGCAGTCGCAGCCGCACCAGCTCGTTTTCGGCGCACAGCTGCGCCAGCAGCTGCTCGCTTTGGCGCTGGCCGTGGTTGAGCAGCGCTGCACTGGCGCGAAGGCCGGCGGCCAGAGCCACGGCCACGATGGCCAGAGCCACCAGCACTTCCACCAGGGTAAAACCGGCGATTACAACGCGATACCCCGAGCGGCTCATGGCCGCTGCCCCAGAAAGGGCGCCAGGTGGTTGGTGCTCAGCCGGTGGCCTCGTGATCGCACCATGGAGACCATAGATGAATGTGCGCGGCCTGTGGCCGGCCTTTACTGCCAGGAGCCGATGTCGGCGTTCTTGCCCTCGCCGCCGGGCTGTCCGTCGGCACCGAGCGAGAGCACATCGACTTCGCCTTTGAGTCCCGGGTTGAGATACTGGTAAGGACGGCCCCAAGGGTCTTTGGGCAGCTTGTCGAGCGTGGCGCGCCAGTTGGGCGGCTGGGGCCCGGCGCCCGGGCGGCTGACGAGGGCCTGCAGCCCCTGCTCGGCGCTGGGATAGATCTGGTTGTCGATCTTGTAGAGCTTGAGGGCCTGGCCGATATTGGCAATATCGGTGCGGGCGGCCGTCACGCGCGCATCGTCGGCTCGGTCGAGCACATTGGGCACGATGAGAGCCGCGAGCACGCCAATGATGACCAGCACCACCATCAGCTCAATGAGGGTAAAGCCGCGCTGCCTGCGCGCAGGTGTAGTCCGTTTACGCGAACAACCTGTCAGGAGCGTGCGATCTCGCATCGAATGATCATAATCTTGCGATGCGACTGCGCGATGTCATCCTGCGCCTCGGTTCGACCGCTGTAGTTTGGTCCCTGCTGGGCTTGAGCGCGCTCTACTGGGGCTTGCTGCTGACCGAGCCGCTGGCACCGGCGGTGGCGCCGGCCGCGCCTGCCGCACTGGCAGTGCCGCAGATCAAATCGGCCGCTATCGCCGCCTGGTTGGGTGCGCCGTCCGAGAGCCAGGCCTCAGGCGCACAGGGGCAAGCGCGCCGCTACGAGTTGCGCGGTGTCATCGCGCAAGGCTCCTTAGGCGTGGCGGTGTTGTCCATCGACGGCCAGCCGGCTCGGCCTTTCGCGGTGGGCACCTCAGTTGAAGAAGGCGTGATGCTGCGCGCGGTCGGGGTGCGTCATGCCGAGCTGGCCGCAGACCTCAGCGGGCCGGTGTTGCATCGGCTCGAGTTGCCGATGCCGGACAGCCGGCTGCCTGACGGGGTGACTTGGGTGCCTGCGCAGCGCTAGGGCTGGGCGCGGGCAGACTGCTGCCGTGCACCGTCAGGGTCTCATTGTGCGGCCCAGCCGCCGTCCATGTTCCAGGCCGCGCCGCGCACATTGTTGCCCGCTGCCGAGCAGAAAAACACCGCCAGTGCGCCCAGCTCCTCGGGCGTGGTGAACTGCATCGAGGGCTCTTTTTCGCCCAGCAGCCGTCGCTTGGCCTCTTCGTTGGACAGGCCCAGCGCCTGTGCCCGGGCATCGACTTGCTTTTGCACCAGCGGCGTGAGCACCCAGCCCGGGCAGATTGCATTGCAGGTCACGCCGGTGGTGGCCGTCTCCAGCGCAGTGACCTTGGTCAGCCCGACGATGCCGTGCTTGGCCGCGACGTAAGCGACCTTTTCGGCCGAGGCCACCAGCCCATGCACCGACGCCACGTTGATGATGCGGCCCCAATTGGCCGCCTTCATGGCCGGCAGCGCCAGCCGCGTGGCGTGAAACGCGCTCGACAAATTGATGGCGATCACTGCGTCCCAGCGCTCGACCGGGAAGTCCTCGATCTTGGCCACATGCTGGATGCCGGCGTTGTTGACCAAGATGTCGACCCGGCCAAAGCGTTCGGCAGCAAAGCCCATCATTGCCTCGATCTCGGCTGGCCGGCTCATGTCGGCGCCGTGATAGGCCACCTGCACGCCCAGCGCCTGCACTTGCGCTTGCGCGGCGGCCACCTCCCCGAAGCCGTTGAGCACCACATTGGCACCCTCGGCCGCAAGGGCCCGGGCAATGCCCAGACCGATCCCGCTGGTCGATCCGGTTACGAGCGCTGTTTTGCCTTTGAGCATGAAATTCTCCTGTGCAATTGGGGCGACAATTCGCATCCCCGCCGCGCGGGGCTTCTTGTCCAACCCAGCGATTATGGGGTGCCTTTTTGGCGCCAACCTTGCATGACCGAGCCGCAACTGCACCACTTGGCCCTCCTCGATGCCACGCGCAAGCTTGCGTTCTGGCAGTGGGGACAGGCTCAAAGCGCCCACCTGGTGCTGTGCGTGCACGGGCTGACCCGCCAGGGGCGTGACTTCGATGCCCTGGCGCGTGCCTTGGTCGAGCGCGCCGGCGCGATGGGTCGCAGCGTGCGCGTGGTCTGCCCCGACGTGGCCGGACGCGGTGCCAGCGACTGGCTGAGCGAGGCGGCCCTCTATCAGCCCCTGACTTATGTGGCCGATATGCAGGCTTTGCTCTTGCATCTGCACGGCCAGCAGCACATCGAACGGCTCGACTGGATGGGCACCAGCATGGGCGGCATCATCGGCATGCTTGCGGCGGCGCAGGCCCAGGCGCTGCCGCGGCCGATCGACCGTCTGGTGCTCAACGACGTCGGACCGCATTTGGACTGGGCCGGTCTGGCACGCATCAAGGGTTATGTCGGGCAGGGTGGGCCTTTTGCCAGCCTGCAAGACGGGCTGGACGCGCTGCGCGCCAACATGGCCGGTTTTGGCCCGCACAGCCACTTGCAGTGGCAAGCGCTCAACACGCCGATGCTCAAGC
>CANHDQ010000174.1 GCA_947459405.1 Comamonadaceae bacterium
GGTTGCACGATGCGCCTGGACCCCAGCGGCGCCATCAGCGTCAGCGTCAGCGTCGGCGAGCAAGGGCAGGGCAACGATGGCATCTACCGCCAGATCGCCGCCGATGCGGTGGGCGTGGACCTGGAGAAGGTTCGTCTGGTGCTCAGCGACACCGATGTCACGCCTTACGGCGGCGGCACTTGGGCTTCCCGGGGCGCAGGCGTGGGCGGTGAGGCCGTTTTGCTGACGGGTCAGGCGCTGCGCAGCAACATCATCAAGGTGGCGGCGGTCATTCTCAAGCGTGACGGCGATGAGCTGGCCATCCGCCGCGGCAAGGTGGTGGACGCCCAGAGCCTGGAGCCCGTGCTCGATTTCGCGGAACTGGGCCGGATTGCCTACTTCCGCTCGGACACGCTGCCCAGCGACTTCACGCCCGAGTTGATGGTCACGCGGCACTACGCCCAGCGCGACTACCCGTTTATCTTCACCAACGGCGTGCAGGCCTCTTATGTGGAGGTCGATCCCGACACCGGTTTCGTCAAACTGCTCAAGCACTGGGCTGTGGAAGATTGCGGGCGGGTGATCAATCCCAAGCTGGTGGATGAGCAAATTCGCGGTGCGATCGTGCAGGGCATCGGCGGCGCCATGCTCGAAGAGTGCCTGTATGACGACCGCGGCCTCATGATCAACGCCAGCATGGCCGACTACTTGGTGCCCATGAGCGGCGAAATGCCCGATATCGAGGTGGCCCATGTGCAGACGCCGACCCGCAGTTCCCAGCTTGGTGCCAAGGGCGCGGGCGAAGCCGGCACGGCCGGCGCGCCGGCGGCGGTCATGAACGCGATCAACGACGCGCTGGCGCCTTTCCAGGCGCAGTGCTGGTCCCAGCCGCTGACGCCGCAGAAAATCCTTCAGGCGCTCGGCAAGGTCTGATCCTCCAAGCCCCGGGGGCGATGCGCAAGGTCCCGGGCTCCCCCCGTCCCTTTCCCCCAACTGCGCCCCGGGGCGCGAAAAGTTGAGGGGACTGATCAACTACGGGCCGGCGCTATCCGGTTTTTCCCTGATTTCACCATAATGTCTTCGGGGTTTAGCTGAGCCGAACGAATAGGGGCCCGGCTGAGATCGCCACTTCGATTGGTATTGGCTGTGAGGCGGACCCTCATCAGGGCCAGTGTGCGGGTCGAGGTACCGCTGTGTTTTCGTTCCTGTATCCCACCCGTCTTGGAGCCCATGATGTCGAACGTTCGGACTTGCCTCAGCCAAAAAGCCAACATCCTGCACTCGGTTGCTCCGGACGACAGCGTCAAGGATGCCCTGCAAAAAATGCGCGACAACCGCGTGCGTGCCATTCTGGTGATCGAACAGGGGGATTTGGTGGGCATCGTCTCCCAAGGTGACTGCGCCATCAAGGTGCTCTTGCCGGGCAAGGACGCGGGCGAGACCTCGATTCGCTCCGTGATGACGCGCGATCCGATCACTGTGTCGGAGGCCGACGACCTCGATCACTGCATGGCCATCATGGCCTCGCGCAACATTCGCCATTTGCCGGTCGCGCGCGGCAGCAAGGTGGTGGGCGTGATCTCGATCGGCGACATCGTCAAGAACATCATCGAGCAGCAGGGCGACCAGATCAAGTTTCTGGAAACCTATATCCGCGGCCACGGCGCGAGCTGAGCGCGTGCGGCCCCGCGCGGGGCCGCTACAGACCCCCGACCGCTCAGGGTTTGATGTAAGCGTAGCCTTCGCGCGCCTGAAGTCGGCCGATGCGCACCACGCCCGAAGGCGTGAACTCGGCGTCCATCGAGAACTGGCCCTTGGTCAAATTGCGGTTGCGCAGAGTGATCTCGCAGATTTCGAAGCGCACATTGCGCGCCTTCAGGGCCGAAACCAGAGCGCCATAGTCGACGTTCGGATTGTTTTTGTCCTTGGCGCCCTCCATCAGGAAGTCCACGCCTTCAGCATGTGTGACCACGACGATCTGCGTCTCCGGTGCCACATCGAGGTGGTTGCGGATGTTGCGCAGGCCCTTGGTGGCCTGCGTGGCCGCGTGGTCAATGTGGTAGACCACTTTGTCGGGCGCGGACTGGGCCGCAGCACTCAGGCTCAAGGTGGCGCAAACAAGCAGGGTGGCCAGAGTTTTCATGGGAGCTCCAGAAGATCGACGTCGCAGTGTAGCCTTGTCAAAAGCGCAGCGCCTGTGCAGCAGGACGATTAAGGCGCCGGCAGCAGCCTAAGCAGCTTGCCTTGCGCTGAATCGGTGAGGAGGTAGAGCCAGCCGTCCGGGCCTTGCCTGACGTCGCGCACCCTCTGCCCGATGGGGGCATCGATGAGGTCCTCGCGCAGCAGGCGCTGACCCTCCCAGACCAGCCGGTGCAGGCGATTGCCGCGCAACGACCCGACGATCAGATGGCCGCGAGAAGCCGCGCCATAGCGGTCGCCGCGGATGAAGGCCATGCCCGAGGGGGCAATCGAGGGCGTCCACTGGTGCAGGGGCTGCTCCATGCCATCGAGCCGTTGCAGCCCCTGCCCAATGGCCCCGCCGCCGTACTGCTCGCCATAGGTGATGACCGGCCAGCCGTAATTGCGTCCGCGCTCGATTCGGTTGACCTCATCACCGCCCTGCGGCCCATGTTCGTGCACCCACAGTGCGCCGTCCGCCCCGATGGCGGCGCCCTGCGGGTTGCGATGACCCAGGCTCCAGATTTCGGGCCGGGCGCCCGGACGGTTGACGTATGGGTTGTCGGCCGGCACGCTGCCGTCGCGGTTGAGGCGAACGATCTTGCCCAGGTGGTTGTCCAGCTGCTGCGCTTGCGCCATGGCGCCAAAGCGCTCGCCCAGCGTCAAGAACAGGTGACCCTGGCCGTCGATCGCGATACGGCAGCCAAAGTGGTGGCGTCCGGGCATCTTGGGCCACTGCCGAAACAGCACCTGGACCTGCTCGAGGCTGCGCAGGTCGGCCGACAGGCTGGCTCGGGCCAACGCGGTGCCGTTGCTGCCGCCCTCGCCAGGCTCGGTGAAGCAGAAATACAGCTGTCGATTGCGGCCAAACTGCGGATCGGTCACCAGGTCGAGCAAGCCGCCCTGGCCCGCTGCGTCAATGCGTGGCAGCCCCTTGATGGGAGGCTCTATCCTGCCGTCGGCGTGCACCACCCGCATGCGGCCGGGGCGCTCGGTCACCAAAAAGCGCTGCTCGTCAATGAAAGCCACCGCCCAGGGGTGTTCCAGGCCTTGGGCCACAGTCTGAACGCGCATGGGGTTCTCGGCTGTGCCCGTGGCGCGGGCGCCAAAGGCGGCCAGCACGCCCAAGGCGAGCAGGGCCCAGAGCGTCCTTGCCCGCAGCCCATCAATGGATCGTTGGTCAGTCTTCATGTCGTCCCCTAGGAAAGGTCGGCATATGCCCGTTCCGTCACTGCGAGCCTGGCGTGGCGCTCTGGCGTTGCTCGAAGGGCAGCCCTTGCTCAGAACAGTCCGATTCTTTGCGCGGTCCAGACGGTGCCCAGCACGACGATGGCGGCAGAGCCGCCGGCCACGATGACAGCCCGGTAGAACAAGGTGTTTCGCATCAGCCAGGCCAGGGGCATGAAGACCAGCACGATGGCCAGTTGGCCGAGCTCGACGCCGATGTTAAAGCCCGCCAGAGACAGGGCCAGCGCACTGGCTGGCAGTCCCAGGTCGATCAACACGCTGGCAAAGCCAAAGCCGTGGACCAGGCCGAAGACAAAGGCCAGTGGCCAGCGTCTCAGAGCGCTCCAGCCCAGCAGGTTGTTCAGGGCCGCCAGCACAACCGAGATGGCAATTGCGGGCTCAACGAAATCAGCCGGGGGCTCGAGCCACTTCATCACTGACAGGCCCAGGGTGATCGAGTGCGCCACGGTAAAGGCCGTGACCACCCAGACCACGTCCTTGACGACGGGCCCGGCCCGCGGCACTGCTCGCCACTGCGTCACGGGTTTGCGCGTGGGCGCCAGGGGTGCAAGCAGCAGAAGGCTGAGCAGGAACACGATGTGGTCGATACCGATCCAGATGTGCCAGACGCCTTCGACCACGTAGCGCCCAAAAACCGCAAGTCCGCCCGCTTGCTCCTGCGCGATGCGCACCTGCGGGCTTTCCGGACTGAGCACCGCATTGGTTTGCAGGCCGGGCAGTTCTGCCTTGAACAAGGCCCGGTGCAGGCCGTCGCGCTCGAAGATCAGCCCGTAACGCAGTTCAAGATTGGCCTGCGCCAGATCGTTCAGGCCCGGGCAGCTGAGGCGCCACAGCGCGCTGAGATAGGGGCCATCTGCACGCAGGGTCGCTTGCAGGTCGGCGCTGCTCAGGGTGCAGGGCTGCCCCGCTGAGCTCAGCGCAAGGCCTTGTCGCAGCCAGGCGTCTATGGGCGCTTGCTGCGCCAGGGTCTCGCCCCAGGTGACGTGGCCGTCTCGGTCGGCGTCGAGATCGAAGGTGAAGTCGATGTCGCGCAGGTGGAGATCGGCGCGCAGCGTCAGCTCTTGGGAGTCCTTGGCCTGGAGCGCCAGATAGCTGTTGCTGCTCGAGTGCGCCCGTGCCGCTTGCCAGGGCGTGCAGGCCAGCAGTGCCAGCACCGCCGACCAAAGCCATTTGTGCACGGCGGTCATCGGCTGCCTCCGTTCCATTTTGGATGCGATTTGAGTCGCTCGATCAGGGGCGCGAGATCGGCATCGGTGTAGCCGGTTTGCTGGGCCCAGGCGATCACGGGCTCTGCCGCGCGAGGCTGGTGGGTCGCCAGTGCCGCTTGCACGAACAGCAGGGCGTCTGGCGGCTCTTTTTGCAGCTTCCAGTTGTCGATCGACAGCGCCAGCCCGGCCGCCGGGTCTTTGCCATAGGCGATGAGGTAGATCAGCTTGGGGCGCTCAATCAGAGATTCGCCACGCTGCGCCTGCGATTGCAGCCTGAGATCGAGCAATTGGGCCAGCCGAGCCTCGTCGCCGTCTTTGAGCCCCCGACTGGCGATGACCGCCTGCATGAGCAGGGCGTCGGTGGCGGTGTCCAGGGCGATGAGTTTTTTGGCCTCGGCATGGCGGCCGCTTTGGTTGAGCAACTCAACCAGTGAGAGCCGAATCAGGTGCGACTGGGGCTGGGCCCTGAGCTGCTTGTCCCAGGTGGCCAGCGCCATTGGGGTCTGCCCCGCAACGCGGTAAGCCTCCCCCAGATGAAAGCCGATCCAGTCCTGCGAGCCCGGATCCTTGAACCGCGGCGCGTCCATTGCGCGTTGCAGCTTGGCAATAGCCTGTGTGGCCTGTCCGGTGCGATAAAGGAGCACCGCGCGGTAGATGTCGGCCTCCTCCTGCCCGAACAGCCGGGCGATTTCCTCGCAGTCTTGGCGCGCGGCGTTCATGTCGGCCAGCAGCAGGTGCAGGGCAAAACGCCAGGACCAGAACTCGGCCTGCGCACGATCTTTCTCGATGGCCTGTTTGATGTCGCGCAGCCCACCCTCAAAATCGTGGAAGCCCTGCTTGACCAGGCCCCGGAGAAAGTAGGCCTGCGCCGGCAACTCGCTGGCCTGCCACCAGGGCGCCAGTGCGGCCCGGGCCGAACCAAACCACCGCAGGTCGCCCTGGCGCAGGCCGAGCACGAAGACGGCTCGGGCAAAGGCGAGCGCCGCATCGAGATTTTTGGGGTCGGCACGCCAAGCCTGGTCGAGCGTGCGCAGGGAGCCATCGCGCCCGGCCTGAGCATGAACCGAGGCTATCAAACGGTCTGACGGAGCGGGCTTGAAGCGCTCTTGCGCTATAGCTGGCGCGGCCAGAGTCAGGCTGGCGAGGCTGGCGAGAAGACCACGATGCAGATATCGCGTCATAGTGTGGAGCAGTCTAAAAAGGGGTGCCAGGAGTGGCATGGGGCAGCGCTGGTCGACCTGTCTGGCGGTTGGCGCCGCCTGGGTATCGATCAGGGCTCGCATATGGATGCGCTATCGCTGATAGACTTAACAAGCGTACCGGGCATATTGTGTCGGTGCGACGCCGCATTGTCGGTGTTTTCAAGTCAGCCTCAACTCTAACCAGGTGCCTCCATGAAATACGCTCTGACCGCTCTGATTTCCGCCTTTA
>CANHDQ010000175.1 GCA_947459405.1 Comamonadaceae bacterium
AAGGCCTGGGGTCTGTACGGCACCAAGGGGGTGATCGCCGTTGGCGCCCATGCCGATATCGCCTTCGTGGACATGGGCCGCACCGGAACGTTGTCGCAAGGCCGGCTGCAAAGCATCAGCAAGATCTCGCCCTGGCATGGCCGCAGCGTCCAAGGCTACCCGATCCATACCCTGCTGCGCGGCCGCTTTGTCATGCGCGAAGGCCAGCTGGTCAGCGATGCCGCCGGCTGGGGCCGCAACATCAAGCCGATCCAGAAAATGCCCCCGCCTGCGCCGCGCAATATGGAGCACTACAGCCGAGCCATCGTCAAGGCCCCGCAAGCAGGGAGTAAGGCATGAACCCGACCCTGATCGAGCTCTCGGGCGTACGCCTGCAATATGCCAATGGCACCGTGGCGCTGGAGAGCACCGACCTGAGCATTGCGCAGGGCGACTTTGTGGCCCTGGTGGGGCCCAGCGGCTGCGGCAAATCGACCATCCTCAAGCTCGTTGCCGGGCTGCTGCGGCCCAGCGCCGGCGCCGTGGTGGTGGGCGGCCGCGAGGTGGGCGCAGCGGGCCAGCGCGATGCCTTTGCGTCAGGCATCCGCCTGGGGCTGGCGTTCCAGAACCCCACCATGCTGCCGTGGCTGACGATACGCGAGAACATCATGATTCCGCTCAAGATCGTCGAGCCTTACCGCCAGGACTATGCCCGCAAGAAAAAGGGCGAGTTTGCCGATCGTGCCGATGCCCTTCTGGCCCAGGTGGGACTCAAAGGCTTTGCCGACAAGCGCCCCTGGCAGCTCTCAGGCGGCATGCTGCAGCGCGCTTCCTTGTGCCGCGCCCTGATCCATGAGCCCCAGCTGCTGCTGCTCGACGAGCCCTTTGGCGCGCTCGATCAATTCACCCGGGAAGAGCTGTGGGCCATCATGCAGGAGCTGTGGATCAAGACCCGGCCGACGGTGTTGCTGGTCACCCACGACCTGCGCGAGTCGGCCTATTTGGCTACACGCATCTGCGTCATGTCTTCGCGCCCAGGGCGCATCATTGAAGACTGCCCCGTGCCCTTTGCGCGGCCTCGTACCGTCGAGATGAGCTACGCGCCCCAATTTAGCGAACTGGTCCAGCAATTGAGGCTGCGCATTGCACACGCGCGGTCTGAAGGAGTCACCGCATGAGCAAACTGTCCGCATCGGCACAACAGAACCTGCTCACGCTCCTGGCGCTGATCAGCTTCTTTCTGATCTGGGAGGTGGTCTGTACGGCCTTCTCCATCTCGAGCCTTATCCTGCCCAAGCCCAGTCAAATTGCGACGGTGCTGATCACCAAGATGCCGCTGCTGTGGCCGCACACCGCTCAGACGCTCTACACCACGGTCGTCGGCTTTGGCATCGGCGTGGCCGTGGGCATTGTGCTGGGCATGCTGATCGGCTCGTCAAAGCTGGCCTACAACGTGGCTTACCCGCTCCTGGTGGGCTTTTCAAGCATTCCCAAGGTGGCCGTTGTGCCCATCTTCGTGGTCTGGTTTGGCGCCGGTACCGTCCCGGCCATCCTGACCTCGGCGGTGATCAGCATCTTCCCGGTGGTGGTCAATGTGGCCACCGGGCTGGCCTCGACCGAACCCGAGCTCGAAGACGTGCTCAAAGTGCTGGGCGCGAGCAAGCGCGACCTGCTGTGGAACGTGGGCTTGCCGCGTTCGCTGCCCTACCTGTTTGCCTCTCTCAAGATCGCGATCACCCTGGCCTTTGTGGGCACCGTGCTGTCAGAGACGGTGGCCGCCAACCGCGGCATCGGCAACGTCATGATGATCGCCAGCGGCAACTTTGATGTACCCATGGTGTTTGCCGGCCTGTTCATCCTGGCAGGGCTGGGCATTTCGCTGTACGCGATCTCGTCTTTCATCGAGCGGCGCATGACGGGCTGGAGCCAGCGCAAATCCGAAATGGCCATGGTCTAAGCCCCGCGCAAACCACACATCCTATGCAAACCCCTCGAATTGCCATCGACGTGGCCGGCCATCGTCTGGTCGCCCAGGCCCACCCCCAGGCACCCCAGACCGTGGCCGCCTTCCTCAAACTGCTGCCCTACAAGCAAAAATTCATCCATGTGCGCTGGAGCGGCGAAGGCGTGTGGGTGCCCCTGGGCGACTGGTCACTGGGGGTGGGCTTTGAAAACCACACCAGCCACCCCTCGGTCGGAGACATCTTGTTCTACCCCGGCGGCTACAGCGAAACCGAGATCATCATGGCCTACGGCCCGTGCAGCTTCTCGAGCAAGCTCGGCCAGCTCGCTGGCAACCACTTCCTGACCGTGTGTGAAGGCCAGGCGCATCTGCCCGAGATCGGCCGCAAAGTGCTGTGGGAGGGGGCGCAGGAGGTGGTCTTCTCGCACCTTCCTGACTGAGGGCGCACTCGAGGGAGGCTTGAGGCCGCCGACCTGGCTCAAACCGCGGTCAGCATGGACTCTGGCAACGACAGCGCCTGCGCGGCGCCGAGCAAGGCCGCGGGCACGGGGCTGTCGATCAGCCACACCGGGATGGACTGCAGGTAAGCCGAGTAGCGGCCCTTGGCCTCAAAGCGTGCGCGAAACGGCGACCGATCAAAAAGCCGTCCCATGCGCGGCACGATGCCGCCTCCGATGTAAACGCCCCCGCGCGCGCCCAAGGTCAAAGCCAGGTCACCGGCCACCTGACCGAGAAAGCCACAAAACAGATCGAGCGCCTCGACCGCTATCGGATCGCGGTCGCCCCCCGCTTGCGTGCCTGCAGCCCGCTGCATGACCTGCGCCGCTGTCAGGTGCTCGATCGGCAGGCCCCGCAGCTGCGCCAGCGCACCGTACAGGTTGACCAGTCCCCCGCCTGAGAGCACCCGCTCGGCTGACACATGGCCGTAGCGCGCTTGCAGCGTCTCGAGGGCGGCAAACTCCAAAGCGTTGCTCGCGGCCAGCGTCACGTGCCCGCCCTCCCCCGCAATCGGTAAAAGCACGCCTGCTGAAGCAGCGTGGATCAGACCCGAAACGCCCAAGCCCGTGCCCGGACCGAGCAAACCGATATTGCCTCCCGAGACGGGCGCGCCACCCCCGATCGGTCGCTTGGCCTGCTCGTCCAGGTGCGGCAAAGCCAAGGCCAGCGCGGTGAAATCGTTGAGCACCAGCAAACGCTCGAGTCCAAGTTGCGAGCGCAAAGCGCTCACCGAAAACGCCCACGGGTGGTTGGTCATGGCCAGCCAGTCACCGAGCACCGGCGTGGCGATACCGATGGCTGCGCAGGCCGGTCGGCCACGCGACCCGGTCTGCAAATTGGCCTGCCGACTGGACCCCAGATAGGCCTGCACCGCATCGGCCAAGCTTGGGTATTGCGCACAAGGCAAGACCTCGACCTGCTCGATGGCCGCCCCTGCGTGCGGCTGCCAGGCAAAGCGGGCGTTGGTTCCCCCGACGTCACCGAGAAGGCGCGGAAACAGCGGCCCCGGCCGGCGCGTGGTCGCAACGCACTGCAGCATGATCAATCAGCCCCGGGCGCGTTGGCCCGCAGCGAGACACACATGAGCCGCTCCAGCACCGCGCCAAAGGTCTGGTGGCTTTCAAGCAAAGGGTTCATGGCTCCAAAGCCTCATGACTTGCGAAGGCCATCATCTGCTGCCCGAGCACGCAGGCGCGAGTTTCTTGGCGCCGGGCATGGACCGCCATGCTGATCGAATCGGCCGCACCGAGGATCGAGCTTTCCCCCGCCCCGAGGTGTTTCCCGAAGGCTTGAAACGGTTTAAGCCGATCCATCGCCAAAGCGGGTGGGCGGCGCTTGCATCGCCTGCGCCAGATCGGCCTGCCCGCGCCCGCGCAATGCGTCGGCGGCGCCCTGCACATCGCGCGGCTCACGGTTTTGGCTGAGCTTGGATTTGCCTTCAATGGCGGTGATGGTGATCTCGATGCCGACCACCGCACGCAGCATGGTGTCGATGTAGGACGCCGGCGAGTCGCCCATCTTCCAGGGTCGCGCTTCCTGCGCCTCGTGCGTGCGAGTCAGCCGTGCGAGCACGCCGCGCAGGTATCTTTCGTCGTCGCGCACCACGAGCCGGCCGTGGACATGCACGACCTCGTAGTTCCAGGTCGGCACCAGCCGATGCGTTTCGTGCTTGCTCGGATACCAATTGGGCGAGATGTAACTTTCGTTGCCGCGAAAGATCACCAGCACATCCCCATCGCCTTGCTGCCACAGCGGATTGGCGCGCGCCACATGCGCCCGCAGCGTGCCCAGGGGACCGGCAGCGGGATCGAGTTCAAAGGGCAGATGGTTGGCATCGAGCGCGCCACCTTGAGCGGTGACCAGCACACCTAGCGGGTGGTCGGCCATGATGCGGTGCAGGGCCGCCGGGTCACGTACGCGAAAGTGCTCGGGTGTGTACATGGTGGACTCGATTCGTTTTCGGCTGCCTTATTGTCACCGACGCGCAGTCGCCATCAGACACGGCGCCAAAGCCCAGCGGCTTGAGCCAGGCCTCCCAGGCCTGAGGTTTCCACCCTTGACCCAGCCAGCACGACTTGTGCAACATGGCTGGGTTCAACCACCAAGGAGACTCCATGCGCATTTCCCGCCGCCGCTTTTCTGTGGGCCTGACCGCAGCCAGCCTGGGCCTGGGCAGCCACCTGTCCTGGGCGCAGTCCTTCCCGTCCAAGCCGATCCGCATCGTCGTACCCTTTCCGGCCGGCGGCACCACCGATGTGGTGGCCCGCCTGATCGCCCAGCGCATGAGCGAGACCATGGGCCAGCCGGTGCTGATCGAAAACCGGGGTGGCGCGGGCGGCGCGATTGGCGCCGATGCCGTGGCCAAGGCCGCGCCCGATGGCCACACCCTGCTGATGCACAACCTGACGTTTCCAATGACCACGGTGGCGCAGACCCTGGCGGGCCGCTCGCCCTTCAATGTGGACACCGACTTTGCAGGCGTCTCCATCTCGGTCTATGTGCCCTTCATGTGGACCGCCAACCCAAGCGTGCCGGCCAAGGACCTGCGCGACCTCGGGCAGTTGCTGCGCACGCAAAAGCAGTTGGCCTACAACTATGGCTCCACCGGTCCTGGCTCGGCCATGCATGTGCAGGGCGAGGCTTTCAAGAAGGCGGCCGGCGTCGATATGCAACACGTTCCTTTTAAGGGCGCAGCGCCCCTGAAGCAGGAACTGCTGGCCGGGCGCATCCAGGTCGGCGGCGACCAGCTGTCGACCTCGCTGGCCGAAATCCGCGCCGGCACCCTCAAGGCACTGGCCACCACCGCGTCTAAGCGCGTGGCCGGCCTGCCCGACGTGCCCACCGTGCGCGAACTCGGATTTGCCAGTCTGGAGCTTGAAGGCTGGAACGGCCTTTTTGTACCGGGCAAGACCCCGCGCGAGATCATCGATCGCCTGCAAAAGGAGTCGGCCGCCGCAGTGCGTCACCCGGAGGTGGCCAAGCGACTGATCGAACTCGGCGCCGAGCCGGTGGGCTCGAGTGCCGCCGCGCAAGACGAGATCCTCAAGCGCCAGATGGACCAGTTCCGGCCCATCATCCGCGACATGAAGATCGAGAGCTAAAGCGTCGAGGAAGGCCTCGGCCTTTTACGGCGGAGGCGAGTCCAAGCTGTTGTTGCGAAACGGGCAGCGACACTCCTACGCCGTCATTGCGAGGCGCGCCGCGCCGTGGCAATCGCTGTCTTGGTGTGACCGCCGATGGATTGCTTCGTTCCTCGCAATGACAGGACAGCGCTGCAATGAGGCTTGGGGCGCAGTGACAAGCGCAGCGGTCACTCAACCGTTCGTTCAAGCGGCTGACCGCTGGTTCAACTGCAGTTGCCCTGAGCAAAGGCTCCGCATAAATTGATTGGACTGTCGCCCAAAAGGTCGGCAGTCCTTTTCAACGATCTGTCGGAGTCTCAGTCATGATTCAACGCGCTTTTTCCCGATTCTTCGCTC
>CANHDQ010000176.1 GCA_947459405.1 Comamonadaceae bacterium
CCGGGCGTGGACATCGTCATCGGCGCGGGCACCGAGATCATCAGCTGCGAAGGCATGATCGTCACCGCCGGCGGCATCGATTCGCACATCCACTTCATTTGCCCGCAGCAGATTGAAGAGGCGCTCAGCTCGGGCGTGACCACCATGATGGGCGGCGGCACCGGCCCGGCCACTGGCACCTTTGCCACCACCTGCACGCCTGGCCCCTGGAACATCGAGCGCATGCTGCAGGCCGCCGATGCCTTTCCCATGAACCTGGGCTTTCTGGGCAAGGGCAACGCGAGCCGGCCTGAGGTGCTGCGCGAGCAGATCGATGCAGGCGTGATTGGGCTCAAACTGCACGAAGACTGGGGCTCCACGCCATCGGCCATCAGCAACTGCCTGGACGTGGCCGACGAAACCGACACGCAAGTGGCCATCCACAGCGACACGCTCAACGAGTCGGGCTTTGTCGAAGACACCATCGCCGCCACCAAGGGGCGCGGCCTGTGCGCCTTTCACACCGAAGGCGCCGGCGGTGGGCATGCACCTGACATCCTCAAGGTGGTGGGCCAGGCCAACTTTTTGCCATCGTCGACCAACCCGACCATGCCCTACACGGTCAACACGCTCGACGAGCATGTGGACATGCTCATGGTTTGCCACCACCTCGATGCATCGATCGCGGAAGACCTGGCCTTTGCCGAAAGCCGCATCCGCAAGGAGACGATTGCCGCCGAAGACATCCTGCACGACCTGGGCGCGATCAGCATGATGAGCAGCGACAGCCAGGCCATGGGCCGCGTGGGCGAGGTGATTTTGCGCACCTGGCAGACCGCGCACAAGATGAAGGTGCAGCGCGGCAAGCTCGAGGGCGAAAGCGATCGCAACGACAACCTGCGCATCAAGCGCTATGTGGCCAAATACACCGTCAACCCAGCCATTGCCCACGGCATCTCGCACGAGGTCGGCTCGATCGAAGTGGGCAAATGGGCCGACCTGGTGATCTGGCGGCCGGCCTTTTTTGGCATCAAGCCCTCGATCATCCTCAAAGGCGGCTTCATCGCACACGCCGCCATGGGCGACCCCAATGCCTCCATTCCGACGCCACAGCCTGTGCACTACCGGCCAATGTTCGGCAGCTTTGGCGGTGCGCTGGCCAAAGGCTCGCTGACCTTCGTCTCGAAGTCGGCGCTGGCCGCGGGTGTCAAAGAGCGCTACGGACTGGCCAAGACCCTCAGCGCGGCCCACGGCATTCGCGCCGTGCGCAAGCAGCACATGGTGCACAACAGCTACCTGCCCGTGATGGAGGTCGACCCGCAAACCTACTGGGTGCGCGCCGACGGACAGCTGCTGACGTGCGAGCCGGCCAAGAGCCTGCCCATGGCTCAGCGATACTTCCTGTTTTGACTCTCGCGCGCCTGGCCGCACGATCAGGCGCCCACCTCGACATGCTGCAAGCCTCCAAACTCATCGCCCAAGGCGCAGGCCTCGCGCCGGTGCTGCTCAAACGCGCAGCCACGGTCGAGCTCGACTGGGACGTGAGGCAAAAAAGCCGGTTTGATGCAACCGACTCGGCCGGGCGGCACCTGGGCGTGTTTTTGCCACGCGGCACCCTGGTGCGCGGCGGCGACGTGCTGGTGACCGCTGACGGCTCGCTGGTGCGCGTGATCGCTGCGCCGCAGCCGGTGCTGCGCATCACGCCCTGCCCTGCCCACGGCTCGCCCTTTGACCTGGTGCGAGCAGCCTACCACCTGGGCAACCGGCATGTGCAGATCGAACTCAGGAGTGATCACCTCAAGATCGAGCCCGACCATGTGCTGGCCGATATGCTGCGCGCCATGCACCTCATCGTCAAGCCAACCGAAGAAGGCTTTGAGCCCGAGGGGGGCGCCTACGCCGCAGGCGGCCACGCACACGGCCATGGGCACGGCCACGCACATGATCACGGGCACGCACATGATCACGGGCACGCACATGATCACGGGCACGCACATGATCACGGCCACGCACATGATCACGGCCACGCACATGATCACGGGCACGATCACTCACACGGTGAGTCAGACGGCCATGCGCACGGGCACTCACACAAGCACGACCACGGCCACGGCCACGCCCACGGGCCGCACTGCAAACACGACCCCCAAGAGCCGTGAACACTGCCGCACCGGTTTTGTCGGCCCTGCCCGCCTCGAGCCTGCTCAAGCTGATCTGGCTGGCCTCTCCCGCCTTGCCAGTGGGCGGCTTCTCCTACTCGGAGGCACTGGAGGCGGCGGTCGAGGCAGGCCTGGTGAGCAACGAGGCACAAGCGGGCGACTGGCTGGTCGATCAGCTGCAGCTCGGGCAGGCACGCTGCGATCTGGCGGTGCTGGCGCAAGCCGTGCCCGCCTGGCGCGAGCGCAACTTTGCGCGCGTGCGTGAGCTCAACGACTGGCTGCTGCAAACCCGCGAAACACACGAGCTGCGGCTGCAGACCGAGCAGATGGGGCGCTCCCTGCTCGATTGGCTGCGCAACGATGCCCAGGCCCCACAGCTGCCGCTGGCGCAATGCGCCGCGCTGCCCCCCAGCTACCCAGTGGCCTTCGCGCTGGCCGCCTCACTGAGTACAGCGACCGCTCGCGACATCGTGCTGGCCTGTGCTTTTGGCTGGGCCGAAAACATGATGCAATCGGCCATCAAAACCGTGCCCCTGGGACAAAGCGCAGGCCAGCGCATCCTGGCCCGGCTGGCCGATGCCATCCCGCAGGCGGTTGAGCACGCACTGGCCTGCGCGGATGAAGACCGGCAAGCCTTCACGCCCATGCTGGCCATCTTGTCGAGCCAGCATGAAACTCAGTACTCACGGCTGTTTCGCAGCTGATTTTTGACACCGCACACTCCACCGCACACCATGAGCCTGCACCATATCGCCCATCGCACCAAAAAACTGCCGCCCCTGCGCGTGGGCATAGGCGGGCCGGTCGGCTCAGGCAAGACCACCTTGCTCGAAATGCTGTGCAAAGCCATGCGCAGCCAATACGATCTGGTGGCCATCACCAACGACATCTACACCAAGGAAGACCAGCGCCTGCTGACCGTCAGCGGCGCGCTCGAAGCCAGCCGCATCATGGGCGTAGAAACCGGCGGCTGCCCGCACACGGCCATCAGAGAAGACGCCTCCATCAACCTAGAAGCCATCGACCGCATGCTCGTGCAGTACCCCAATGCCGACGTGGTGTTCGTCGAATCGGGGGGCGACAACCTGGCCGCCACCTTCAGCCCCGAACTGAGCGACCTGACCCTCTATGTGATCGACGTGGCCGCCGGCGAAAAAATCCCGCGCAAGGGCGGCCCGGGCATCACCAAGAGCGACCTGTTCATCATCAACAAGACCGACCTGGCTCCCCACGTGGGCGCTGACCTTCAGGTGATGGCATCGGACACCGTGCGCATGCGCACCACCCCCAAAGGCCTCAAACCCTTCGTCATGACCAACCTCAAGACCCAAGCGGGCCTCGATGAGGTGATCGAGTTCATCGAAGAGCGTGGGATGCTCAAGGCCGGCTGAGCCTGGAAGCGGCAGCCGGACGCACCCGTGTGCGCGGCTGCGCCCCACAGGCACGGGCCGCCATCACAGCACCTCGTGTCTGATGTCGGCATCCATCAGCAGCTGCGCCGCGCTGCTGTTGTGGTTCCAGACGTTGTAGGTCTGGCTTGCGCCGCTGCTGCTGCTGCTGACCGTCCCCGCTTGCGTCCAATTGCTGCCGCCCACCACCTGAACCGTGTCGGCAGACGTGCCGTCAATCACCAGCTGATGGCGCTGCACCGTGGCACCCAAGCCCGTCCAGCCATTGCCGTTGTTGAACAGGTTCATGCCCGACATGTCCAGCACATCATTCAGGCTGAGCTTGAGTGTGTTGGCCGTCGTGTCGGTGGCCAGGTCCACGCGCTCGATACCGTCAATGCGGCTGCCGCCCAGGGGGCTGTTGCCCGCCGCATTGGCCACTTTGGTCAAGTCCAGGCTGGCGCCACCCGTCAGGCGCAAGGTGTCCGTGCCGCCGCCGCCATCGATGCGCGAGAGTTGCAGAGCGTTGCCACCCGAACCCATGGCACTTTGCAACGCCGTGCTGGTGCTGCTGCCCACCACAAAGGTGTCGCTGCCTGCGCCGCCATAAAGCACATCGGCGCCGCTGGCGTTGAGCGTGTCATCTCCGGCGCCGGCCACCAGGGTCTGGCCTCCGGTGGAGCTCAGCGTGTCATTGCCCGTGGTGCCCATCTGATCGACAAAGGTGCTGCTGCCAATGCCGGTGGTGTTGCCAAAAATCACATAGGTGCGGCCCGCATTCGTCACGGCTGATGGATCGCTGTTGGCAGCAGCCACCAGCAGGTCCGCCAGTCCGTCACCATTGACGTCGCCTGCTGCAGACACTTGGTTGCCTGTCTGATCGTTGGCAGCCGTAAAGCCGTTGAAGACGAAGCCTCCGACCCCGTTGGCCACGGCCGACAAGCTGATAGCAGCCGTGTTGGCCTTTCCGAACACCAGGTAGGCTCGGCCGGCAGAGCTTGCACCCCCCACCGTCGCCCCTGAGGCGCCCACCAGCAAATCGGCCAAACCATCCCCGTTGAAGTCGCCCGCATAGGCCACCGAAATGCCGCTCAATTCGCCAGCGGCCTGCCCGTCGATAACAAAACCGCCCGCACCATTGGCCACCGCACTCAGGTTCACAGCGCTGGTTCCGGTTCTGCCAAACACCACGTAGCTTCGTCCCGAACTGGCCAAAGCATTGGGATCGGCCAGATGGGCCCCGACGATTACATCGGCCAGACCGTCACCGTTGACGTCGCCAGCATAGGAGATCGACACACCGCTGGCATCGGAAGCACCCTGTCCGTTGATCACAAATCCCCCCGCGCCCGCCACCACCGCCGAGAGGTCTACTGCGGTGCCGTCGGTCTTGCCAAACACCACGTAGCTGCGCCCAGCGTCGGTCACGGCTGCGGGATCAGCTGCAGTGGAAGAAACCAGCACATCGGCCAGGCCGTCGCCGTTGACGTCACCGGCATTGCTGACTTTCATGCCCATCTGATCGCTCGCGCTGTGGCCGTTGATCACGAATCCCCCTGTGCCAGCGGTCACAGCCGACAAATCCACCGCCGTGTTGTTGTTCTTGCCAAACACCACATAGCTGCGGCCCGCCGAAAGGCCAGCGGCCGGATCGCTGTTGGGCGCACCGATGATGAAGTCGCCCAGGCCGTCGCCATTGACATCGCCCAAGCCAAAAACACTCTGCCCGCTCGCGTCGTTGGCGTCCTGGCCATTGATGACAAATCCACCCACACCCGCAGCTACGCTAGACAGGTTCACCGCGGTGCCATTGGCCTTGCCATACACCACATAGCTGCGGCCTGCATCCAACAAAGCGCCTCCATTTGTATCGACATATCGCGCGCCGATGACCAGGTCTGCCAATCCATCACCATTGATGTCCCCCACGGAGCTCACACCGTGGCCACTTTGGTCGCTCGAAGCAGCACCGTCGATGGCAAATCCGCCGTTGCCCGCCGCGATGGCCGACAAATCAACCGCTGTGCCCGTGGATTTGCCAAACACCACATAGCTGCGTCCCGCGCCTGTAAGGCCGCCTGCGGCATGGTCGGGGCTGCCCACAATCAGGTCGGTCAGGCCGTCGCCATTGACATCACCCGCCATGGACACGGAAAACCCGCTTCGGTCATTAGCACTTTGCCCATTGATCACAAAGCCCGCAGCCGCGCTGTTCAAGGAGGTCGCACTCAGGGCCGTGTTGGCCGCCGAGGTGACATTGACCGCCGACTGCGCCGCCAGGCTGGCCAGGTCGTTGCCAGCCAGGTCCTGAACGGCGTTGCCATCATTGCCGGCTGTGGGGTCTGTGTAGCTGACCGTTACGGCCTGGCCCTGAGTTACCGCAGACGCCA
>CANHDQ010000177.1 GCA_947459405.1 Comamonadaceae bacterium
GTGGGCTTGTTGAGTTCCGCTGCGAATTCAGCGACATTGGTGGTACTGGACATAGTGGGGATTCCCGGCCTCCATGATCATTGCGCCTGCTCGGCAGATTCGTCGGCGAACCAGTGGGCGCGCGCCGTCATGATCAGGACCTTGGCCTCCTCGGGCGTCTGGCCAGTGATCTCGGTCAATTCGTCGACGGCCAGATCGGCCAGGTCGTCGCGAGTGTGTACGCCCGCCTCGGTCAGCTGGGCGATCAGTTCGGGGGTCAGACCCTGGACGTCGCGCAGGTTCTGCGACACCTCTTCCATGTTCTCTTCCCGAGCAATTTCCATGGTCAGCAAAGCGTCCTTGGCCCGGTTGCGCAACTCGTTGACCGTGTCCTCGTCAAACGATTCGATCTCGAGCATTTCCTGCAGCGGCACGTAGGCAACCTCTTCCAGGCTGGTGAAGCCTTCGGCGATCAGGATGTCGGCGATCTCCTCGTCCACATCGAGCTTGTCCATGAACAGCTTGCGCGCCGAATCGGTTTCAGTGGCCTGCTTCTGAGCCGACTCGTCTGCGGTCATGATGTTGATCTTCCAGCCCGTGAGCTCGGAAGCCAGACGCACGTTCTGTCCTCCGCGACCGATCGAGATGGCCAAGTTTTCCTCGTCGACCACCACATCCATCGCGTGCTTTTCCTCATCGACCACGATGGACTGAACATTGGCCGGCGCCAGAGCGCCAATGACGAACTGAGCAGGATCCTCGCTCCACAGCACGATGTCCACCCGCTCGCCTGCCAGTTCATTGGTCACCGCATTGACGCGGGTGCCGCGCACACCGACACAGGTGCCAATCGGGTCGACCCGCTTGTCGTGCGAGAGCACGGCAATCTTGGCGCGAGAGCCCGAATCGCGGGCGCACGACTTGATCTCAAGCAGGCCTTGCTCGATCTCGGGCACCTCCTGGCGAAACAGCTCCATCATGAACTCGGGCGCCGTGCGCGAGAGCAGGATGGGCGCGCCGCGCAGGGTGGCATCGACCGACATGATCATGGCCCGCACCCGGTCGCCCGAGCGCAGGTTTTCTTTCGGAATCATGTCGCTGCGGCGCAAGCGGCCTTCGACGCGGCCGGACTCGACAATCAGATCGCCCTTGTCCAGGCGCTTGACGGTGCCGACAAAGATCTTTTCGCCCCGGGACATGAAATCATTGAGCAGCATCTCCCGCTCGGCGTCCCGGATTTTCTGCAGGATCACCTGCTTGGCCGCCTGCGCGCCGATTCGGCCAATGGGCAGGCTGTCAACCGGCTTTTCAATGTAGTCGCCCTCTTCGATGTCGGCCAGCTCCTCGCGGGCATCGCTGAGCATCTCCTCGCCCTCGGGGTTTTGCAGGCCGGCTTCGTCTGGCACCACGAGCCAACGCCGGAAGGTTTCATAGTTCCCGCTGTCACGGTCAACGGCGACACGGATATCCGTGCCCTCCGGATAGACCTTCTTGGTCGCCGAAGCCAGCGCCAATTCAACCGCACCGAACACGATGTCACGCTCCACGTTTTTCTCACGCGAGATGGCATCGACCAACATCAACAGTTCGCGATTCATGTCACACGCCTGCCTTTCCTCTTGATTCCAATTCCTAATTGACCCCGGGCGCCTTGGGTTTGCGCCCCTTGAAATCGACCACCGGTGCGAGGCGGGCCTGCGCCACATCCTCCAGGACAAAACCGAGCGCAAGCAGCGGTGCGGGCACCTTCTTGCGGCTGACCTTCTGCCCGGGCTTGGGCTCAGGCTCATCGGACCACGAAATCTGCCAGCCCGACTCGGTCTGCTCGAGCAAACCCCGAAATTTCTTGCGGTTGGCCGCCACACCCAGCGCCGCCTGCGCACCAATGGGCGCCTTGAGCGTCAGGTCGATCAGCTGACCGGCAAAGCGCTCGAAATCTTTCACACCCCTGAGCGGGCGGTCGATACCGGGCGAGCTGACCTCAAGCCGCGCGTAATCGACTGCTTCAACTTCCAACACAAACTGCAGCTGCCGCGTGACGCGCTCGCAGTCTTCTGCGTTGATGAAGCGCTCGGTGCCATCCCAGGGCCAATCGATCGTCAGGCGAAGCAAGCCTCCACCGGTGCGCTCCATGTCGACCAGTTCAAAACCCAGGCCACTTACCGCCTGCACCACCGCCTCGTGTAACCCCATCTCGCCTTGCAGCCCCAGCTTTTTGTCTGGCCCGGGCGACACGGATCGCGACCGGAGTCGCACGGGCTCAAAAACAAGACGACCAAAAAAAATGGGCGGTGGATACCCGCCCATTTGGTCGTGACGCCAGCATTGTAGCGCAGGACGGGGCGCGCGCCAACCGCCGGCCCGAAAATTGCTCAGGACGGCGGCTGAGCCTGGCGCAGGATCAACCGGCCGCGGCAAGTCCAGAAACGTCTGCCGATTCCACCAGCATCCGGGTGTAAGGATGCGACGGATGGGCCAGCACCTGCAGCGCTGGGCCGCGCTCGACCACGCGGCCGTCTTTCATGACCATCACCTCATGGGCCATGGCCTGGATCACCTGCACATCGTGCGTGATGAGCAGATAGCTCAGGCGCCGCTCGCGTTGCAGCCGCACCAGCAGGGACAGCACCTGCTTTTGCACCGTCACATCGAGAGCGCTGGTCGGCTCGTCGAGCACCAGCAGCTGGGGCTCGACCACCAACGCACGCGCTATTGCGATGCGCTGGCGCTGGCCGCCAGAAAACTCGTGCGGATAGCGCTGCAGCAAGCCCGGAAACTGGGCCTCGGTCAGGCCGACATCGGCCAGGGTCTGCAGCACCGTCTCGCGTCGCTCTTGGGCCTTCATGGAAGGATGGTGAACGGCCAACCCCTCACCGACGATCTCCTCGACCGTCATGCGCGGCGAAAGCGAGGAAAACGGATCCTGGAACACCACCTGAACCTGCCGCCGTAGAGCCTTGTTGCCAGCAGCTCGCTCGCTCCAGCTCTGCTGGCCGAGCATGACCTGACCCTCAAAGGGTTGCAGGCCCAAGAGCGCCAGCGCAAGAGTCGACTTGCCCGAACCCGATTCGCCCACGACGCCAAGTGTGCAGCCGGGCGCGATCGACAAGCTCGCTCGGTCAACCGCCAAAAAGGAGCCGGGCTTGAACCAACCGCGCACGCCGGCACGCCGAACGCGGTAGCGCACGCTGACCTCCTGGGCCTGCAGCCAGGCCGGCGCCGGCGCGGCATCGGCCACAGCACGCTCCGGTCGGCTGGCCAGCAGCTGCCGGGTATAAGCATGCTCGGGCTGGCTGAACACCCGCGCCACAGGCCCGTGCTCGACGATGCGGCCACGCTCCATTACCGCCACCCGATCGGCGAAGCGGCGCACCAAATTGAGATCGTGCGTGATCAGAAGCACCGCCATGGATTTTTTTTGCTGCAGGCGCGAGAGCAGCTCCAGAATCTGACCGCGCAGGCTCACGTCGAGTGCAGTCGTCGGCTCATCGGCCAGCAGCAAGCGGGGCTGGCAGGCCAGCGCCATCGCGATCATCGCTCGCTGGCGCTGCCCGCCGGAGAGCTGATGGGCAAAGCTGCGGGCCCGCCGCTCGGGCTCGGCAATGCCGGTTTGCGCGAGGCAGTCGATCGCAGCTTGCCAGGCCTCGGCCCGTGTCAGCCCCTGCTTGAGCTGCAACACCTCGGCAATCTGGTCTCCAATGGAAAACAGCGGATTGAGCGCCGTCATCGGTTCCTGAAAAATCATCGCGACCTGGCTGCCACGCAGAGCCAGCAATTGCCGCTCTGACAGGGCCATCAAGTCCTGCGGCTCAGACTCTGGCAGGCGCAGCAGCGCCTGACCTGCGGTGCTCGCGCCTTGTGCCAGCCCGAGCAGACTCAGCGCCGTGACGGTCTTGCCCGAGCCCGATTCGCCCACCAGCGCCAGCTTTTCACCCTGGCCGATCTCAAAATCGATGCCCTTGACCACCGTCTGGTCGCCAAACGAGACGGTCAGCCGGCGCGCCTCAAGCAAGGGGCTGCTCATCGGTCGGCCTTTCTCGGATCGAGCGCATCGCGCAGGGCATCGCCCATGAAGGTCAGCAGCAGCAAGGTGCCCACGAGAACGACAAACGTCGAAAGCGAAATCCACCAGGCGTCGATGCTGTTTTTGCCCTGGGACAGCAGTTCACCCAACGACGGGGTGCCTGGCGGCACACCCAGGCCCAGAAAATCGAGCGAGGTCAGCGCCAAAATCGCCGCGCTCATGCGAAAGGGCAGGAAGGTGACCACAGGCGTCAGACTGTTGGGCAGCACATGGCGCCAAATGATCTGCCCATTTGACAGCCCCATGGCCCGCGCAGCGCGCACATAGTCCATCTGGCGGTTGCGAAGAAATTCGGCGCGCACATAGTCCGACAGGCCCATCCAGCCAAACAGACTCAGCAAGACCAGCAGCAGCGAGACGCTGGGCGCAAACACCGCACTGAAAATGATCAGGAGGTAGAGTTCGGGCATGGAGCCCCAGATTTCAATGAAGCGCTGAAAGGCCAGATCGGTCTTGCCGCCAAAATAACCCTGAATCGCGCCCGTGATCACGCCCAGCAGCACGCCAGTCAATGTCAGGGCCAGCGCAAACAGCACGCTGACGCGAAAGCCGTAGATCAACTGCGCCAGCAAGTCCCGCCCGCGGTCATCGGTGCCCAACAGATTGTCAGCCGTCGGGCGTGAGGGGTTGGGTTCGCGGGCAAAGTAGTTGATGGTCTTGGGCCCGTAGGGGTTGGGCGCAAAAATCGCCCAGTTGCCCCCCTCGCGCAGCCGCTGCCGAATAAACGGGTCGTGGTAATCGGTGGCGGTATCGAAGTCGCCGCCGAAGACCTTCTCGGGGTAACTGACCAGCACGGGGAAATACAGCTGCCCCTGGTAGCGCACCAGCAAAGGCCGGTCGTTGGACACCAGCTCGGCCGCCAAGCTCAGCACCACCAGGGTACAAAACAGCAGCAGGCTCCAAAAGCCCAGGCGGTTGCGCCTGAAACGCCGCCAGGCGCGTCGCCCTGGCGAGGCGGAGGGCGTGGCCACAGCCGGGCGGTCCTGCAGATCAGTCGAATCGGACACGCGGATCCACCCAAACGTAACAAAGGTCACTGATCAGCTTGGTCACCAGACCGATCAGGGTAAAGAGGTACAAGGTGCCCAGCACCACCGGATAGTCACGCCGGATCACGCTCTCATAGCTCAACAGCCCCAGGCCGTCGAGCGAAAAGAGCGTCTCGATCAGCAAGGAGCCGGTAAAGAAAGCCCCAATGAAGGCGGCGGGAAAACCGGTGACGATGGGGATCAGGGCATTGCGGAACACGTGCTTGTAGAGCACCTGTCTTTGCCCCAGCCCCTTGGCGCGGGCCGTGATCACGTACTGCTTGCGAATCTCCTCCAAAAAGGCGTTCTTGGTGAGGATGGCGGTTACTGCAAAAGAGCCCAACACCATGGCCGTGACCGGCAAGCAAATGTGCCACAGATAGTCCACGATGCGTGCGCCCCAGGAGAGCTCGGCCCAGTTGCTCGAGGTCAGTCCTCGCAAAGGAAACCACTGCAGCTGCCCCCCAAAGACCACCAGCAGCACCACGCCCAGCACAAAACCCGGAATCGCGTAACCGACCAGCACCAGCAAGGTGGTGATCGTGTCAAAGCGCGAACCCGATCTCACCGCCTTGGCCACCCCCAGGGGAACTGCCACCAGATAGCTGATAAAGAAAGTCCACAGCCCCAGACTGATCGATACAGGCAGCTTTTCAATGATGAGGTCGGCCACGGCCTTGTTTTGAAAGAAGCTCTTGCCCAAGTCGAACTGGGCGAACTGAACGAGCATCTGAAAAAACCGCTCGTGCGCGGGCTTGTCAAAACCATAGAGTGCTTTGATTTGCTCGATGCGCTTGGGGTCGACCCCCTGCGCCCCACGGTA
>CANHDQ010000178.1 GCA_947459405.1 Comamonadaceae bacterium
AGGGGGTAGCCCCAAGCTGGTTTTCGCCCCCCCCAACGTGACCCAGGCATCGCAGGCGGTAGCCCTTGGCCGGTTTTCGGTTTCTCAACGAGACCCAGGTATCGCAGGCGTTAGCCCTTGGCCGGTTTTCGGTTTCTCAATGAGACCCACGCATCGCAGGCGGTAGCCCGCGGCCGGTTTTCGGTCTCCCAATAGGACCCAGGAATCGCAGGGGGTAGCCCCCCGGCCGATTTCTGGTACCCCAGCATGAGGCCGGGGGGCTACCCCCTGCGATGCCCACCCCCGAACCCAAACCACAACCCGCACCCCGACTCCTACAATCGCCGACCATGCTGATGCACCCCTCTATCGACCCCGTGGCCCTGCAAATTGGGCCGCTGGCCATCCACTGGTACGGCCTGACCTACCTGGCGGCCTTTGGGTTGTTTCTCCTGCTGGCCCGCCAGCGCCTGAAACACCAGCCCTATGTCGACATTCGCACGCCAGCGCCCTGGAGCGCGCGCGATGTGGAGGATTTGCTGTTTCTTGGCGTGCTCGGGGTCGTGGTGGGCGGGCGTCTGGGTTACTGCCTGTTTTACAAGCCTGGCTACTACTTGAGCCATCCTCTGGAAATTCTGGCGGTCTGGCAAGGCGGCATGAGCTTTCATGGCGGCTTGCTGGGCGTGCTGGTGGCGCAGGGCTGGTTTGCCTATTCGCGCCAGCGACCCTGGTTGCAGGTCATGGACCTGATTGCCCCCTGCGTGCCCACGGGTCTAGCCGCCGGCCGTTTGGGCAACTTCATCAATGGCGAACTTTGGGGCAGGGCGGCGCCGGCCGATCTGCCGTGGGCCATGGTGTTTCCGGGCAGCGGCTCGCTGCAGCCGCGCCATCCTTCGCAGATCTATCAGTTTTTGCTTGAAGGCCTCTTGCTTTTCGTCCTGCTTTGGTTGCTGGCCCGCAAAGGCCCCCCTGTGGGCAGGGTGTCGGCCGCCTTCTTGATTGGCTACGGCTGCCTGCGTTTCGTCGCGGAGGTTTTTAGGCAGCCCGACGACTTTATCGGTGCGCTGCCCCTGGGCTTGACCATGGGTCAGTGGTTGTGCGCGCCCATGGTGCTGGCCGGTTTGGCGCTATGGTGGTGGTCCGCACACCAGGCCAAAGCAGCCCAAGGGCGATGACCCCGTGCAGCACTCAGGCGCGGCCTGCACCGACAATTCGGCTTGGCCGCACAGCGGGGACAACGCAGCCCGGGGCGGCCTGAGCCGACCCACGCACCGGCAGCTCGTCACCAGGCCTTGGACCATTTTTTATAGACAGGAGACCAAATGACGCATTTCAAGCCTGAAATTTCCCGCCGCACCGTGTTGCGATCTTCGGCGGCCACGCTGGCCACCGTGAGCCTGGGTGGCTGGGCCCAGTCGGCCTGGCCGACCAAGCCCGTGACGTTGGTGGTGCCCTTCCCGGCCGGTGGCGGCACCGATGCGTTTGCACGGCCTTTGTCTGCGCAGTTTGCCAAACTCACCGGGCGCCAGATGGTGATCGACAACCGCGGCGGCGCCGGCGGCACCCTGGGCGCAGGCATTGCGGCCAAGGCTGCGCCCGACGGCTACACCTTGTTCATGGGCGCGGTGCACCATGCGATCGCGCCGTCGATGTACCCCAAGCTCGATTACGACATCGAAAAAGACTTCGTCCCCTTGGCCCTGATGGCCAACGTGCCCCAGGTGGTGGTGGTCAACCCCAAGAACCATCCGGGCGATTTCAAGGAGTTTCTCGAGCGCGTGCGCAAGTCGCCTGGTCGCTTCAACTACGGATCGGCCGGTGCTGGCACCTCGCACCATCTGGCCGGCGAGCTGTTCAAGCAGCAGACCAAGACCTTCATCACGCACATTCCCTACCGTGGTGCCGGCCCGGCCTTGCAGGACCTCATTGCCGGCAACGTGGACATGATGTTCGACGGGCTGGGCTCGTCGGCCCAGCACATCAAGGGCGGACGCATCAAGGCGCTCATGGTCTCGGGTAATAAGCGCAACGCTGCCTTCCCGGACGTGCCGAGCGCGGCCGAGCTGGGTTTGCCCGACTACACCGTTACCACCTGGTACGGCGTCTGGGCGCCCAAGGGGCTGGCTGCCGATGTACAGGCGCGCATTGTCGAAGAGCTGCGCCGGGCCACAGCCACCGATGAGCTCAAGGCAGCCTGGGCCTCCAATGGCGCCGACTTCGGTGCCTTCACGCCTGCTCAGTTCGGCAGCTTTGTCAGCGCAGAAGTCAAGCGCTGGGCAGCCGTGGTGAAAGCCTCGGGTGCCAAGCTCGACTAAAGCGCCTCAACCGTGACGACTGGGCTGCAGGGGCGCCATGGACGCTGAGCTCGTCTGCTCAAGCCAAGGCCCGGTGGCGCAGGTCGTGCTGCGCCACCGCTCGCGCATGAATGCCATGACCCGTGCGATGTGGCGCCAGTTGCGCCAGGTCTTCTTGCAGCTGCAAACCGACCCCGCCGTGCGGGTGGTGGTGGTGCGCGGGGAGGATGGGCATTTCTGCGCGGGCGGCGACATTGCCGAGTACGCCGACTTTCGCTTTCAGAGCGAGAGCTTGCGCGACTTTCATGAAGGCGATGTCTGGGGCGGTTTGTCCGCCATGCTCGCGTGCGATGTGCCCATCGTCGCGCAGATCGAGGGCAATTGCATGGGTGCAGGCCTGGAAATCGCCTCCTGCTGCGATCTGCGGCTGGCCAGCGAGGACGCCCGTTTTGGCGCGCCGATCGCTCGCTTGGGTTTTCCGATGGCCCCTCGCGAGGCGGCCCTGGTGGCGCGCGCGGTGGGCGAGTCGACCGCTCGCGCCATGCTGCTGGCGGCCCAAGTTTTGGATGCGCCCACACTGTTTTCGCGGGGGTTTTTGCACGAGGTGCTGCCCGTGGGTGGGCTGGCCCAAGCCGCCGGCCGGCTGGCCACGCAGATGAGCGAGCTGGCCCCGCAGGCTGCGCGCGCCAACAAGCGGATGCTGCGCGAGCTGGCGCCACAAGCGCCGCAAGCGCTGGAACGCCTGGTCGCCGGTGCCTACGACTACGCCGATTGCAGCGAACATCGCGAAGGCGTGAGCGCCTTCATGCAAAAGCGCCGCCCCCATTTCACTTGATCGCTCCTTTTTTTTGAATGCCATCTGCCATGAGCAACCACAACCTGTTTTGCGCCCTGCGCGCGGGCTTTCCTGCCGATCTCGATTCGATTGCTTTTGAGACTGATGGGGGCCTGTGCTACTCCTGGAAAGATGTGGAGCGGGCCACGGCCATGATGGCCAATTTGCTGCAGCAATTGCAACTCGAGCCGGGCGCTCGCGTTGCCGTGCAGGTGGAAAAGTCGGTCGAGGCGGCCATGCTCTACCTGGCCACCTTGCGCGCCGGGTATGTGTTTCTTCCGCTCAACACGGCCTACCAGAGTGCCGAAATCGAATACTTTGTGGAAAACGCCGAGCCGGCGGTTGTGGTGTGCAGCAGCAAGAACTTTGGCTGGGTCAGCCCGATTGCTTTCAAAGCCGGTGCCAAGGCGGTCTACACCCTCGACGACGACCGCACCGGCTCGCTGCTCGAGCGGGCTGCGCACTGCAGTGACGCGCACGAGCCGGCAGTCAGAGCCGCCGACGACCTGGCAGCCATCCTCTACACCAGTGGCACCACCGGTCGCAGCAAGGGGGCGATGCTCACGCACGACAACCTGCTGAGCAATGCTGTGGTGCTCAAGGACTACTGGGGCTGGCGATCGCAAAAAGACGGCGGCGATGTGCTGGTGCACGCGCTGCCCATCTTCCATGTCCATGGTTTGTTTGTGGCGCTGCACGGCGCGCTGATCAACGGCAGCAAGATGATCTGGCTGCACAAGTTCGACCCCAAGGTGGCAATTGCCAAGTTTGCGCAAGCAACGGTGTTCATGGGCGTGCCCACGCTGTACGTGCGCATGCTCGGCGAGGCAAGCCTGACGCGCCAGGCCTGCAGCCGGATGCGCCTGTTCATCTCGGGCTCGGCGCCCCTGCTGATCGAGACCTTTCGCGATTGGCAGCAGCGCACCGGCCACACCATACTCGAGCGCTACGGCATGAGCGAGACGGCCATGCTGACCTCCAACCCCTACCGCGCCGATGCGCGTTTTGCCGGTCAGAGCGAGCGCCGCGGAGGCACGGTGGGTTTCCCCCTGCCGGGTGTGGGCGTGCGGGTGCGTGGCGAGGGCGTCGACCTGCCTTGCGGCCAGATCGGTGGCATCGAGGTGCGCGGCCCCAATGTGTTCAAGGGCTACTGGCGCATGCCCGAGAAGACGCGCGAGGACTTCACCGCCGACGGCTGGTTCAAGACCGGCGACGTCGGCCAGATCGACGAGCGCGGCTACATCACGATCGTGGGCCGCAGCAAGGACCTGATCATCAGTGGCGGCTACAACGTCTATCCGGCCGAAATCGAGGGTTATATCAATGACCTGCCGGGCGTGGCCGAAAGCGCCCTGGTGGGCGTTGCCCACCTGGACTTTGGCGAGGTCGGTGTGGCCGTGGTCACGCTCAAGCCCGGTGCCAGCCTTACGGGCGAGGACGTGATTGCGGCGCTCAAGTCCCGCTTGGCCAATTTCAAGATTCCCAAGCGCTGCTTTGTGGTGGCCGAGTTGCCGCGCAACACCATGGGCAAGGTGCAGAAGAACCTGCTGCGCGAGCAGCACAAAACGCTGTTTGCCCGCTGAGCAGCGGCAGGCCCTTGCAGGGCTGCCGGTTGGTTTAGCGCAGCACCAGGACCGGCACGCTTGAGTGGGTCAGCACGTTGCTGGTTTCGCTGCCCAGCAGCAGGCGCTTGATGCCCCGGCGGCCGTGTGAGGCCATGATGATCAGGTCGCACTTGTTTTTCTTGGCGCTGGCGATCACCGCCTCGGCCACCAAGTCGGACTTGACGGTCAGAGCCTTGGCCTTGAGGCCGCGGGCCTCGGCCTTGAGCTTGAGCTGATCGACCAGGGCCTGCGCCTTGTCGGCCCATTGCTTTTCAATCCGACCGACCTCCAGAACCGACACCGATGCGCCGCCCTCGAAATAACTGACGGGGTAGCGTGGCACCACGTTGAGAAAGAACAGTTGCGCGCCGGTCAGCTCGGCCAGTTGCTGACCGGTTTGCGCCGCTTTGGCTGAAAGGCGGGAGCCGTCTGTGGCAATGAGGATGCGCTGGTACATGGTTTTTCTCCGGTTTGTGCAAGGGTAGGGGGCCGACGGGCGGCGACCTTTGATCCAGGTCAAGGCGGTGCCAGTTGGGCCGGCTAAGCTTGAACGCATGAACTCTGCCGCTGCCTGCGCACCGCTGCCTGCGCAGCCGTCCCGTGGGGCGCTGCCGCCCCTGTCGGCCAGCGACCACAAGAGCTTGACTGCCTTTGATGACGAGCAGGAGTGGGACGCTTTTGGCCAGGCGCTCGAGGGCCCAGAGGCGGGCTGTTGGCAGTCGCAGGTTCTGGTCGAGGGCATGCACTGCAGCGCCTGCGCGCTCAACATCGAGCAGGCCTTGCTGCAGCAGTGCGGCGTGCGCTCGGTGCAGGTCAGCTCTGCCGCCCGCCGCGCCCGTGTGGTCTGGGATGCGGCGTTGACCCGGCCCTCGCAGTGGCTCGCCGCAGCCCCAGGTTATCGCCTGTTGCCTGACCTGGCCTTTGATCAGGACCTGCGTCTGGAGTCCAGGCACATGCTCTGGCGCTGGCTCGTGTCGGCTTTTTGCATGATGCAAATCATGATGTACGCCTACCCCGCCTACATCACGCCGCCGGGCACGATTGCAGCCGACATTGAGCAATTGATGGCTTGGGCCTGCTGGATGCTGAGCTTGCCGGTGATGCTGTTTTGCGCCCAGCCTTTTTTTGCCCAGGCCGCGCGCGATTTGTGGGCGCGGCGCATCG
>CANHDQ010000179.1 GCA_947459405.1 Comamonadaceae bacterium
CGCAGGCCGCCTTTGCCCTGGCCCGCGCCCACGGCGTGCGCACCCTGCTCAACCCGGCTCCTGCCACGGCCTTGCCCGATGCGCTGTGGCCTTTGATCGACGTGCTCACGCCCAATGAGGGCGAGCTGCACCAGTTGGCCGGCTCAGAGAGCACCGATCAGGCCGCCGCCGCGCTGCTGGCCCGCGGCGTGGGCGCGTTGGTCGTCACGCTAGGCGCCCGCGGCTGCCGGCTCTACCGAGCCGGCCATACGCCTGTGGCCGTGGCCGGTCATGCGGTGCAGGTGGTTGACACCATCGGCGCGGGCGACACCTTCACCGGCGCCCTGGCCGCAGCCCTGACGCGCCAGGAAGATTGGCCGCAGGCACTGGCCAGCGCCAATGCCGCCGCCGCCCTGTCGACCCAAGGCCGCGGGGCGGTGGCCGCCATGCCGACCTTGGAGCAGGTGCGGCACTGGCGCTCGCGCGCGGTCTAGGCGGCTCCAAACTCGGGCCCAAGCTCGGCCCGAGGCGCTTCTTGCGAAACGAGCGCCGGCTTACTGCGCGTCCAGGCTTTGGTGCAGCGCATGCGCCGCCGCCAGCGTGAGCGCATCGCTGCCCACGGCCCCGACCACTTGCAGGCCCACGGGCAGGCCGTTGGGGGCGAACCCGGCCGGGATGTTGACCGTCGGGGTGTGCAGCGCGGTCCAGATGCGGCAAAAGATCGGGTCGCCCGTGTTGTCCAGCCCCAGCGGGGCTGCGCCCGGTGCGCTGGGCGCGAGCAGCACGTCGACGTCTTTGAACACGTCGGCCAGTTGGGCGCGGCAGCGAGCCAGCCAGGCCTGGGCCTGGTCGTATTGCGCCAGGGTCACGGCCATGCCGGCATTCATGATGCCTTGCAGGCGCGGGCTCAGGCGTTCAAAGTGTTGCAGGCGCTCGTAGGCCAGGTGCTGCGCCTGTTCGGCCAGTTGAACATGGGTCTGGGCTTGCACCAGTTGCTCAAAATCGGCGGGCAGCTGTAACTCGTGCAGCGTCATGCCCGGCGTGCGCCCGATCTGCGCGGCCGCCTGTTCCAGAGCCGCTTGCGTCTCGGGCAGGGCGTGCGGCCATTCGTAGGTGCGGCACAAGCCCACGCGCAAGGGACGGCCAAGTACTTGCGCCAACGGGCGTACCAACCAGTCGGCGCGCCCGCTCAGTGCGGCAGCCAGCAAGGCGGCATCGGGCACGTTGCGCGCCAGGGTGCCCACCGTGTCCAGGGTGTCGGACAGGGGTTTGACCCCGGCCCGGTTGATGCCGCCAAAGCTGGGCTTGAAAGCCACGATGCCGCAATACGCCGCAGGCCGTGTGAGTGAGCCTGCGGTTTGCGTGCCCAGCGCCAGCGGCACCATGCCGTCGGCCACGGCGGCGGCCGAGCCCGAGGAGGAGCCGCCGGGGGTGTGCGCGCCGTTGTGCGGGTTGCGGGTTTGGTTGGGCTCGAAGGTGGCAAATTCTGTGGTGACGGTTTTGCCCATGACCACTGCGCCGGCCGCACGCGCCAGGGCCACGCAACTGGCGTCATGCGCCGTCTGGTGGCCCGCGTAAATTGGCGAGCCGTAGGTGGTGGGCATGTCGGCCGTGGCGATCAGGTCTTTGACGCCCAGGGGCAGGCCGTGCAGCAAGCCTTGGTGGGCGCCCAGATCAAGGGCCCGGGCGCGCTCGAGCGCCGCTTTGGCGGCCACATGGCTCCAGGCTTGCACCTGGGGCTCGCGCGCGTCGATGCGCTCGAGGCAGTCGCGCACCAGGTCTTCGGCGCGCAGGCTGCGCTGGGCCAGTTGCCGGGCCGCCTCGCAGGCGCTGAGCCGGTGCGCGGACATCGCCTCGCCTCAGGCCGCTTCGCGATAAAACGGGCCGGCGCCCAGGCCGCGCGGCGACAGAGGTCGCACCGCCTGGTGGATCGCACCGATGTGCTCGGGCGTGGTGCCGCAGCAGCCCCCGACGATGTTGACCAGACCTTGCTCGGCAAATTCGCGCAGCAGGCGGCTGGTGACCTCGGGGGTCTCGTCAAAGCCGGTCTCGCTCATGGGGTTGGGCAGGCCGGCGTTGGGGTAGCAGGAGATGAAGGTGTCGCCCGCCACGCGCGCGAGCTCCTGGATGTAGGGGCGCATCAGCGCCGCGCCAAGCGCGCAGTTCAGCCCGATGGCCAGCGGCTGGGCATGGCGCACGCTGTGCCAGAAGGCGCTGACGGTCTGACCGCTGAGGATGCGGCCGGAGGCGTCGGTGACAGTGCCGCTGATGATCAGGGGCAGGCGCTGGCCGCTGGCCTCAAAGTATTCGTCGATCGCAAACAGCGCCGCCTTGGCGTTGAGCGTGTCAAAAATCGTCTCGACCAGCAGCACGTCGCTGCCGCCTTCGACCAGCGCCTGCACCTGCTCGTAGTAGGCCGCACGCAGCTCTTCAAAGCTGGTGTTGCGCGCGCCCGGGTCGTTGACGTCGGGACTGATGCTCGCCGTCTTGGGCGTGGGGCCGAGCGCGCCGACCACGTAGCGCGGATGCTCGGGCGTGCTGTACTGGTCGCAGGCCGCACGCGCCAGCCGCGCCGATTGCAGATTCATCTCGGCGGCCAGATGGGCCATGTCGTAGTCGGCCTGGGCCACCGTGGTGGCGCCAAAGGTGTTGGTCTCGATCAGGTCGGCGCCAGCGGCCAGATAGCCTTTGTGGATGTCGCCAATCAGATCGGGCCGGGTCAGGCTGAGCAGTTCATTGTTGCCTTTGACGTCCTTGTGGAAGTCCTTGAAGCGCTCGCCCCGGTACTGCGCCTCGTCGAGCTTGAAGCGCTGGATCATGGTGCCCATGGCGCCGTCGAGGATGGCAATGCGCTGGCGCAGAAGGCCGGGCAGGGCTTGGGCGCGGGTGTAGGCAAGATCTCGCATGCTGCAATTGTAGGCAGCCCATGGCTGCGTGCTGGCCAGCCAGGGAGCCAGTCTGCGCGCCTTGCGCTCTTGCTCGACAATAACGGTTTTGATTTTTTCCCCGCCCGGTCCTTTTTGACGCATGAAACATCTGCAACCTCAGCAAGCTTGGCAATGGCTGCGCAGCCGCGATGACGTGGTGTTTGTCGATGTGCGCATGGAGATCGAGTCGCTCTACGTGGGCCGCCCCCCGGGGGTGATCAACATTGCCTGGTACGAATACCCCGAGATGAAGGCCGACCCGGCGCGGTTCGTGGCGCAGGTCGAGCGCGAGGCCGGCAGCAAGCAGCGGCCGGTGCTGCTGATTTGCCGTTCGGGGCAGCGCACGCTCGATGCGGGCGCTGCCCTGGAGGCGGCGGGTTTTACCGAGGTGGCGCACGTGGTGCACGGCTTTGAGGGCGGGCTCAATGACGCGTTCAAGCGCTCGAGCCTGTCGGGCTGGCGCTTTGAGGGCCTGCCCTGGGAACAGATGTGAAGGCGCAGCCCCTGCCATGAGCGCCAGCGCGGCGCAGCAGATTCTGGGCGAGGTCTTTGGTTACACCGCGTTTCGCGGGCCTCAGCAAGACATCATCGGGCACCTGATTGCCGGCGGCGATGCGCTGGTGCTCATGCCCACCGGCGGCGGCAAGTCTCTGTGCTACCAGGTCCCGGCCATTGCCCGCCAGCGTGCCGGCCTTGGCGTGACCTTGGTGGTCTCGCCGCTCATTGCATTGATGCACGACCAGGTCGGGGCCCTCCACGAGGCGGGCGTGGCCGCTGCCTTTCTGAATTCCAGCCAGACGTTCGAGCAATCGCAGGAGGTGCAGGCTCGGCTGCAGCGCGGCGACCTGACCTTGCTCTACGTGGCGCCTGAGCGGCTGAACACGCCTCGCATGCTCAGTCTGCTGGCAGGTCTGCATGAGCGCGGCTTGCTCAGTCTGTTTGCGATCGACGAGGCGCATTGCGTGAGCCAGTGGGGCCATGATTTTCGGCCCGAGTACCGGGGCTTGTCCCTGCTGCATGAGCAGTTTGCGGGTGTGCCGCGGGTGGCGCTGACGGCCACCGCTGACGACCTGACGCGCCAGGACATGATCGAGCGGCTCCAGCTCGGTCAGGCCCGGCAGTTCATCAGCAGTTTTGATCGGCCCAATATCCGCTACCGTATCGTTGAAAAGAGCGATCCCATTCGGCAACTGCTGCGCTTTATCGAATCGGAGCATGCGGGCGAGGCGGGCATCGTCTACTGCCAATCGCGCAAACGGGTCGAGGAGGTCGCCGCTGCTTTGCAAGGCGCCGGGGTGCAGGCGCAGGCCTATCACGCCGGCCTGGAGACGGCGCTGCGCCAGCAGCGACAGGACCGCTTTTTGCGTGAGGACGGCCTGGTCATGGTGGCCACCATTGCGTTTGGCATGGGCATCAACAAGCCCGATGTGCGCTTTGTCGCCCACCTGGACATGCCCAAGAACATCGAGGGCTATTACCAAGAGACCGGTCGCGCCGGCCGCGACGGCCTGCCTGCCAACGCCTGGATGGCCTACGGTCTGCAGGATGTGGTCAACCAGAGGCGCATGATCGACGCCAGCGAGGTGGCCAGCGAGGGTTTCAAGCAGGTCATGCGCGGCAAGCTCGATGCCTTGCTCGCCCTGGCCGAGGGCACGGGCTGCCGCCGGGTCAGCCTGCTGGCTTACTTTGGCGAGGCCAGCGCCCCGTGCATGAACTGTGACAACTGCCTGCAGCCGCCCGATCTGTGGGATGCCACCGAGGCGGGGCGCAAGCTGCTTAGCTGCATCTACCGGGTCCAGCAGGCCAGCGCCTTGTCTTTTGGTGCCGGCCACCTGATGGACATCTTGCGCGGCAAACGCACCGACAAGGTGCTGCAATATGGGCACGAGCGGCTGTCGACCTTTGCCATCGGCGCAGATTTGTCCGAGGCGCAGTGGCGCTCCGTGCTGCGCCAGTTGATTGCGCGCGACATGGTACGGGTCGATTTTGAGGGCATGAACACGCTGAGCCTGCTGCCGCCTGCGCGCGCCCTGCTGCTCGGCCAGGGGCAGTTGTGGGTGCGTGTGGCCACGCCGACGGCGTCTCGTTCGCGCCAGCGGCCGCAGCGCACCTCGGTTCAGGGGCTGGCCGAGGCCAGCCTCAATGCGGGGGCGCTGGAGCGGCTGGACCGCCTCAAAGCCTGGCGCGCCGAGGTGGCGCGTGAGCACAACCTGCCCGCCTTCGTGATCTTTCATGACGCCACCTTGCGCGCCATCGCCCAGCGCAACCCGCAGCAGTTGCAGGCGCTCGAGGGCATCAGCGGCATGGGCACCAAAAAGCTGCAGGCCTACGGCGCAGACGTGGTGCGGGTGTGCACCGAACTGGGCTGAAGGGGCGGGCCTGGCGCCTGGTTTTTCATGCCGGGGGCGACATAAGCCCATGTTGTTCAGGCATGTCCCTGCCTCACACCCGGGTTAATCCTAGGGGCATCCGGGTTCTGCACTTCGGTAAGTCGCTTGGATTCGTTTAGCATCCCGCCTCTGGCCTGTCACACGCGGTGCGGGCCTCCCCTTACCTTTCTACGGGAGTATGTTGTGTTCAAACTGACCAAAAATCAGGGCTTTAAGGCCCTGGCGGCTGCTGGCCTGAGCCTGGCCGTCCTGGCCCCCGCCTTTGCGGGCAAGACGCTCGATGCGATCAAGCAGCGCGGCCAAGTCGTCTGCGGCGTCAACACCGGTCTGGCCGGTTTTTCTGCCGCCGATTCGTCGGGCAATTGGAGCGGCCTCGATGTCGATATGTGCAAGGCCGTTGCCGCCGCCACTTTGGGCGACGCCACCAAGGTCAAGTATGTGCCGCTCAACGCCCAGCAGCGCTTTACCGCCCTGCAGTCCGGCGAGATCGACATGCTCTCGCGCAACACCAC
>CANHDQ010000180.1 GCA_947459405.1 Comamonadaceae bacterium
GGCTTGCCAAAGTCGCCCCGGTTGGCCCGCATTTCCTCGGCCGTCTGCTCATCCACATAGGCGTGCCCGGCTTCGATCAGGCTTTCGGCCGCGCGGTACATGAAGTCAAAGTAGTCGCTGGCCTGATAGGGCGGGGCGCTGCCGGGGGCTTGACCCATCTGGGCCCAGTCAAAGCCCAGCCACTTGACCGCATCGATGATGCTGTTGACGTATTCGGTGTCTTCTTTTTCGGGGTTGGTGTCGTCAAAGCGCAGGTGGCACACGCCGCCGTACTCCAGGGCCAGCCCGAAGTTGATGCAGATGCTTTTGGCATGGCCCACATGGAGGTAGCCGTTGGGCTCGGGCGGAAAGCGGGTGCGGATCTTGGCGGGGTCGGGCGCACCCGCGCTGTGGTGCGCGGCATCGCCAGGGCTGCCTGCCCAGCGGCGAGCGGCGTAAGTGCCTCGGGTCAGATCGTGCTCGATGATCTGGCGCAAAAAATTGCTGGGCCTTGGGTTGGAGGGCTCTGCGCCGGGCGTGCTGACCGTTGAATTCATGGCGCAATTTTAGTCGGCGTGGCTGCGCCTTTCGGGCGGCGCTGGGCCCATGTGGTCGATCCATGTGATCCCCGCGGCAAGCGCAAGGCGACCGCTGCTGCAGGGCTCACCGATAATCATGCTTTTTTCCTAAGGTCGGGCTCGTGGACATCGCATTGCTGATCAAGGCTGCCATCATGGGCGTCGTGGAGGGACTCACCGAGTTCCTCCCCATCTCCTCTACCGGGCATCTGATTTTGGCCGGCGCCCTGCTGGGATTTGATGACGAGAAAGCCAAGGTCTTTGACATCGCCATCCAGACCGGGGCCATCGTTGCGGTGATCCTGGTCTATTGGCAGCGTTTGCGTGAGACGGTGATGACGCTGCCCACGCACGAGCAGTCGCGCCGATTTGCGCTCAATGTTGCGATCGCCTTCGTGCCGGCTGTGCTGCTGGGCTTGCTGCTGGGCAAGGCCATCAAGGCCCATCTGTTTACGCCGCAGGTGGTGGCCAGCACCTTCATCATCGGCGGAGTGCTCATCTTGTGGGCCGAGCGCTGGCACGCCCGCACGCCTGACGCGGTGCGAATCACGAGCGTGGACGACATGAGCGCGCTCGACGCCCTCAAGGTTGGGCTTGTGCAGTGTCTGGCCATGATTCCGGGGACCAGTCGCAGCGGGGCCACCATCATTGGGGGCATGTTTTTGGGGCTGTCCCGGCGCACGGCCACTGACTTCTCGTTTTACCTGGCCATTCCCACCTTGATCGGCGCCGGTGCCTACAGCCTGTACAAGGAGCGCGGCCTGCTCAGCCTGGCCGATCTGCCGATGTTTGCCGTGGGTTTGATTTTTGCCTTCGTCAGCGCCTGGCTGTGCATCCGATGGCTTCTGCGATACGTGGCCACGCACAGCTTCGTGCCCTTTGCCTGGTACCGCATCGTGTTTGGCGCGGTGGTGCTGCTGACCGCCCATATGGGCTGGGTCAATTGGAGCGCGTGAGGACGGGGCCTGCTTGGCCGATGGATTGCTTCGTTCCTCGCAATGACACCGCGGCGGGGTCTCGTTTGATGTTCAGTGGCTGCGTCCGCTCGGGTGCATCAGATTGAGCACGGCCGCTTCGATGGCCGCTGCACTGGCCTGTGGGCGCTCCATGGGGAACAGGTGGCTGCCGTCGAGCATCATGATGCGGCCGTGGGTGACTTTTTCGGTCAGATCCATCCCCACCTGGCGCATCTCCAGTGAGCTTCGACCGCCGATAAAGGCCACGGGGCAGTGTGGTGGATGGCGCTTGAGCAAGGCTTGCAGGTTGTCGGGCAAGGTGTTGTAAATAGCGGTCTCGATGTCGCGGTCGAAGCTCAAGACGCGGGGGCCGTCCGGATCGCCGTGCGGGTCGGCCGCTCGGGTGCCCTGGGTGATGTAGTCCTGCAAAACGGCGGGGTCCCAGGAGGCAAACAATTTCTTGCCGGCGAAGTGCGCCTGCACCTCTTGCAGACTGGCCCAAGACTGCTTTCGCTTGCGGCTGACCGCGCCGGGCGAGATCGAGCCCACCAAGCGCGCCCGCTTGGCCACCGACAGGGCGGCCGCTTTCCAGCCGCCGAGGATGGGTGCGTCGAGCATGACCACGCCGCGGATCGGGTGGCCGCCGGGTTGCGGATGGCGCGCCGCGCACATCAGGCTCAGAAAACCGCCCAGCGAGTGCCCGACCAAAAAAGCGCCTTGACCGCAGCGCTGCGACTGCTCGCTCACGAAGGCGGCCAGTTCTTCGACCAGATGGGGCCAGTTGCTGCTTACCGGGTAACGCGGATCGTGGCCAAAGCGCTCGATTGCCTGCGTCTCGAAGCCGCGCCCGCGCAGGCTGCGCAACATTACGCCGTAGGTGCTGGCCGGAAAGCTGTTGCCATGCGAGAAGATGATCAGAGGCCGGGTCACGTTGCGCTCAGATCAGCTTGTCTTGTGCGGTGGCGATCTTCTTGAGGGTGCCATGGCGCGCGCTGGGCATCTTCAGCGGCGTCTGGGTTTGTGCATCGTCCCAGACGGGGTCTTCGATGCTGTCGAACACCTGCCTGAGCTTGTGGCCCCAGTTGTTGTGCATCATGCGGTAGTAGGGGTTGTCCTGATCGATGCACACCAGCTTGTCGCTTTGCAGTTGGTTGTTTTCATACACCGCCAGATCGAGCGGAAAGCCGACCGACAGGTTGGACTTCATGGTCGAGTCCATCGACACCAGGGCGCACTTGGCCGCCTCTTGCAGCGGGGTCTCGGGGGTGATCACCCGATCGAGAACCGGCTTGCCGTATTTGGCCTCGCCGACCTGGAAGTAGGGCGTCTCCGAGGTCGCTTCGATGAAGTTGCCGGCCGAATACATCTGAAACAGGCGCATGCCCTCGCCCTTGATCTGGCCGCCAAAGAGCAGCGAGACGTTAAAGTCCACGTCCGAGCCGCGCAGCGCCGGGCCGTCGCGCTCGTGCACCCGCCGCACTGCCGCGCCGAGCACACGAGCTGCATCGAACATGCTGCGCGCGTTCCAGATGGTGATTGGCTCGTCACTGCCGGCCTCGGGCAGCTTTTCGACCTGCAAGATCTCGCGCACCGACTGCGTGATCGACAAATTGCCGGCCGACAGCAACACCATGAAGCGATCGCCCGGCCGCTCGTAGACGATCATCTTGCGAAAGGTCGAGATATGGTCGAGCCCGGCATTGGTGCGCGAGTCCGACAGAAACACCAGTCCGGCATTGAGTTTGATGGCGACGCAGTAGGTCATGATGGAAGGCCTGCGCCGGTCTGGCCGGCGACTTTTTTGAGTTGATAGATCAGATCGAGCGCCTCGCGTGGGCTCAGCGCATCGGGGTCAATCGCCTGCACCGCCCGCTCCAGGGCGCTCGGGCCAGGCTCGCTGGCCGCCGGGGCGGGCGCGAACAGGTCAACTTGCGCGGTCTGCTGGCCGCTTTCGAGCGCCTGCAGCGCCTGGCGTGCGTGGCTGACCACGGGGGCCGGCACACCGGCCAGGCGCGCCACCGCTATGCCGTAGCTGCGGCTGGCTGGCCCGGGCTCGATCTGGTGCATGAACACGATGTCAGCGCCCGATTCGACCGCACTGACATGCACATTGACCGCGCCGTGGTGCTTGGCCGCAAACTCGGTCAGTTCGAAGTAGTGCGTCGCAAACAGGGTGAAAGCCTGCGTCTTGTTGTGCAGGTGCGTGGCGATACCGCCTGCCAGCGCCAGCCCGTCGAAGGTCGAGGTGCCGCGGCCGATCTCGTCCATCAGCACCAGCGACTGCGCCGTGGCCGTGTGCAGGATCTGCGCGGCTTCGGTCATCTCGAGCATAAAGGTTGACTGGGCATTGGCCAGGTCGTCGGCCGAGCCGATTCGGGTGTGGATCGCATCGATCGGGCCGAGCTGACAGTCGTCGGCTGGCACATAAGAGCCGATGCTGGCCAGCAGCACGATCAGGGCCACCTGCCGCATATAGGTCGACTTGCCGCCCATATTGGGTCCGGTGATGATCTGCATGCGGGTCTTGCCGTCGAGCCGGCAGTCGTTGGCAATGAAGTCGCCCGAGCCCAGCTCGGCCAGCCGGGCCTCGACCACCGGATGGCGTCCGCGGCTGATCGAGATGCAGGGCTCGCGCACAAAGACCGGGCGGCACCAGCGCAGCGCGAGCGAACGCTCGGCCAGCGCGGCCAGCGCATCGATGGTGGCCAGGGCTTGGGCCAGTGCGCTCAAAGCCGGGATGTAGGGCTGCAAGCCATCAAGCAATTGCTCGTAGAGCCATTTTTCTCGCGCCAGTGCGCGCTCTTGGGCCGACAAGGCCTTGTCTTCAAAGGCTTTGAGCTCAGGCGTGATGAAGCGCTCGGCATTTTTGAGCGTCTGGCGGCGCCGGTAGTCGTCGGGCACCTTGTCGAGTTGCCCCTGGGTGACCTCGATGTAAAAGCCGTGCACCCGGTTGAATTGCACCCGCAGGTTGGCAATACCGGTGCGGCTGCGCTCGCGGGTTTCCAGGTCGATCAAAAAGGCATCGCAGTTGCTTTCGATCGACCGCAATTCATCGAGCTCGCTGTCGTGGCCATCCCGTATCACCCCACCTTCGCGCACCTGTACCGAAGGCTCGTCGAGCAAGGCGCGCTGCAGCAGGTCGGCGCAGGCGGGCGGCGCATGCAGCGCCTCGACCATGGCGCCAATCAATGCGGGCAGCGGGCGGCCGGCCAACTGCTCACGCAGGGCGTGGGCCTGCTCCAGGCTGCGCCGCAGGGCCACCAGCTCACGCGGCCGCGCTTGCCTGAGGGCCACGCGGGCCCCAATGCGTTCGACATCAGAGCTGCCCTTGAGTTGGGCGCGTAGCTCGGCCTGCGGCCCGGCGCGCAACCAGTCGATGGCATCGTGGCGCGATCGGGCTTGCTCGCGCTGTCGGCGCGGGCTGAGCAGCCAGCTGCGCAGGAGGCGGCTGCCCATGCTGGTGACGCAGCTGTCCATCAGTGAGAACAAGGTGGGCGCACTCTCGCCGCGCAGGGTTTGCGTCAGCTCCAGGTTGCGCCGCGTGCTGGGGGGCAGCTCAATCCATTCGTCCGAGCTGAGCACTTGCAGCCGGCCGATGTGCGACAGTGGCCGGCCCTGGGTGTGCTCGGCGTAGGCCAGCAGGGCGCTGGCGGCTGCGTGGGCCTCGGGCAAGTCTTGGGCGTTCCAGGCCTGTAGCGAGGCGGCGCCCAAAATCTCGCGCAAGCGGCGCTCACCCAGTGCCGCGTCAAAGGCCCAGTGCGGCCTGGCCGTCAGAGGGCAGGGGCCCTCGGACAACCCCGCCTTGATCTGCGCCTCAAAAGCCGGTGTGACCTCGATGCTGTGAATGATCTCGCTCGGGCCGATGCGGCCGATCCATGCGGCCAGATCCTGCCCCTCGCACTGGGCCAGTTGCACCTGCGCCTGCGTCACGCTGAGCCAGGCCAGCCCGCAGCGGTTGCGCGGACCCTGGTGGATGGACAGCAGCAGAGATTGGCTCTTGTCGCCCATCAGCTCCGACTCGGTCAGCGTGCCCGGCGTGATCACCCGCACCACCTTGCGCTCGACCGGCCCCTTGGAGCTGCCCACCTCGCCCACTTGCTCACATATGGCCACCGACTCACCAAGCTTGACCAGCCGAGCCAGATAGCCGTCAACCGAATGAAAGGGCACTCCCGCCATGCGGATCGGCTCACCGGCCGAGTGCCCGCGGGTGGTCAACGTGATGTCGAGCAGTTCAGCGGCCTTGATCGCGTCTTGATGGAACAGCTCATAAAAGTCACCCATCCGGTA
>CANHDQ010000181.1 GCA_947459405.1 Comamonadaceae bacterium
AAGGAGTTGATGCGGCAGATCATGGCGCACACGCCGCACCGGCTGCCGGCCCACAAGCCGCGCTACCTGATGGGCGTGGGCACGCCTGAAGACCTGGTGCAGGGCGTGGCCGACGGCGTGGATATGTTCGACTGCGTCATGCCCACACGCAACGCGCGCAACGGCACCGTCTTTACGCGCTACGGCGACCTCAAGCTGCGCAACGCCCGCCACAAGAGCGATCCGCAGCCGCTCGATCCAAGCTGCACCTGCTACGCCTGCGCCGGTGCCTCGGGGCTGGCCTGGGAGCAAGGCGGGCGCGAAGGCTTCAGCCGGGCCTATCTGCACCACCTCGATCGCTGCGGCGAGATGCTCGGCCCCATGCTCAGCACCATTCACAACCTGCACTATTACCTCAACCTGATGCGTGAAATCCGGCAAGCGCTCGAGGCCGGGCAGCTCAGCGCCTGGACTGCGCAGTTCAAGGCAGACAGGGCGCGCGGCCCCTAAGCCTGCCTTGCCCGCAGCCCGACCGGGGGCGGCGGGGCGCATCGGCCATCAAGGGCGGCGCAAATCGGCCAGCAGCTGCCCATGGGCCAAGGTGTGCGCATCGTGCAACGGCTCGAGCCACGGCTCTTGCAAGGCGCTGGCATACCACTCCTTCATGGCCGGCAAGTCGAGCAAGGTCCTCACGTAGGCGCCGCAGGCCTCAGACAGCGGCAGCGCAAAGGTCTGCACGCGAAATGCCACCGGACAAAAGAAGGCGTCGACTGCGGTAAACGAGGGGCCGGCCAAAAAAGGGCCGCCGAAACGCTCCAGGCCCTGGCTCCACAAGGTCTGCAGCCGCTGCAAGTCGGCCGCCACGTCTTTGAGGGCTTCTGGAGCCAAGGCCACGCGCAAGCCGCAATTCATGGAGCAGATGTTGCGCAAGGTCGAAAAGCCCGCATGCATTTCAGCGGCCGCGCAGCGCGCCCAGGCGCGTGCGCCGGCATCGGCTGGCCAAACCGCCGCCTGCCGCTCGGCCAGGTACTCGGTGATCGCCAGACTGTCCCAGACGACCTGCTGGCCATCGTGCAGGCAGGGCACCTTGGCACTGGGCGAGAACGCCTCAAACCCGCTGGCGCCGCCACCCATGGGGAAGGGCCTGAGTTCTTCTTCGAAAGCCATGCCCAAGGTGCGCATCAGCACCCAAGGGCGCAGCGACCAGGACGAGTAGTTCTTGTTGGCAATGTAGAGCTTCATGGTCTGTGCCTGTGTGTTCTATGTTTTGTGATCTGTGGTCTGTTCAAAAGGCCTGCTGCTCAGTAGCTGCCTCAAGCCGAGGCAGCAAACACGGTGAGCACCCCGGTGTAGCCGTAAATGTGGCTCTCGGCGATTTCGCCGGCCGCAAAAAAACCGATCAAGGGCACGTCGCCCAGCGCACGCCGAACGATCTGCAGCTCGGCGCTGGGCCCGCCAAAATGCGGTCCGCCACGGCCCGAGCAGCTCACATAGATGGCGCCGGCCATGCCTCTGGCCAGATGCGGCTCAGACAGCAAGGGCGGCGCCTGCATCGCCTGCGCTGCCTCCAGCGGCAGGCGGGCCGCCTCCACCTCTTCGCGGATCTCGGCACAAATGCGGACCAGGTCGGCGCGTGCAGCAGCCGTGTTGCGCTCGCAAAAACTCAGCCGCATGCCCACCTCGGTGCTCTGCGCCAGCGCCAGCGCCTGGCGTGCAGGATCGAGCCCGATGATGTGGCGCACCCAGGTGTCCTGACCGAACTGACCGGCCCGACGCTGGACATCGCTGGCCTGGGCCGCAGCCCGCAAGCCCACCAGGGTGCGACGCACCTTGGCCAGCGCCGGCTGCGGCTCATCGAGCGTGATGCCCAGATCGGCCAGCAGGATCTGCAAGGCCGGCTGGCCGTCGAGCTCAAGCACCACATGGCCGTCACAGGCCGTGATCACGCGCTCGGGCGAAACCGGCTGGCATCCCTGCGTCACACGCGAGATCAAGGGCACGCCGGGGCCAAAGGCGACACCGCTGAGTCCGCCGGCAAACACGCCGCCGGCCGCGCCCTGGCCGCGCACATGGCCGTGGGCACTTTGCGCAAACTGCACCTGCGCGCTGCGGCTGGCCGACAGACCGCCAAAGAGGTAGTGGCCACTGGTGCGCTGAGCCATCTCGGCCACCAGATCGGCCAGATCGGGCTGCCCCGGATCGGCGTGCACCAAGGCAGTGTGCGCCTGGAAGCGATCGGCGACAGGCAGCGGCGCCACGCCTGAAAACACCCGGTACTGCTCGCTGGGCAACTGGCACAGCATGACCGCCACGGCCGGCTCGTCAAAGTACTCCACGTTGTTGGCCGCAATGCCCACGCCGACCGTGCCCGACCAATCGACCACCTCGGGCAGCTGCGCGCTCAAGTGGTCGAGGATGTCCTGCGCATGCACCGCATAGTGGTCGGTGATGTAGATCAGTCCCAGATTGGGCGCGCTCACATGGTCGGGCTTGGCCATGGCCGCGCGCAGCTGCGCCAGCACCAGCGCAGCGGCCATCGGCCACTGAGGATGGGTGGCATGGCCGTAGGCAAAGAGCTTGCTCACGGCGCCTTGCGAGGCTTGGCCGCTTGTCCCTTGCGCGCCGGCTTGGCCGCAGGCGAGGCACTGCCGGCCTGCGCCGCCGGCGCATCGGCGCTTTTGCGGCTCTGCGCGTCGGCCACCGCCGCTTGCGCAATGTGCTGAAACTGCTGGGTCAGCGCGCCCCACCACTGCATCGGATCGACCGGGCCGGGGGCTGCGGGCGCTGCCTTGGCGGCCGACGCGGCACGCGTCTTGGCGGCCTGGCGGCGCGGCTTGGGCGCTGGCTCGGCCGCTGGCGCCGCGGGCTGGGCACCGGCCTGAGCTGTGGCAGCTGCGGCGGGAGCGGCGGGGGCCTTGACGCTAAAGGCCTGGGCCATGTCCTGCAGACTGACATTCATGCCCTTGAGGGCGACAAGCGTCATCTTCTGCACCTCCAGCGCCTGGATCGTCGCCTTCAGTGCGGTGCCGTTTTGCTCGAGCCAAAAGAGGACAGCCTTGAGCTCGGCGATGCGCTTGTCCAGGTCTTCGACGCTCAAGGTCGGCGCCACCCAGCCTCCCAAGGCTGGCCCAGCGCCAGCCGAGGCCTGAGCCGGCTTGGTCAGGCTCTGCAGGAACTCAAATCCTGGCACCCACTTGCCAAAGTCGCCAAAGCCGGCCGCATTGCTTTGCCCCATGATCGCAACCCTCCATTCGTAAGCCCGAACCCGACGGCTTGCGCACCGCCGCAAGTCGTCCATTGTGCAATGGCTGGGCGACTTGGTGCGCCGTTTTCATACACGATCACACAAAAACAAACGCCGGCTTTGCTAAGCTGACAGGCCCTCAAAAACCAGCCGGTCGAGGCCCAATTTGCGGCCCCGATCAAATCGGCCTGTGCCGGCCGGCCCGTCCCGACCCTCCCTGCCCGCCATGGAACACAGTTTTGCCTCGGCCACCATCTTGCTCCTGCTGATCACGGACCCCCTGGGCAATATCCCCATCTTCGTCAACAGCCTCAAAGCCGTACCGGCCCAGCGGCGCAGCCGGGTGATCTTGCGCGAGGTGCTGATTGCTTTTGCGGTGCTGCTGGCCTTCATGTTCGCGGGGCAGGCCTTCCTGCGGGCAATGAGCCTGTCGGACGTATCGCTGCAAATCGGGGGCGCCCTGGTGCTCTTCTTGATCGCGCTGCGCATGATTTTTGCGCCACCGACGCCGCCAGACGGCCCGGTGCCCAGCCATGAACCGCTGATCGTGCCGCTGGCCATCCCGGCGCTGGCCGGGCCCTCGGCTCTGGCCACCGTGCTGCTGCTGGTCAGCCAGGCGCCGGAACGCCGCCTCGAATGGGTGGCGGCCTTGACCGTGACGATGCTCGTGTGCGCGATGGTTCTGCTGCTGGCCGAAAAGCTGCAGCAACGGGTGGGCGAGCGGGTGATCGGCGCGTTCGAGCGCCTGATGGGCCTGATCCTGGTGAGCATCGCCGTGGAGATGATGCTGCGCGGCATCAAGGAGCTTGCCCGCACCTGGCCGGACTAAAGCCCAGCCCGAGCCCGCCCGCTGCGGCCGCCGCAATCAGGTCGGCTGCAAGGCGGCGATGGTCTGGTCGATGGCACCAAAGATGCTCTGCCCGTCGCGGCCCTTCATCTCGATGCGGATGGTGTCGCCGAACTTCATGAAGGCCGTGCTCGGCTGGCCGTCGACGATGGTCTCGATCGCCCGTTTCTCGGCAATGCAGCTGTAGCCTTTGGGCCAGCTCTTGCGGCCGTTTTCCTCAATGCCGCGGTTGCTGACCGTGCCACTGCCGATGATGCTGCCGGCGCGCACATTGCGCGTTTTGCACAGATGGGCAATGAGCTGCCCGAAGTCAAAGGTCATGTCGGCGCCCGCGTCGCACAGGCCGACCTTGCGGCCGTTCCAGATCGACTGCAGCGTCAGGTGGACGCGCCCGCCCTGCCAAGCCTCGCCCAGCTCGTCCGGGGTGACGGCCACCGGGCTGAAGGCAGTGGCCGGCTTGCTCTGCAAAAATCCAAAGCCCTTGGCCAGCTCGTCGGGGATGAGGTTGCGCAGCGAGACGTCGTTGACCAACATGAGCAGGCGCACGCCCTCGAGCGCGCGCTCGGCGTTGCTGCCCATGGGCACATCACCGGTGACGACCGCCAACTCGGCCTCAAAGTCGATCCCGAAAGCCTCGTCGGGGCAGACCACCGGATCGCAGGGCCCCAAGAAATCGTCGCTGCCGCCCTGGTACATCAGCGGGTCGGTATAAAACGTTGCCGGCACCTGGCTGCCACGCGCCGCGCGCACCAGCTCCACATGGTTGATGTAAGCCGAACCATCGGCCCACTGGTAAGCCCGCGGCAAAGGGGCCATGCAGCGCTGCGGCTCAAACGCAAAAGCATGGCGGGCTTTGCCCAGGTTGAGGGTCTGGTACAGATCCTGCAACTGGGGCGAGAGAAAATTCCAGTCGTCGAGAACCTGCTGCAGGGTCAGGGCGATGTCGGTCGCATAATGGGCCATCGAAAGATCGCGCGAGACGACCACCAACTGGCCATCGCGAGATCCGTCCTTGTAGCTTGCAAGTTTCATGGTTGATCCGGGCACAGGGCCCACCGAGTCAAAGCGACCACCTTCATGATCGGGGCCAAAAACCTCAAGCTTAACGCTTCGCCAAACCGCACCGGCGCGCCGCCATGGCCGACGGCCCTGGCGCTGACGGGCTTGGTCGGCGCGCTGCACCTTTGGCTGCTGCTGGCCGCGCCGATATGGATGCGCATGGACAGCGCTTGGGACGCCCAGGAGGCCCCGGCGCTGAGCACCCGGGTCATCGAGCCAGCGGCAGGCGCCGGGGCGGCCCAACCTGGGCCGGCGACGACGACGGCGGCTGCCGCTGCAGCAACGCGGCCCACGCCCAGCCCAGCGCTGGCCGCACCAGAGCCGAGCCTCCCCCCGGCGGCTCAGCCAGCCAGCCTGCCCACGTTGACCGCAGCCCTGATGCCCTCGCCGGCCACCCCGGAGTTGGCGGGCCAGGCTGCGGCCGCGGCGCAAGCCGCTGAGATCGTGATGGTGCCCGCTCCCCCTGAACCGGCGCCACCCGCGCCCGCGCCCGCGCCTGCGCCTGCTCCAGCTCCTGCTCCCGAACCCCAACCCGCACCACCACCACCACCGCCACCACCACCACCACCGCCACCACCACCACCACCGCCACCGCCACCGCCACCGCCACCGCCACCGCCACCCGCACCCGCACCCGCACCCGTGC
>CANHDQ010000182.1 GCA_947459405.1 Comamonadaceae bacterium
ACGACTCAAGCCAAGCGCACCCGCACTGTGGCTGGCGTTGTCCACACCTTCTAATTCCCCACTGGCCTTCGCGCCAGTTGAGATTTAGTAGAAATCAAACCCCGCTCAGGCAACTGGGCGGGGTTTTTTCGTGAGCGCTCGTCGTCTCAGCCCGGCCAGGCCACGCCCTGCTCGCTCAAGATGGCATCGAGCGGCACGTCGTGGGGTTCGGGCTGCAGATCGGGCAAAGCGCCGAGGCTGTAGCCCAGGCCCACGGTCACCGGCTTGGGGGTGTAGCTGGCCAAGGTGCGGTCGTAAAAGCCGCCGCCGTAGCCCAAGCGGTAGCCACCCGGGCCCCAGCCCACGCAGGGCACCAGCAGCACGGTGGGCACCACCTCCTCGGTGTCTTTGGGTTTGGGGATGCCATAGGCGTCTTCGGCCATGGGGCAGCCGGGATACCAGGCATGAAAGCTCAGGGTGCGCGTTTGCTTGTTGACCACCGGCAGACCGATTTTGCGGGGCAGCTGCTTGGCCAGGCTGTCACCGGCCATGGGCGGTGCATCGGCGCTGACCGGCCAGCCGCCCAGAGACGGGGCCAGCAAGGCGTCTTCCTGCCAGCGGTAAAGCGCAGGCAAGGGATCGAACTCGCCCTTGATCGGCCAGTACGCCCCGATCACGGTGTCGGGACGGCCCACCAGCCAGATGCGCAGCACGCGCTGAAGCATCTCGGCGCGCTGCAAGCGGTCGGGCAGGTTCAGCCTTTTCTCGATCAGGGATTTGCGGGCACTTTGTTTGTCCATAATGGCCCCATGCTAACGAAAATTTTTGTCAAAAGCTGTCGCTTGGCTGCGCTCCTGACCACGTCCCTGGCCATACTGCTGGCCGGGCAGGCCGTCCTTGCACAAAACCCCACCGCCACTCTGAGCGCGGCCGACCAGGCCGTGCTCGATGCCCGGCAGGCCTTCGACCGCAGCGACAAAGCCCGCTTGCAGGCCCTGCTGCCGCAGGTGCGCGGTCATCTGCTCGAGCCCTGGGTGGGCTATTGGGACCTGCGTCTGCGTCTGGGCGAAGCGAGTCCTGAGCAAGTGCGCGCCTTCCTTGCGCGCTGGGCGGGCAGCTACCACGAAGACCGGCTGCGCAACGACTGGCTCTTGCTGCTGGGCCAGCGCCGCGACTGGCTCAATTTCCAGACCGAGCTGACGCTTTACCGCATGAACGACGACCCCGAGGTGCGCTGTTACGCGCTGTGGGTCGAGCATTTGCGCAACCGCAGCGCCTCGGGCGCGCGTCTGGCCGAGGAGGTGCGGCGCCTCTGGCATGCCCAGCGCGATGCCGACGATGGCTGCAAAGGCGCTGCCCGGCTGCTCTACGAAGACCGCCAGCTCCCCGCGGTGGAGATCTGGCGCAAGGCCAGGCTGGCGGTCGAGGCCAACCGCGCCCGCGCGGCGCGTGAGGCGATCGACATCGTGGCGCCCGACGCGGCCGCCTTGCTCGCGCAGGTGCAAAACGATCCGGCGCGCTTCCTGCGCGAAAAGTCGGTGGCGATTTCACGCCAGCGCAAGGAACTGGTGACCCTGGCCCTGCTGCGCCTGGCCGGCGAGGACATGGCGGCGGCTATAGAGCAGCTCAATAAAAAATGGGGCACGCAGCTCAGCGCCGAGGAGCGCAACTGGGTCTGGGGCAGCATCGGCCGGCGCTCGGCGATGCGGCTTGAGCGCGAGGCGCTCGAGCACTTTTCTAAAGTGAGCCGGCTGGGCGATCTGAGCGACGACATGCTGGCCTGGAAAGCGCGCGCCGCCCTACGCGCCGGCAACGAGCCCAACTGGCCGCAGGTGCTTTCTGCCATTGCTGCGATGAGCGAGTCAGCCGCGCGCGAGCCGACCTGGGTGTTCTGGCGCGCCAAGGCCTTGATGGCCACCGCGCCTGCCACCGGCACTTCGGCTGGCACCTCGACCGCCGCCGAAGCCCCAGGCCCGCATCCTGGGCCGCTGTCGTCGGCGCCCGGTTCGACCGCAGCTGCCGTGGCGCCGCAGCGGGCGCAGGCACTCGTGCTGCTGCAGTCGATCGCCTCGGTGCGCGGCTTTTATGAGCAGCTCGCGCTCGAGGAGCTGGGCATGCGTATCACCCTGCCCGCCAAACCGGCCCCCTTGACGCAGGCCGAGCGCGACGCGGCCTTGCAAAACCCGGGGCTGCAGCGCGCGCTGCATGCGATTGCCATCGGCTTGCGCAACGACGGCGTGCGCGAATGGAACTACAGCGTCAATCTGCATCGCCCGGGCGGGTTGAGCGATCGCGAGATGCTGGCAGCAGCGCAACTGGCTTGCGACCGCGCCGTATGGGACCGCTGCATCAACAGCAGCGAGCGCACCCGCGCCGAGATCGATATCGAGCAGCGCTTTCCCACACCGATGCGCGAGGCCGTGCTCAAGCGCACCCGCGAAGTCGGCCTCGATGCGGCCTATGTCTACGGACTGATCCGTCAGGAAAGCCGCTTCATCATGGACGCACGCTCGCATGTCGGCGCCTCGGGGCTGATGCAGATCATGCCGGCGACCGCCCGCGAAACCGCGCGGCACATCGGCCTCCATGGTTTTGCGCCGCACCAGATCAACGACCGCGACATCAACCTGACGATCGGCACGGCCTACCTCAAGCGCGCGCTCGACGACTTCGGCGGCTCCATGGCCCTGGCCGCCGCCGCCTACAACGCCGGCCCCGGCCGGCCCAGAAGCTGGCGCAACGGGCCGGTGCTCGACGGTGCAATCTGGGCCGAGAACGTGCCCTTTCACGAGACGCGCGATTACGTCAAGAAAGTGCTCTCCAACGCCACCATCTATGCAGCCCTGCTCAGCGGCCAGCCGCAGTCGCTCAGGGCCCGCTTAGGCCGTGTCGGGCCGCGTGAGGCCAACGCCGGCCCGGTCGACGCCAAGATGCCCTGAACGCCCTGCTGTCGCGATGGGCTGCGCCGCCTGCCCTGCGGCACCGGCCCGCAGCAGGGCGCGGCTTTGGCCGATACCCCACAGCCTCCTCAACAAACCGCCCGGCGGCACAATGGCTGCCATGGTGAAAAAAGTTCTCGTCCTCGGTGGCACTGGCTTTGTGGGCCGGCATGTGTGTGAAAAATTCACGCGTCAGAACATCGCCCTGACCGTGCCGACCCGTCGGCGCAGCGCGGCCGGGGCCGTAGCCACTTTGCCGGGCCTGCAACTGATCGAGGCCGACATCCACGACGGCCAGCGGCTGACCGAACTGGTGGCCGGGCACGATGCGGTGGTCAACCTGGTGGCGATTTTGCAAGGCAGCCAAGCCGACTTCGAGCGCGCCCATGTGCAGCTGCCCGAAAAGCTCGCCCGCGCCTGCCAGGCCAGCGGCGTTCGGCGCGTGGTGCACATCAGCGCGCTGGGCGCCGACATCCGCAACCCCGCCGCGCTGCCCTCGATGTACCTGCGCAGCAAATCACGCGGCGAGCAGGTGCTGCACCAGGCCGGCCTCGACCTCACCTTGATCCGCCCGAGCGTGATCTTTGGCGCCGAAGACAAGTTCCTCAACACCTTCGCCGACCTTCAGCGCCTTGTGCCCGTGGTGCCGCTGGCCGGCGCCCATGCCCGCTTGCAGCCGGTCTGGGTGGAAGATGTCGCGGCGGCCATCGTGGCCTGCTTGAGCGGCCCCCACGCGGCCTCTAGCATCGGGCAGACCTACGAAGCCGTTGGCCCGGAGGCTTACACCCTGGCCGAACTGGTGAGCCTGGCCGGTCGCATCAGCGGCGCCGCTGGCGGCCGGGGCCGGCCGGTTTTTGCGCTGCCCGATGCCCTGGCACGCGTGCAGGCCCGGCTGATGGAGCTCATGCCCGGCCCGCCGCTGCTCAGCCGCGACAACCTGGACTCGCTGACCGTGCCCAACGTGGCTACCGGGCACCACCCGGGTTTGCAGGCGCTGGGCATCACACCCACGGCGCTGATGGCCATCGCCCCGACCTATCTGGGCCACCGGGGCGGGCGCAGCGGCTTGATGGCCTATCGGCAAAGCCGCTAAGGCCTTGAGAGCGCCGCCCCCGGCGCAATGCAGCGCCTAAACTTGGCTCCATGAAGATCTACCAGGTCGGCGGTGCGGTGCGCGATGCCCTGTTGGGCTTGCCAGTGCACGACCGCGACTGGGTCGTGGTGGGCGCCCGGCCCGAGGAGCTGACCGCCCTGGGCTACCTGCCAGTTGGCAAGGACTTTCCGGTTTTCCTGCATCCGCAGACGCGTGAGGAATATGCGCTCGCCCGCACCGAGCGCAAGACCGCGCCGGGCTACCACGGCTTTTCGGTGCATGCGGCCCCTGGCGTGACGCTCGAGCAAGACCTGGGCCGGCGCGACCTGACCGTCAATGCGATCGCACAAGACGAGGCCGGTCAAATCGTTGACCCGTATGGCGGGCGCAAAGACTTGCAGGCGCGCTTGCTGCGTCACATCACGCCCGCCTTTGCCGAAGACCCGGTGCGCATCTTGCGCGTGGCGCGTTTTGCGGCGCGTTTCATCGACTTTTCGATTGCGCCCGAAACGCTGGGCCTCATGCGCGAAATGGTCGAAGCGGGCGAGGTCGATCACCTGGTGCCCGAGCGGGTGTGGCAAGAACTCGCGCGCGCCTTGATGCAGACCCAGCCCTCGAGATTTTTTCAGGTGCTGCGCGACTGCGGTGCGCTGGCGCGGCTGCTGCCCGAGGTCGATCGGCTGTGGGGTGTGCCACAGACGCCCGAGCACCATCCGGAAATTGATACCGGGGTTCACCTCATGATGGTGCTCGATCAGGCCGCTGAGCTCAACGCGCCGCTGGCCGTGCGCTTTGCCTGCCTGGCCCACGACCTGGGCAAGGGCCAGACACCGGCCGATCGGCTGCCGCGCCACATCGGGCACGAGGAGCGCGGCGTGCGTTTGCTGCGCACGCTGTGTGAGCGCCTGCGCGTGCCCAACGATTGCCGCGAACTGGCCGAGGTGGTCACGCGCGAGCATGGGCACATCCACCAAAGCCTGAGTCTGGGCGCAGCGGCCCTGGTGCGCCTGCTCGAGCGCTGCGATGCGCTGCGCAAGCCCGAGCGTTTTGAAAATGCCCTGTTGGCCTGCTGGTGCGATGCGCGCGGGCGGCTGGGCAAACAAGACAGCGCATACCCCCAGCGCCAGCGACTGATGCAGGCGCTGCAGTTGGCCCAGCAGGTGCCTGCTGCGCAAATTGCCGAGCAGGCCCAGGCCCAAGGCCTGTCGGGCCCGCGCATCGGCGAGCGGCTGCGCCAGGCGCGCATTGCAGCGCTGGCGCAGATCGCGTCCAGCCCCAAGGCCTGATCGCCGAAACTTCAGATCAGCATGGAAATCAGGCTGGCCACAAAGCTCAGCAGCACCGTGCTGGCCAGGGGCAAATACCACTCGCGCCCGAACAGCTTAAAGCGCAGGTCGCCGGGCAGCTTGCCGACGCCGAGCTTGTTGAGCCAGGGGGTCAGCCAGCTGAGCACCACCAAAGCCAGGAAGATGACGATCATCCAGCGCAGCATGTTTTAGTCAGTGGGGGGCAAGGCGGTTGTTCGGGTGGGGACAGGGCGGTTCTGCGGCCTGGTCTGTCCCGAGGTCCAATCGGTTGGGGACAGAGCAGT
>CANHDQ010000183.1 GCA_947459405.1 Comamonadaceae bacterium
CAGTATGTCGACTATGCGGCGGCCAAGGCGGCCATCGATGCCATGACGGTGGGCTTGGCCAAGGAGGTCGGCGGCGAAGGTGTGCGTGTCAATGCGGTGCGCCCGGGCCTGATCGAGACGCAAATCCACGCCTCCGGCGGTTTGCCGGATCGGGTGCGTGATCTGGCCCACCAGGTGCCGATGCAGCGTGGCGGGCAGGCGCTCGAGGTGGCGCAGGCCATCGTCTGGCTGCTCTCCGATGCGGCCAGCTACACCACCATGGCGCTGCTCGATGTCTCGGGCGGCCGTTAAAGCGCCTGCCGGCGTCAGCCAGCCGCAAGACCCTTTCAGATAATGGCCGAGCCCGTGCTTCAGAGGCGGTGCCACCGTTCCACCCACGCAGGAGATTCGTCATGTTCAAAGCCTTGCAATTGAGCCAGCAAGCGCAGACCTTTGGCGCAGCCGTGGTGCAGCTCGATGAGGCGAGCTTGCCGCCGGGCGATGTGCAGGCGCGTGTGGAGTATTCGACGCTCAATTTCAAGGATGGGCTGGCGATCTGCAACAAGAGCCCTGTGGTGCGGCTGTGGCCCATGGTGGCCGGCATCGACGGCGCTGGCGTGGTGCTCTCGAGCACCCATCCCGACTGGCAAGTCGGCGATCGCTTCATCCACAACGGCTGGGGGCTTGGCGAGACGCGCTGGGGCTTGCTCGCCGAGCGGGCCAGCCTGCAAGGCCAGTGGCTGGTGAGGCTGCCTGCGTCGATGAGCACGCGCCAGGCCATGGCCATCGGTACGGCTGGCTACACCGCCATGCTGTGCGTGATGGCCTTGCAGGACGGCGGCGTGCACGCCGGCGAGGTGCTGGTGACCGGTGCCACTGGCGGTGTGGGCAGCATGGCCGTGGCCTTGTTGTCCTCGCTGGGCTACACCGTGGTCGCGGCCACCGGCAAGGCCGATGAGCAGACCTATCTGAAAGGCCTGGGCGCTGCTGAGGTGATCGAGCGCGCGAGCCTGGCCGCGCCTGGCAAGCCCTTGCAGAAAGAGCGCTGGGCCGGTGTGGTCGACGCCGTGGGCTCGCACACCCTGGCCAATGCCTGTGCCCAGACCCGTTACGGCGGGGTAGTTGCAGCCTGCGGGCTGGCGCAAAGTGCCGATTTCCCCGCCACGGTGATGCCCTTCATCTTGCGCGGCGTGCGCTTGCAGGGTATCGACAGCGTGATGGCGCCGCTGGCGCGCCGGGAGGAGGCCTGGCAGCGCTTGGCCCGCGACCTCGATCCGGCCAAGCTCGAGGCCATGACCTGTGAGATCGGCCTGGAGCAGGCGATCGAGCACGCGCAGCTCCTGATGCAGGGCAAGGTGCGCGGGCGTATCGTTGTGAAAATCTGAACCGACCCTAGACTTTCTGGAGACAAGGCATGCGCACCGAACCGAGCCTGAGCTACGCTGACTTTTACCGACAATCGCTGGAGCAGCCAGAGACCTTCTGGGCCGAGCAGGCCCGCCTGATCGACTGGTTTGTCCCGCCCCAACGCATCTGCAATTGGGACACGCCGCCTTTTGCCCATTGGTTCGAAGGCGGGCAGACCAATCTGTGCCACAACGCGGTGGACCGGCATCTGGCCTCCAGGGCTGACCAGGCGGCCCTGATCGCGGTGTCGACCGAGACGGGCAGCGAAGTGGTCTACAGCTTCGCGCAGTTGCATCGGGAGGTGCAGCGCATGGCGGCGGCCTTGCAGCATCTGGGTGTTGTCAAGGGCGACCGGGTGCTGATTTATATGCCGATGATTGCCGAGGCGGCCTTCGCCATGCTCGCCTGCGCGCGCATCGGTGCCATCCACTGCGTCGTGTTTGGCGGTTTTGCCAGCGGCTCGCTGGCCTCGCGCATCGAGGATGCGCAGCCCAAGCTGATCGTCAGTGCCGATGGCGGTTCGCGCGGCGGCAAAGCCATTGCCTACAAGCCGCTGCTGGACGAGGCCATTGCCCTGTCGGCGCACAAGCCCGAAGCGGTGCTGCTGGCCGATCGCGCCTTGGCGCCGATGGCCAGGGTCGATGGCCGCGACCACCTTTGGTCGGACCTGCGGGAGCGCCTCATCGACGCCCAGGTGCCCTGCCAGCCGATGGAGTCGACCGAGATCAGCTACACCATCTACACCTCGGGCACCACGGGCAAGCCCAAGGGGGTGCAGCGCGACACGGGCGGCTACGCAGTGGCGCTGGCCGCCTCGATGAAACACATCTTTGACGGCCGCGCGGGCGAGACCTTCTTCTCAACCAGCGACATCGGCTGGGTGGTGGGGCACAGTTACATCATCTACGGCCCGCTGATTGCAGGGATGGCCACCATCATGTACGAGGGCCTGCCCACCCAGGGCATGGACGGCCAGCCCAACGGTGCGATCTGGTGGAGTCTGGTCGAGAAGTACAAGGTCACGGGCATGTTCAGCGCGCCAACGGCGGTGCGCGTGCTTAAAAAGCAGGACCCTGCGCTGCTCAAAAAGCACGACCTGCGCAGCTTGCGCGGGCTCTTTCTTGCCGGCGAGCCGCTCGATGAGCCCACCGCACGCTGGATCAGTGACGGGCTGGGCGTGCCCATCATCGACAACTACTGGCAGACCGAGAGCGGCTGGCCCATCCTCACGCTGGCCAATGCAGTCGAGCGCAAGCAGCCACGTTTTGGCAGCCCCGGCATCCCCATGTATGGCTACCGGGTCAAGCTGTTGCACGAAGCGACCGGGCAGGAGCTCACCGAGCCCAACCAAAAGGGCGTGGTCTGCATCGAGGGGCCGACGCCGCCGGGCTTTATGCAAACCGTCTGGCGCGACGATGCGCGCTACGTCAAGACCTACTGGCAAAGCGTGCCGGGCAAGATGGTTTACAGCACCTTCGACTGGGGCATCCGCGATGCAGATGGCTACTACTTCATTTTGGGGCGTACCGACGACGTGATCAATGTGGCCGGCCACCGCCTGGGCACCCGCGAGATCGAGGAGTCGATCTCCGGCCACCCGCTGGTGGCCGAGGTGGCCGTAGTCGGTGTGGCCGATGCGCTCAAAGGCCAGGTGGCCATGGCCTTTGCCGTGCTTAAGGATGCGAGCGTGATTGGCGATGCGCAGGCCTCGCTCAAGCTTGAGGGCGAGATTATGAAGCGCGTCGATGGCGACCTGGGCGCCGTCGCCCGGCCGTCCCGGGTGCGTTTTGTCACCGTGCTGCCCAAGACCCGCAGCGGCAAGCTGCTGCGGCGCGCGATTCAGGCGGTGTGCGAAGGCCGCGATCCGGGTGACCTCACCACTTTGGACGATCCATCGGCACTCGAGCAGATCCGGCAGCGCCTGACCGGCGCCTGAGGCGCAGCTGACCAGCGCCTGCCGAGCGCCTGATGAGCGGCCGCCCACTTGGCTGCCCACTGGGCCGCCTGGTTGGCCTTTACTGGCCTGAACGGGCCTTTGCTGAAGTTTGCACGCGTCATCGCCGCGTCAACTTCAGGCCGCTACAATTGCGGCGCAACGTCTGTACAGGTCCTTCCTAAGCCACAGTCGCATCCGCCAATCGGTTCAGCCGTGTCGCGGGAGGTGTTTTTAACCGAGCTAATGCTTCCTGCAGGGAAGCGGAGGTCAGCGAATCATGAGCGAGACTCACTCCGTCTACGCCGCCTATCAGGGCAATACCTATCTCTTCGGGGGCAACGCGCCCTACGTCGAAGAGATGTACGAGAACTACCTGGCCAATCCCGGCAGCGTGCCCGACAACTGGCGCGACTATTTCGACGCCCTGCAGCATGTGCCGGCGGTCGACGGCAGCCACGCCAAGGACATTCCTCACCTGCCCGTGGTCAACGCCTTTGCCCAGCGGGCCAAGCAGGGCGGCACCCGGGTGGTGATGGCCAGCGCCGACGCCGAAATGGGTCGCAAGCGCACGGCCGTGCAGCAGCTGATCGCCGCGTATCGCAATGTCGGCCAGCGATGGGCCGACCTCGATCCGCTCAAGCGCGCCGAGCGCCCGCCCATCCCCGAACTTGAGCCGTCCTTCTACGGCTTTGGCGATGCCGATCAGGAAACGGTGTTTGACATCAGCAACACCTTCTTTGGCAAGGACCGCATGAGCTTGCGCGAGCTGCTCAATGCGCTGCGTGAAACCTACTGCGGCACGCTCGGCGTGGAGTACATGTACACCACCGACATGACGCAAAAGCGCTGGTGGCAGCAAAAGCTTGAGGCCATTCGCAGCAAGCCGGTTTTCGACGCCGACAAGAAAAAACACATCCTCGATCGCCTGACTGCGGCCGAAGGCCTCGAGCGCTATTTGCACACCAAGTACGTCGGTCAAAAGCGCTTTTCGCTCGAAGGCGGCGAGAGCTTCATCGCGGCCATGGACGAGCTGATCCAGCGCGCTGGCGAGCAGGGGGTGCAGGAAATCGTCATCGGCATGGCCCACCGCGGCCGCTTGAACGTGCTCGTCAACACCCTGGGCAAGATGCCTGGCGATCTGTTTGCCGAGTTCGACCACACCGCGCCTGAAGACCTGCCGGCCGGTGACGTCAAGTACCACCAGGGCTTTAGCTCAGACGTCACCACCGCTGGCGGCCCGGTGCACTTGAGTCTGGCTTTCAACCCCTCGCACCTGGAGATCGTCAACCCAGTGGTCGAGGGTTCGGTGCGCGCGCGCATGGACCGCCGCGGCGATCCCAAAGGCGCGCAGGTGCTTCCGGTGCTGGTGCACGGCGATGCCGCCGTGGGCGGTCAGGGCGTCAACCAGGAAACCCTGTGCTTGGCGCAAACCCGTGGCTATTCCACGGGTGGGACGGTGCACATCATCATCAACAACCAGATCGGCTTTACCACCTCTGACCCGCGCGACCTGCGCTCGACCGCCTTTTGTACCGACATCTTCAAGATGGTCGAGGCGCCGGTGCTGCACGTCAACGGCGATGATCCTGAGGCGGTGGTGCTGGCCACGCAACTGGCGCTGGAGTACCGCATGGCGTTCAGTGCCGATGTGGTGGTCGACATCACCTGCTTTCGCAAGCTCGGCCACAACGAGCAGGACACGCCCAGCCTGACGCAGCCGCTGATGTACAAGAAGATTGCACAGCACCCCGGGACCCGCAGGCTCTATGCAGACAAGCTCTCCGCGCAGGGTCTGGGTGCCACGCTCGGCGACGACATGGTCAAGGCCTACCGCGCCGCGATGGATGCTGGCCGTCACACGGTCGATCCGGTGCTCACCAACTTCAAGAGCAAGTACGCGGTCGATTGGTCGCCGTTCCTCGGCAAGAAATGGACCGACGCGGCCGACACCGCGATTCCGATGGCCGAGTGGAAGCGCCTGGCTGAAAAGATCACCACGATTCCGACCAGCGTGGCCCCGCACCAGCTGGTCAAGAAGGTGTACGACGACCGCGCAGCCATGGGGCGCGGCGAGATCAACGTGGACTGGGGCATGGGCGAGCACATGGCCTTTGCATCGCTGGTGGCCAGCGGCTACCCGGTGCGCCTGTCCGGCGAAGACAGCGGCCGGGGCACCTTCACCCACCGGCATGCGGTCATTCACGACCAGAACCGCGAGAAATGGGACACCGGCACCTACGTGCCGCTGCAAAACGTGGCCGAGAACCAGG
>CANHDQ010000184.1 GCA_947459405.1 Comamonadaceae bacterium
CCATGCAGATCGCCAGATGCTGACTACGCAGACCCCTCGGACCGGCGAGTCTCTTCAATCATGGACGTCGCTTCGGCCGACAGCAGCGCCAAGACCTTACCGAAGACCCGGTAGTCCTCATCGCTCAGGCAACTGCGCAAGCGCCCTTGCCGGGCCTGCGAGCCCACGATACCGCGTTGCAGCACGTCCACCGCAGCAGCGGTGAGCGACAGCCGCTGGCGTCGGCGGTCGGCCTGATCACTTTGCATAGCGATCAGGCCCTTTTCCACCAGCTCGTAGCTTGCTCTGCTGACCTGACTGTGATCAAGCCGCGTCGCCTCGGCCACCTGGCCCGAAGTGCTCGGCCCCAACCGGTTCAACATGACCAACACGCGCCATTGGCGACTGGACAGCCCCAGTTCCTGACTGACCGAGCCGTCCACCATGCGCGCCAGCAGCTGCGACAACACCGACACCCGAAAGGTGATCAATTCCTCTGGCTCGTGTCGGCGCAGCGCAGACGCACTCGACGAGCCCCGCTTTTTACTTGTCATGGCAATACTTGCTGCAGCACATAAATCTCCGTACACTGAGGCTTGCGATCACCCAACAACCCGGAGACTCCTATGCACTCTGCGCTACGCCGCTCCTTACTGGCAGCAGCACTTGTTTTTTCGTGGACTCTGCCAGCCACCGCCGACACTTATCCCAACAAGCCCATCACCCTTGTCGTCACGCAGGGGCCCGGTTCTGGCAGCGACATTATGGCCCGCCTCCTGGCAGGTTACCTGAGCCCGGCGCTGGGCCAGAGCGTCGTTGTGGAGAACCGGGCGGGTGCTTCAGGCATCCTCGGCCATCAGTCGGTATCCCGCGCGGCGCCAGATGGCTACACCCTGTTGTTCACATCCACGGCCGGGCTCTTCGTGGTTCCGGTGATGAATCCGAACGCCCGCTACAGCCTGGCCGACTACACCCCGGTGGCGCCCGTGATGCGCGCACCCTTTGCTGTTCTGGTGGCCAACACGCCCACAGCACCCAAAACCCTGGCCGAACTGCTGGCCGCAGTGCGTGCCAAGCCGCAGAACTTTGCATCGGCCGGCGTAGGCACAATGACCCACCTTGGCACAGAGCTGGTACTGCGCAGGGCTGGTTTGCAGGCCACCCACGTACCCTACAAGGGCAGTGGCGCGGCCCTCACCGACCTGATGGGCGGCCAGGTGCTCTTTGCAACCGACTCGCTGACCGCGGCCATGGCCCACATCAAGAGCGGCAGACTGCGTGCACTGGCCACCACCGACAGGGCCCGCGAGGGGTCGCTGCCCGATGTGCCAACGCTGGCCGAGGCCGGGCTGCCAGGCCTGCAGATCGCGGCCATCGGCGGCATCTTTGCACCCAAAGGCACCCCCAAGGATGTGGTCGACCGCATCTCTGCCGCAATGACCAAGGTGCTGTCCAACCCAGAGGTCATTCAACGCTTCGCTGCAGTAGAAACAGACCCACTTCAGGTCAGCGTCCCCGCCTTCAATGAACTGCTGCGCAAGGAGGAAGAGGTTTGGAGCCCGCTGGTGCGCCAGCTCGGTCTGAAGCAAGAATGAGCGACTGCCAAGCCCTGCCGATCCAGCAGCTCCAGCCATCGGCCTCGGGTCCCTTGCGGGGGGTTCGGGTTGTCGATCTGTCGCGACTGGTCGCCGGCAACATGCTGACCCTTCAATTGGCTGATTTCGGCGCGGATGTCATCAAGGTAGAGGCGGCCGGCTCGGGAGACACGCTGCGCCAATGGCGTGAGACCCATCCCAACCACCCCGACGGGTTTGACGGCTGGTGGCAAACCTACGCCCGCAACAAGCGCAGCCTGGCCCTGGATCTGCGCAACGCAGAGGCAGTCGGCTGGCTGCATCGTCTCATCGGCACCGCTGATGTGCTGGTCGAAAGCTTCCGGCCGGGCACTCTAGAGACCATGGGATTGGGCCCAGACATTTTGCTGGCGGCCCAACCAAGCCTGGTGATTGTGCGACTTTCGGGCTGGGGGCAGAGCGGCCCATACCGTGAATTGCCCGGGTTTGGCAGTCTCATTGAAGGTTTCAGCGGCTTTGCCCACAAGCACCGCGGTGAACATGGCGAGCCGCAACTGCCCAATCTTGCAATGGCCGACATGATCACTGGCATCACCGGCGCCTTTGCGACGCTGACAGCGTTGAGGGAAGTCGAAGTGCGCGGTGGTCGGGGGCAGGTGGTGGACCTCTCGCTGCTAGAGCCGATGCTCGCCATCATGGGCCCGGATGTCAGCGCCTTTGCGGCCACCGGGGTAGACCCCAAACCGGGTCACAAGATTGCGTCCCCACGCGGCAGCTATCGCTGCAAGGATGGTCTTTGGGTGTCCATGAGCGGCTCCACCGACACCATGGCGCGCCGCATTTTTCAAGCCATTGGTCAAGGAGCGCTGTTCGACGACCCGCGCTTTGCCACGAATGCCGCACGCCTAGCCCACGACAAAGAGCTCGATGCGATGGTGGCCGACTTTATCGCTGACCTCACCCAGGCCGACTGTCTTGCACTGTTTCGAAAGCATGGGGTGACGGTTGGGCCAATCTATGCGCCGCCGCAATTGCTCACCGACCCGCACGTGGCGCAGCGGGGCGTGTATGTGCGCTTGGAGGCTGATGATGGCACCGGGCCCACGGTGATGCATCAGGTGACACCGCGCCTGCAAGGCACACCGGGCAGCATCCGTCGCGCGGCGCCGCGACGGGGACAGCACACCAAGGAACTGTTGCTTGAACTCGGCGCTACGCCCGATGAGTGCGCGGCCCTGCAGCAACAAGGAGGCATCGAATGCAATTGAGGCCAAGCCTGAGGTACTTGCGGTCTTTACTCTTCTTGCCGGCTACGGCAAATCACCTGCTGGCCAAGGCGACAGAGCGTGGTGCAGACGCGCTGGTGGTCGACCTAGAAGATGCCATACCCCCTGATCGCAAGATCGAAGCCCGCCCGATGGCGCGGGCGGCGGTGGAACAACTGGCGGCCCGCGGCGCGAACGTGATCCTGCGCGTGAACAGCGAACCGCACTTGTGGGAGCAGGACCTGCTGCACATGCCGCTCCAAAGGCTGGCCGCCGTGATGCTGCCGAAAGTGGAGACGCCTCTTCAAGTCGAAGACTTCGCACAAGCACTAGCGGCAGGTGCTGCCGCGCACGGTGAGCAGCCGCCCCCCATCGCAGCTTTGTTGGAAACGCCCCGCGGCGTCTTGGCAGCACCTCAGGTCGCGCCGCATCGGGCCCTGTGCGCGCTGGGTTTTGGCGCCGAAGACTATGCCGGCGCTTTAGGCCTGCCGCCAGAGCCTGCCGCGCTCACCTGGCCTGCGCAAATGGTACTGACCTGGGCACATGCCTATGGACTGGCCTGCTGGGGCTTGGCCGGCAGCATCGCGGTGGTGGACGACATGGCCAGTTTCGAGCAAACCGTTCATGCCGGCCGCGCGATGGGCTTTACCGGCTCAGTCTGTATCCACCCCCGCCAAGTGCCTATCGTCAACCGTGGTTTTTCTCCGACGGCCGACGAGCGGGCCTGGGCTGCGCGCGTCGTCGCCGCCGATGAAGCGGCACGCACGGCGGGTCTGGGCGCGGTGCTGCTGGACGGCCGGATGATCGATCGGCCCATCGTCGAGCGGGCGCGCCGCTGGTTGGAATCGGCCTAATGAGCGCGGCGGTGGAGGCCACCCACCACTGGGTCACCGTCTGGTCTGCGTCTGCACAAGGGGCCTATCCGATCGGCGCCGCCATCGCCCAGCCCGACCTGAGCGCCGCCGTTCCAGATGCCGATCTCGGCCTGGTCAACCAGTCCTTTCGCATGCTGCTCAAGCCAGGGCTGTGGTCGACGCGTTTCAGGCTGCGCCTGAGCAACCGATTCGGCAACAGACCACTGCAACTGCGGGGTATGAGTCTCGGACTGCACCTGGGCGGCGGTGCCCTGGTTCCTGGCACCTGCGTTCGATGGCCCGACCAGTGCGTGGCCGCCGGGCAATCCGCATGGACACCTGCCATTGCATGGACGGCACTGCCTGAGGCACCACAGCTGCTGTTGGGCCGCAGCCTGGCCTTTAGCGCATGGGTAGACGGTGCCAGCGGACCCATCACGTGGCACGCCAAGGCCATGGCCACGTCCTATCTGGCCTCGCCAGGAGACCGAAGGGCCGCCGGTTGCGACAGCGAACTGGGCTTCCCGCATACCACCACGTCCACCTTCTTCGTCGATGCGTTGGATGCTTGGCTACCGACCAGCGTGTACGCGCTGGTCGGGCTTGGTGATTCTCTGACTGACGGTACCGCAACCACACTCAACGGACACGACCGCTGGACCGACGTCCTGCAGCGTGAGCTGTGGGCGGCAGGTCGCCAAGACATCGCGGTCATCAATGCAGGCATCGGTGGCAATCAGGTGTGTGGCCCAGGGCCTAAGGCAGGGCCCTGGCGCGGCGGACCGGCAGCCATCGAACGCCTGGAGGCAGACGTGCTCACTTTGTCAGGGGTGCGTTCAGTCCTCTGGCTTGAAGGCATCAACGACTTCAGCGACAACGGCCAAGCCCAAGCGAAGACTGTGATTGAGGCCACGGCCAACGCCGTGCAGCGCTTGCGAGCCCAGGGTGTGCGCGTCATCGGAGCGACGGTCCCCAGCGCCCTGGGAAGCACACGGCCAGGCCACGGCAGCGCACTTCAGGACGCTCATCGGCGTGCCTTCAATGCCGAAGTTCGCCGGGGAGTGCTGTTCGACGACTTCGTTAACCTGGACCATGCCCTGACAGATCCCGTCACTGGTGCGCTGAAGGCGACGTTCAACGGCGACAGCACCCTCGGCGATCGAGGCGACGGGATACACCCCAACCGCGCTGGCCATGCTGCCATGGCCCGCTGCATTTCCTCCCACTTGCCATGAACCCTCTACCTAATCCATTCGACCCCCGACTGCGCGATGATCTGAACGCCAACGAAAAAGCGCTGCTCCATTTCATGTCCGACTGCATGCATGGTCACGACATGAGTCTGGTCGAGCGCTATGTGGCCGAGAACTACATCCAACATACGCCGGGCATTGGCCAGGGGCGCGCAGGGCTGCGCCATTACCTTGAACAAGTGGCATGGAAGCGGCCTGGTCGCTTGACATGGCGGCCCATTCACTTGTTTTCTTGCGGCGACTTCGTCATCCTGCACAAGCTGTTACCAAACACCGTGATTGCCGACTTCATGCGCTTTAACGCCGAAGGTCTGATGGCGGAGCATTGGGATGTGGTGCAGCCCCTGCCAGAGCCTGACTACGACCCCATGCGACTGTCCGTCGAGAACCTGTCACGGTTTACAGCCTTGTTCAAGATCAGCTGAGGTCAGTTTTCAGACGCCCAGTTTTTGGTGATGTCAGGGATTCGAATTCAAAGCTGACTTTTTGCGCTACGCCGGACTGGTGTTTTCCCGGGGATTATCTGCACCGCAGATTGGACTTTGCATACTTCATCCAACCAAACAACAGCAGCAAGCTATGCC
>CANHDQ010000185.1 GCA_947459405.1 Comamonadaceae bacterium
CGTGATCGACCGGGTGCGTCCCGAAATGACGGTGGTGCGCGAGGAAACCTTCGGCCCGGTCTCGCCCATCCTGACCTTTGCCAACATTGATGAGGCCATCGCCATGGCCAACTCGACCGCCTACGGGCTGTCCAGCGGCGTGTGCACGAACCGCATGGACGACATCGTGCGCTTCATCAACGAGCTGCATATGGGCACTGTCAACGTCCGCGAGGTGCCGGGCTATCGACTCGAGCTCACGCCCTTTGGCGGCATCAAGGACTCGGGGTTGGGCTACAAGGAAGGCGTGCAGGAAGCCATCAAGAGCTTTACCAACCTCAAGACCTATTCGCTGCCCTGGTCGGCCTGAGCAGAGCGATAAAGCCGCCCATGCAGCACCTGCTCAACCTGCTGGCCGCCATCGCCCTTCTGGTATGGGGCACGCACATGGTACGCACGGGCGTGCTGCGTGTGATGGGGGGCAAGCTGCGCGAGGTGCTGGCCCGCGGCATGCATCACAAGACCATCGGCCTGCTCGCTGGCATGGGCGTGAGCAGTCTGCTGCAATCGAGCACCGCCACCTGCCTGATCGTGGGCGCTTTCGTGGGCCAGGGGCTGATCAGCACCTCGGCTGCGCTGGTGATGATGCTTGGCGCCGACATCGGCACCAGCCTGATGGCCCTGCTCTTCTCCTTCGATCTGAGCTGGCTCTCGCCCGTGCTCATCGTCGTTGGGGTGGTCACGTTCGTAACCAACCAAAACAACACCGCAGGCCGCTGGGCACGCGTGGCTATCGGCCTGGGCCTGATGACGCTGGCCCTGCACCTGATTGTCGAAGCCACACGCCCCATGACGCAGTCGGCCAGCATCAAGGCGCTGCTGATGGCGCTGCCCGACGACTGGGCTGTCCTCATCGCCGTTGGCGCGCTGCTGACCGTGCTGTCGTACTCGAGCCTGGCCATGGTGCTTTTGACGGCGGCGCTGCACACGGCTGGCATCCTGACGCTCACCCAATCGGTCGGGCTGGTGCTCGGGGCCAACCTGGGCAGCGGCTTGCTGGCCTATCTGAACATGGCGCAATCACCACCGGACGTGCGGCGCGTGCCGCTGGGAAATCTGGCCTTCAAGGCGGTGGGCTGCGCCTTGGCCATCGCCGTACTGACGGCGCTACCCGAACTGCTGGAGCACCTGGCCGTATCGGGGCTGCATCCGGTGGTGGGCTTTCATGTGCTGTTCAATCTGCTGCTGACCCTCAGTCTGATCGGCTTGGTGGGTGTGGCCAGCAAGTACCTGCAAGCCTGGCTGCCGCGGGCGCCCGACCAGAAGGACCAGCCCCGCTATCTCGATGCCACGGCCTTGGGCACACCCACACTGGCCATCGCCTGCGCGGCACGCGAGGCCATGCGCCAGGCCGATGTGGTCGAGGCCATGCTGCGCGGCATCTTGCCCGTGATCCAGAAAAACGATACGCAACTGTCGGCGCAGTTGCGGCGCATGGACGACCAGGTCGATGCACTGTATTCGGCCATCAAGTTCTACCTCACGCAAATTTCGCGCGAGGCGCTGAGCGCAAAAGAAAGCCGGCGCTGGACCGACATCATGTCGTTCACGATCAACATGGAGCAGGTGGGCGACATCATCGAGCGCGTGCTGCAAGACATCGAGGACAAGAAAATCCACAAGGGCCGCGACTTTTCGCCTGCCGGCCTGCAAGAAATTGAAGACCTGCACCAGCGCCTGCTGGCCAACCTGGCGCTGGGCATGAGCGTCTTTCTCTACGGCGACCTGCGCAACGCCCAAACCCTGCTCGAGCAAAAAGTGCTCTTTCGCGACCTGGAGCGCGAATACGCCAACCGGCATCTGGCGAGACTGCAAGACAACACCGTGCAGAGCATCGGCACGAGCTCGCTGCACATCGACCTGATCAGCGACCTCAAGCGCATCAACTCGCACATCTGCTCGATCGCCTACCCCATCCTCGAGCAGGCCGGCGCGCTGAGCAACACGCGCCTAAAGCAGGCCGAGCTGCGGCTGGAGTCCAAGTAGGGCAGCGCCGCTGCCATCCAACCCAAGGGATACAACAAGTCATGGCCCTGACCCTGCAAGACATCGAGCAGCTGTTTGCCCAGCGCGGACACGAGCAGTACACCGGCGAGCCGGTCAGCCATCTGGAGCACGCCCTGCAATCGGCGGCCCTGGGCGAGCGCGAAGGCGCCAGCGACGAGCTGGTGACCGCTGCCCTGCTGCACGACCTGGGCCATCTGCTGCACAACATGCCGGGCACGCCCAGCATGGAAGGCATCGACGATGTGCACCAGTACCGCGTCGTGCCCTTTCTGCGCGGACTGTTTGCGCAGTCGCTGATCGACGCCATCTCGCGCCATGTTGACGCCAAGCGCTACCTGTGCGCCACGCGGGCTGGATACTATGAGGCTCTGTCCAATGACTCCAAGCGCAGCCTTCAATTGCAAGGCGGCATCTTCAGTCGCGAGCAGGCCGAGCAGTTCATTGCCGAGCCGGGTGCCGAAGGAGCGGTCAGGCTGCGCATCTGGGACGACCAGGCCAAACAGGCAGGGATGGCCACGCCGACGCTGTCGCACTTTCTGCAAAGAGCGCGCCGCTGCAGCTTGACGGCTCACTGACATGGGCATCACCTGGCCGGTGCTGGCGCTGGTGCTCACCGGGGCGCTGCTGCACGCGAGCTGGAATGCGCTGGTCAAGTCGAGCAGCGACAAAACGCTCGACACCGCGCTGATTCATGTGCTGTGCTCGGTGCTGGCGCTGCCAGTCTTGCTGGTGGTGGGCCTGCCGCCCCTGCACGTGTGGCCCTATGTGCTGGCCTCGCTGGTGATTCATGTGGGCTACTACTTTGCCCTGGCCGGCGCGCTCAAGCACGGCGAGCTGGGCTTGGCCTACCCGCTCATGCGCGGCACCGCGCCCCTGCTGGTGGCCATCGGCTCCTTTGTGTTTCTGGGCGAAGCGGTGCGCCCGCTGGGCTGGCTGGGTATCGTGATGGTCTGCGCCGGCGTGCTGATGCTGGGCATGAGCGCTGGGCTGCTCAAGCACCGCAAGGCCGTGCTGTTTGCGCTGAGCAATGCAGTGCTGATCGCGATCTACACCGTGGTCGACGCGCAGGGCGCGCGGCTGAGCGGCCATGTCGGCCAGTACGTGGCCTTGCTGTTCGTGCTCGACGGCTGGCCTTTCGCGGTACTGGTCTACCTTCAGCGCAAGGGCCAAGTCTGGGAGTATGCGCGGGCGCGCTGGCCACTGGCCACCTTTGGCGCGCTGGCCTCGCTGGGCTCTTACTCGATTGCGCTGTGGGCCATGACCGTCGCGCCGGTGGCGCTGGTGGCGGCGCTGCGCGAGACGTCGGTGCTGTTTGCCGTGATTTTGGGCGCCTGGCTGCTGCGCGAGCGCTGGACGCGCTGGCGGGTCATCGGCGCGAGCACCATTGTTTGCGGCGTGGTGGCGCTGCGATTGGGCTGATCAAAAAAGGAGCGTGTGCATGTCCTCATCAACTCTTCCCCGCCACGCCCGCGTGGTGATCGTCGGGGGCGGTATCGCCGGCTGCTCGGTGGCCTATCACCTGGCTCTGATGGGCTGCACCGACGTGCTGCTGCTCGAGCAAGGTCAGCTGACCTGCGGCACCACCTGGCACGCAGCCGGTCTGGTGGGCCAGATGCGGCCCAACCGCAACATGACCCGCATGAGCAAGTACGGCATCGAGCTGTACGCGCGCCTGGAGGCCGAGACGGGCCTGGCCACCGGCTGGAAGCAATGCGGCAGCGTCAATGTGGCGCGCACGCCCGAGCGCATGAAGGTGCTGCGCCGGCAGATTGCGCTGGCGCGCAGCTTCGGGGTCGAGGTCCATGAGATCAGCCCGCAGGAGGTTGCCGAGCGCGCGCCGCGGCTGCGCATCGACGATCTGCAAGGGGGCATCTGGATACCCGGTGACGGCAAGGCCAACCCAGCCGACCTGACCCAGTCGCTGGCCAAAGGCGCGCGCAACCGTGGCGTGCGCATCGTCGAGGGCGTGCAAGTGACCGCGGTGCACAGCGCCGGCGGCAGGGTCAGCGGCGTGCAGGTGCGCAGCGGGCAAGAGGAGGTCGAGATCGGCTGCGAAATCCTGGTCAACTGCGCGGGCCAATGGGCGCGGCAGTTCGGTGCACTCGCTGGCGTCAATGTGCCGCTGTATTCGGCCGAGCACTTTTATGTCGTGACCGGCAAGATCGAGGGCATCCACCCCATGTGGCCGGTGGTGCGCGACCCCGATGGCTATATTTACTACAAAGAGGAAGTGGGCGGTCTGGTGATGGGCGGCTTTGAACCGGTGGCCAAGCCCTGGCGTGTCGACCCGATTCCGTCGACCTTCCAGTTTGAACTGCTGGGCGAGGACTGGGACCAGTTCGAGATCCTGATGCAAAACGCGCTGCAGCGCACGCCTTGCCTGGAGACGGCCGAGATCAAGATGCTGCTCAATGGGCCCGAGAGCTTCACGCCCGACGGCAACTTCATCCTGGGGCAGGCGCCCGAGATGGAGCGCTATTTTGTTTGCGCGGGCTTTAACTCGGCGGGCATCGCCAACTCGGGCGGCGCCGGCCGGCTGATGGCCGAATGGATTCTCGGCGGCGAGCCCAGTGTGGACCTGTCGGACGTCGACATCCGCCGCTTTGCGCCCTTTACCGGCAACCGCCGGGCGCTGGCCGAGCGCACCGCCGAAACCCTGGGCCTGCACTACGCAATGCGCTGGCCCCGGCAAGAGCTGCAAACCGCCCGGCCGCTGCGCACCTCGCCGCTGTACGACACCCTGGCCGCGCAGGGCGCGGTCTTTGGCAGCAAAAATGGCTGGGAGCGCGCCAACTACTTCCGACCGGCCGGCAGCCAAGCGGCCCGCGACACCCTGGATCGGCCCGATTGGCTAGGCTGGATGCAAGACGAGCAGCGTGCCACACGCGAGGCGGTGGCGCTGTACGACCAGAGCTCGTTTTCGAAACTGCTGGTGCAAGGCCGCCACGCGCTGGCCTTCTTGCAAAGCGTGTGCGCCGCCAATGTCGATGCGGCCATCGGCAAGATGGTCTACACGCCGCTGCTCAATGCGCGCGGCGGCTACGAGAGCGACCTGACCGTGATGCGCCTGGCCAGCGACAGCTTCATGCTGGTCACCGGCTCGGCGCAGGCCACGCGCGACATGGACTGGCTCAAACGGCACCTGGAGCCCCAGCACTGGGTTTGCTTGAGCGATGTGAGCGCGCAAACCTGTGTGCTCTCGCTCATGGGCCCACGCAGCGGCGAGCTGATGGCCCGGGTCAGCCCCGACGACGTGTCAGCGGCGGCCCTGCCCTTTGCCATGACGCGCGAAATCGACCTGGGCTTTGCCCGCGTGCGCGCCGCCCGCATGAGCTATGTCGGCGGTCCGGGCTACGAGCTGTATGTGCCGGTGGAGATGACGCGCCACGTCTACCAGACGCTGCAAGAGGCAGGGCAA
>CANHDQ010000186.1 GCA_947459405.1 Comamonadaceae bacterium
TCCAGACCCCTTTTGCCGACCGCATCCGGCAGGAGGCGGGCATTGCCACCATCGCAGTCGGTGCGATCAGCGAGGCCGACCATGCCAACAGCATCTTGGCTGCCGGCCGGGCCGATTTGTGTGCGGTGGCTCGGCCCCACCTGGCCAATCCGGCCTGGACCCTGAGTGAGGCGGCCAAGATCGGCTACACGCCGCAGGCCTGGCCGCGGCCTTATCTGTCGGCCAAGGCACAGATGGAGGCCAACTTTCAGCGCGAGAAAAGCGCGCAGGGCGGCAAATAGCAAGGAGCACGTTGTGAGCATTGATCCGGGCCTGTTGGCAGGCAACCGCAAACCCATGGCCGGCTACAGCGCCACCCATTTTCGCTGGCAGGTCAGCGAACAGGTGGCCACGATCACGCTCAACCGGCCCGAGCGCAAGAACCCTTTGACCTTCGAGTCGTACGCCGAACTGCGCGACCTGTTTCACCAGCTTAAATGGGCCGACGATGTGCGCGCTGTGGTGATCGTCGGTGAGGGCGGCAACTTCTGCTCGGGTGGCGATGTGCACGAGATCATCGGCCCGCTCATTGCGCTCAAGGCCCCTGAGCTGTTGATGTTCACCCGCATGACCGGCGAGCTGGTCAAGATGATGCGGGTGTGCCCGCAGCCTATCGTGGCGGCTGTCGATGGCGTGTGCGCCGGGGCGGGGGCGATCCTGGCCATGGCCAGCGACATGCGTCTGGGCACGGCGCGCAGCAAGACGGCCTTCTTGTTCAACCGGGTTGGCCTGGCCGGCTGTGACATGGGCGCCTGTGCCTTGCTGCCGCGCATCATCGGTCAGGGGCGCGCCAGCGAGCTGCTCTACACGGGTCGCGCCATGGGGGGCGAGGAGGCCGAGCGCTGGGGCTTTCTCAATCGCCTCTGCGCGCCCGAGGATCTGCTGACTCAGGCGCAGGCGCTGGCTGCCGATTTGGCCAGCGGCCCGGCTTTTGCCAACGGCATCACCAAGACCATGCTGCATCAGGAATGGGCCATGACGATCGAGCAGGCCATCGAGGCCGAGGCGCAGGCGCAGGCCATCTGCATGCTCACCGAAGATTTCTCGCGTGCCTATCACGCGTTTGCGGCCAAGCAAAAGCCGCGCTTTGAAGGCAACTAAGGGGCAGGCATGGCCGATCGCACGTATCTGGACTGGCCTTTTTTCGAGCCCCACCATGGCGAGCTCGCCCGCCGGCTCGATGCCTGGGCCGGTGAGCATCTGGGCGCACATGCCGGTGGCGATGTCGACGGCCAGTGCCGCGAACTGGTGCGCCAGCTCGGCCAGGCCGGCTGGCTCTCGCACGCGGTCGCCGGCCGCGACGTGGGCGGCCATGCCGATGCGATCGACACCCGCGCCATCTGCCTGATCCGCGAGACGCTGGCCCGCCATGACGGACTGGCCGATTTCGCGTTTGCGATGCAGGGCCTGGGCTCGGGTGCGATCAGCCTGCAAGGCACGCCCGAGCAGCGCCGCCGTTACCTCTCCCGTGTGGCCAGCGGGCAGGCGCTGGCCGCCTTTGCCCTGTCGGAGCCGCAGGCCGGCTCGGACGTCGCGGCGCTGGCCTGCAGCGCCCGCAGCGAGGGCGACAGCTATGTGATCGACGGCCAAAAGACCTGGATCTCCAACGGCGGCATCGCCGATTTTTATGTGCTGTTCGTGCGCACCGGCGAGGCCCCTGGGGCGCGGGGCATCAGCGCCTTCATCGTCGATGCGGACCACCCAGGCCTGCACATTGCCGAGCGCATCGATGTGATCGCGCCGCATCCCCTGGCGCGGCTTGAGTTCAGCGGCTGCCGCATCCCAGCCAGCCAGCGCCTGGGCGCTGCCGGCGAGGGCTTCAAGCTGGCCATGCGCACGCTCGATGTGTTTCGCACCTCGGTAGCCGCTGCCGCCCTGGGCTTTGCGCGGCGCGCGCTCGATGAGGCGCTCTCGCGCGCCCAGTCGCGCCAGATGTTTGGCGGCGTGCTGGCCGATTTTCAGCTCACGCAGGCCAAGCTGGCGCAGATGGCCACGGCCATCGATTCGGCCGCCTTGCTCACCTACCGCGCCGCCTGGCAGCGCGATCAGGGCCGGGGGGTCACGCGCGAGGCGGCCATGGCCAAGATGGTGGCCACCGAAAACGCCCAGCAGGTCATCGATGCGGCGGTGCAGATGTGGGGCGGGCTCGGCGTGGTCAGCCAGATGCCGGTCGAGCGGCTCTACCGAGAGATCCGGGCGCTGCGTATTTACGAGGGCGCGACCGAGGTGCAGCAATTGATCATTGCGCGCGAGTTGCTCAAGGGCGGGGCTTGAGCCGCGCGCGCACCGGCCCCAACCCTTGGCGATGGCTGTGCAGGCAATCCTCATTTGACCAGGAGAGACAGTGATGCAGGTCCTACTTCCCCCCGGCTGGCCACGGCCCAAGGGCTATGCCAATGGCGTGGCCGCCAGCGGCCGCATGGTGTTCGTCGCCGGCATGATCGGCTGGGATGCGCAGGGGGTGTTTCACAGCGATGACCTGGCCGACCAGGTGCAGCAGGCGCTCGACCATGTGGTGGCGGTGCTGCGCGAGGCGGGCGCCAAGCCCGAACACATTGTGCGCATGACCTGGTATGTCACCGACAAGCGCGAATACCTGGCGGCTTCGGCGCGTATCGGTCAGATCTTTCGCCAGACCATCGGCAGTTTCAGCATTGCCATGACGGCCGTGGAGGTCGCTGCCCTGATCGAGGACAGAGCCAAGGTCGAGATCGAGGTCACGGCGGTCGTGCCAGAATAGGCGGATGGCGTTAAATGTTCTATTAATAGAACATTTACAGGGCCTGCGGCCTGCTCGGGCATCGGCCCGCGGCTCAGCAGCCCCTGGCCTGCGGCGCTATGCTCACCTATGGGCTCGGCCTCGCCGATTTGTTTTCAAGGAGTTCTTTCGTGTCCAAAGCCAAAGCCACCTTTTCCTGGTCTGACCCGTTTCGTCTCGATGACCAGCTCACGGACGACGAGCGCCAGGTGCGCGATGCCGCCCATGCCTATTGCCAGGAAAAGCTGCTGCCACGGGTGCAGATGGCCTTTCGCAACGAGCAGACCGACCGCGCCATCTTCAACGAGATGGGCGAGCTTGGCCTGCTCGGCCCGACGATCCCCGAGCAGTACGGCGGCGCCGGCCTGAACTATGTGTGCTATGGGCTGGTGGCCCGCGAGGTCGAGAGGGTTGACTCGGGCTACCGCTCGATGATGAGTGTGCAGTCCTCGCTGGTGATGGTGCCGATCAACGAGTTTGGCACCGAGGCGCAAAAGCAAAAGTACCTGCCCAAGCTGGCCACCGGGCAATGGGTCGGCTGCTTCGGCCTGACCGAGCCCAATCACGGCTCGGACCCGGCGGGCATGATCACGCGTGCGCGCAAGGTCCCCGGCGGCTACAGCCTGTCGGGCGCCAAGATGTGGATTTCCAACAGCCCGATCGCCGACGTCTTTTTGGTCTGGGCCAAGGACGACGAGGGCGCGATCCGGGGCTTTGTGCTTGAAAAAGGCTGGAAGGGCCTGAGCGCACCGGCCGTGCACGGCAAGGTGGGGCTGCGCGCATCGATCACGGGCGAGATCGTGATGGACGAGGTCTTTTGTCCCGAGGAAAACGCCTTTCCCGAGGTGCGCGGGCTCAAGGGGCCGTTCACCTGTCTCAACAGCGCCCGCTATGGCATCGCCTGGGGCGCACTGGGCGCGGCCGAGGACTGCTACCAGCGCGCCCGTCAGTATGTGCTTGACCGCCAGCAGTTCGGCCGGCCGCTGGCAGCCAATCAGCTGATCCAAAAGAAGCTCGCCGACATGGTCACCGAGATCAGCCTGGGGCTGCAGGGCTGCCTGCGCCTGGGCCGCATGAAGGACGAGGGCACGGCGGCAGTGGAGATCACCTCCATCCTCAAGCGCAACAGCTGTGGCAAGGCGCTCGACATCGCCCGCATGGCGCGCGACATGATGGGCGGCAATGGCATCAGCGACGAATATGGCGTGGCGCGTCACCTGGTCAACCTGGAGGTGGTCAACACCTACGAGGGCACGCACGACATCCATGCGCTGATTCTGGGCCGCGCCATCACCGGCATCGCCGCGTTTTCAAACTGAGCGGGCTGGCTGCGGCTGGCCCCAATGGTCGAGGTCAGTGGTCGAGTTCAGTGGTCGAGGATCATGCCTTCGCGCACAACGGCCACGCCCGCTTGTTGCAACTCGTCCAGCACGCTGCCCAGCCACTGTTCCATGCTGCGCTCTGAAAACCAGCTGCGGTGCACCGTCTGCAGATGCGGTGTGCGGCACGCCCAGGCGAGGTAATCGCCTAGCGGCTGCTGCTGCACTTCGAGCAGTTTGAACTTGAGCAGCACCTTGGCACCGTGCTTGGCGTGGCGCCGTGGGTCCTGCACAAAGCTGGCCAGGCGCTCGCGCGCGCGAACCATGACCTCTGGCCGGTAGCAGAACACCGGGCCGTGTCCGGGCACTACCGTCACCGGCTCGAGCGATTCGATCAGGTCGAGCGTGCGGCCCACCTCGTCGAAGGCGTGCAGGCCCTCAAGTTCGGGGAAGATGGCCCCAAAGCCGTTTTCCCACAGCGCATCGGCCGACACCAGCGTGCGGCTGAGCGGCTCGAACAGCACCACGCTGTGCGGATCATGGCCGGCGGCCGCATGGATCTGCCAGCTGCGATCGCCCAGCACGATCGTCTCGCCGGGGCGCAGCAGGCCGTCATGGCCAAAGCGCGGGCAGTGCTGTCCGGTGGGCTGGTAGCTCAGGGCTTGCGCGTCCCAGGCCGTCACTTGAGCCGCCTGTCCCGGGGGGATCAGCGTGCGCATGGCTGCAAACTGCTGCTGCAAGGCCGCGTTGCCGCCGCAGTGGTCGCTGTGCAGGTGGGTGTTGAGCAGCAGCTGCGGCCCGCCTGCCCCAAAGGCCGCTTGCACCAGTGCCACGGTCTGCGCCTCGTGACTGAAATAGCCACTGTCGATGGCCGCGCTGCAGCGCCCGTGGACGACCACCAGATTGGCCGAAAGCCAGCCGCGCTCGACCACTTGCAGGCCGGGAAAAAGCAGGTCATGCATGAGGCCGCGCTCCGCTTGTGCGCCGACCCATGGCCGCCACCACGCCCAGCAGGGCAAAGCCGTACCAGGGCAGCAGGCCCAGATGGGCCACGGCCCGCGCGTAAAGCGTCAGACCCTCGTGGCCCTGCACCTGCGCCTGCAGCCGGCCCTGGGTGTGGCGCGGCAGGGCATGGGTGACGCGCCCCTGGGCGTCGATCACGACGGTCGCGCCCGTGTTGGTCGCCCGCACCATGGGCCGGCTCAGCTCGAGCGTGCGCATGCGCGAGATGTGCAGGTGCTGATCGATCGCCACCGTATCGCCGAACCAGGCGATGTTGCTCACATTGACCATGATGGTGGGCGCCTGTTGCGGGTCGGCAAA
>CANHDQ010000187.1 GCA_947459405.1 Comamonadaceae bacterium
ATCGCGCTGAGCGTCCAGCCCAGGTGGCCGTGGCCGGTGTTGTAGAACACGTTGGCCTTCTTGCCTGCGCCCACACGAGGCAGCATGTTGGGCATCATGGGCCGCAGCCCGGCCCAGGGCACGACCTTGCGGGTGTTGATGTCTGGGAAGCACTGGTTGACCCAGTGAATCAGGGGCTGGATGCGGTCTGCACGGATGTCGAGGTTAAAACCGTTGTACTCGGCCGTGCCGGCCACGCGAAAGCGGTCGTCGCCCAAGCGGCTGGTCACCAGCTTGGTTTCATCGTCGAGCAGGCTGACCTGGGGCGCTGCGGCCTGGCTGATCGCATCGGGCAGGTTGACGGTGATCGAATAGCCTTTGACCGGGTAGATGTTGAGCCGGTCGCCCAGCTGCGCGGCCAGGCGGCGGCCGTGCACGCCGGCGCAGATCACGATGGCATCGAAGGTCAGTGAGTCGGTGTCGCCCGCGTGTTTGACCTGCACAAAAGCGCTCTGCCCGTTGGCCGCCACACTGAGCACCTCGTGCTCGTTGAGAATTTTCACGCCCAGACGCTCGCAGGCCTTGGCCAGGCCGTAGGTGAACTTGTGGATGTCGCCCGTGGAGTCGCTTTCGGTGAAATAGCCGCCGTAGTACTGCCCGTGCAAAGTCGGCTCGATGGCCTTCATCTCTTCAGGCGTCACGGCCCGTCGCGGCAGGCCGCCCTGGGCCAACAGCTTGGAGACCTCGCTGGCGTGGTCAAAGCCTTTTTTGCCGCGGTAGATGTGCAAGATGCCTTCACGCTTGTGGTCGAACTCGATGCCTTCGGCCTTTGCCCAGGCAAAGTGATGCTCGCGCGACTCAATCGCCAACCGGGCCGTGGCCACCGTGTTGTCGCGGTACTTGGGGATCGCCGCCACGAACTCGGCCATCCAGCTCAGCTTGTGCCAGGTCGGCGTGGGGTTCATGAGCAAGGGCGCATCTTTCTTGAACATCCACTTCAGGCCCTTGATGAGCGTCGAGGGATGGGTCCAGACCTCTGCGTTGGAGGCCGAGAGTTGTCCGCCGTTGGCATAGGACGTCTCCATGCCGGGGTAGCGGTTCTTCTCAATCAAAGTGACCTCGAAACCCTGCTGAGCCAGGGCGTAGGCGCTGGTGACGCCCGTGATGCCGCCGCCAACGACGACGATGTGGCGTGCGGACGCCGGGAAGGAAGGGGAACGGGAAGGAGCCAACATGGCGCGAGCCTTTCAGATTCAAACGTCAGTGGGAATGGCGGGCAGCACACACCGTTGCGTGCTGCCGGGCCCCCTCTGTTTGGAACCTGAGAGATTCACGGGCCGTGTGGGCCCGCTTGCTCCTGCGGTGGACCGCAAGACGAACTGCGGCCGCTCTTCAGAGTGAAATACGCTGATCGGTCCTTTTGCCTGAGAGTTTCCGGGGCGGTTGCTCCTTCGGCGCCTGCACTCAGCAGGTCTCTCCCGATCGAGCGGGCAGTGTAGCGCCTTTGCGCCCGGCTTGGCAAGGCGCGAGCGCGGCGGCTGCCCTTACTCGACCTTGATCCCGGTGCGTTTGACGAACTCGGACCACTTTTGCATGTCGGCCCGGATCATGGCGGCAAATGCGGCTGGGTCCGCATGGCCGGGCTCGGCACCGATGTCCTCCCAACGCTTGCGCATCGCGGGCTCGGCAAAGTCCTTTTGCAAAACCCGGGCGATGCGGTCGATGATGGCCGGTGGCGTGCCCGCCGGCGCCAGCAGTCCGCTCCAGCCATTGACCTCGTAGCCGGGCAAGCCCGACTCGGCAATCGTCGGCACATCGGGCGCCTGCGGAAAGCGCTTGGCGCTGGTCAGCGCAATCGGGCGCAGCCGGCCCGAGCGCATCCAGGTCAGCGCATCGGAGAAGTTGGCAAAGGTCAATTGCACGTCGCCAGCGGCCGCGGCCGCAACCGCTGGCGCACCCCCGCGGTAGGGCACATGCACCATGTCGACGCCGGCAGCGTGCTTGAAGATCTCGCCAGCAAACTGGGTAAAGCCGCCGGCACCCGCGAAGTTGAGCTTGCCGGGATTGGCCTTTGCATAGGCGATCAACTCCCGCACGGTGCGCACCGGAAGCGCAGGGTTGACCATCAGCACCAGCGGATTGGTGTTGACCAGGGCAATCGGGGCAAAGTCCCGCAGGCCGTCATAGTTGACCTTGAAGATGAACTGATTGAGCGTCTGCGGCGCGGCCAGGGCCAGCAGCAAGGTGTAGCCGTCAGGCGCGCTGCGCGCCACAAATTCCGTGCCCAAGCTGCCGCTGGCGCCGGGCTTGCTCTCGATCACGATGGGCTGACCCAGGCCGATTTGCAGGCCCGGCTGGATGATGCGGGCGGCCAGGTCGGCGATACCGCCCGGCGCATACGGGTTGATGATGCGGATGGGCTTGTCGGGCCAATTGGCTTGCGCAAGCGATGCGCCCACGGGTGCCAGGGCGCCCGCAGCGCCCAAGGCCAGCAAGCGGCGACGGCGTAAACCTTCCATGGATATCTCCTCCTGTTATTGGGGGTGTTGGCAAGCGTGTACGCCCCTACAGGGGGTACACCAATAAGGTGTCGACCTGGCGCGAATCGATGACCACAATGCGCTCTGCAAACAGCGCCTGAGCGCCCGTGGTATCGACCACATCGAGGTATTTGCCCGTGGCAAAAAGCGACTGCTCGCCACTGTACATGGTCCGGTACACCGCGAAGTTTGAACGCACGCTCCAGCGCCCTTCGATCTCGGGGCGCACATCGGGCGCTCCCCAGAGGTGACAGTAGGTGTGGCTCTCAAAGATGTTGGCGGTTTGAAGGGCCTTGATGCGGTCGCGCATCATCCCCCTCCCCTCGCACAGCATGATCCCCAGAGGGTAGCCCCGGGACAGGTTCTCGCGGGTGGTGATCTGGTAGGTGGCCTGGTCCTGAAAAAAACCGCTCCAGCGGTCGACATCGCCATCGTCGAGCGCATGGCAATAGTCGCGCAGCAGCGCCTCGATTTGCGGAAGGACCTGTGTCGCCTGTATCGACATGTCAGAACCCCATGATGTCGCGGTAGCCGTGCCAGAAGCCGCGCACCGCCGCCTCGGTGGCGCGCGATGACTCGTTGGACTCGGCTAGGCGACCGCCCATCTCGATGAAGGCGGTGTGCGCGGGGCTGCCGACCGTGCCTCGCTGCACAAAAGAGTTAATGCAGCCATCTTCCAGCGCCACCAGGCCGGCCGCGCCAGTCAGGTTGCCTTGCATCACGCGCATCTTCTGCTGCTCGGGCGTGTCGCTTTCATAGCCCAAGAAGACCCAGAACAGCTCGGTCTTGTCGACGCCGCGCGGCACCACAAAGCGTACCGCCAGAGAGTTGAGTGTGAGCTGCATCACCAGCGTCGGGAACACCGTCTGTATGCTGTGCGTGATGCCGTCGTCAAAACCTTCCCAGGTCTTGAGCAGCTCAGGGCCTTCGAGATCAGAGCCGTACTTCGCCGCATGAACCTTGGCCTCCTTGTATTCCTCCGCCACCTGCAGCGTGGCCCGCTTGGAGTAGCTGATGTGGTGCCATTTCTTGTCGGACAAGACGATGCCGCCATCCATGTCCAGGCGGTTGACCTTGAACGTGGTGTAGAAGGTGTGCAGCAAAGTGGCGTGATAGGAGTCGCGCACGTTCTCGGCATACAGCTTCCAATTGTTGTGGATGATCTGGCTGTGCACGCCCAGGATCTTGAGGGGCTGGCCCATGTTGCGCTCCATGAAGGAGCGCGTACGATCGCCGAGAAAGTCGTGCAGCGGCGGCGTCTGGGCCGACATCGTGCCAAAAACCATGCCGCAGTACACCTGCACGCGCAGCGGCTCGAGCCGGTGCCGCGCCGGGTCAAAGTCGGCCGGCATCCCGCCCTTGCCCCGAATGCCATCTTGAAACGCCACGGTCTTGAGCTGGCCGTCGAGCCCATAGTTCCAGGCGTGGTAGACGCAGGTCAGCGAGGGCTTGTTGTCACGGTCCTTGAGGCAGACCAGGGCGCCCTTGTGGGCACAGCGATTGACCATCGCATGAACAGCGCCGTCCTGATCGCGCGTGACGATGATGGGCGTCTGGCCCAGCCAGGTCGTCTTGATGTCGCCCCTCTGGCTGACTTCGGTTTCCAGGCACAGGTAGTGCCAAAGCGGCCCGCGAAAAATCTTCTCCTGCTCAAGCGCGTAGATGGCCGGGTCGGAAAACACCCGAAAAGGCACCCGGCTCACGCCCCCATCGGGCCACTTGAAATCGGGCGGGGCAACAGCCGCAGCAGCCTGGGCCGGCGTGTCGTGGGAGGCGTCGGGGCAGATGTGGGGTGCTTGCATGACCAAACCAGAGCTAAGCGGCCATTGTTGGGGCGCGCTCCCCATGACTCAATACGATTTTGCTAATACGCTACATCTGCGTTTAAGATGATCAGAATCATGGATGAGCCCCGCAACCTCGATGTGCGTCTGCTGCGCGTATTTGCCAGCGTCTATCTGCACCACAGCGTCAGTGCCGCGGCGCGCGAGCTCGATATGAGTCAGCCGGGCCTGAGCACGGCCCTGATGCGCTTGCGCAAGCAGCTGCAAGACCCACTCTTTACCCGCACCCCGTCTGGCATGGAGCCGACCCGCCGCGCCCGGCAGATGATTGGGCCCGTGCGGCGCATCCTGCAAACCGTCGACCAGGATTTGCTCGCGCCGCCAGAGTTCGATCCGGCCACATCAACCAAGGAATACCGGCTCGCGCTGTCGGATATCGGCGAGGGCATTTATCTGCCGCTGGCGATCCGCAGCATCCAGTACACCGCACCAGGCATCTCGCTGCGCACGGTCGTGATGCCGCCGCAGCAACTCGCAGAGGCCATGGCCGCCGGGGAAGTCGATCTGGCCGCTGGCTTTTTCCCCGACATCCGCGGCACGCAGGTGATTCAACGGCGGGTGGGGCTGCACTCGTTTACCGCAATCGCCCGGGTGGGGCATCCGGCAGCCGGCAAAGCCTTGAGCGTCGAGCAGTACTCCAAGCTTGACCACATCGTGGTGGAGGCACCGGGGCGCAGCCAGGAGGTACTCGATCAATTTCTGCGGGACAAGCGCATCCGCCTGAAGGTCTTGCTGCGAACGCCGCACTTTATGAGTGTGCCCGTCGTGGTCTCTGAAACCGACGCGGTGGCCATCGTGCCCCAAGCCCTGGGGGACTTTGTGCGCAACTACGGCGGCGTGCAAGAGCTGCCCCTGCCCTTCGTGCCCCCGACGTTTCAGGTCAACCTGTTTTGGCACCGCAGCGCCCACAACGACCCTTCAAACATCTGGCTGCGCGAGTTGATCATCAGCCAGTTCCCCGCCCTGCACGCGCGCCGCTATGCGCGCAAGGGCGAATCGAAGCGTCGGGGTTAAAGCCGAATCAGCGCCCGGGTTCGAACGGCGCAAATTGGGCCGACCC
>CANHDQ010000188.1 GCA_947459405.1 Comamonadaceae bacterium
ACCAAAGCCAGGAAGATGACGATCATCCAGCGCAGCATGTTTTAGTCAGTGGGGGGCAAGGCGGTTGTTCGGGTGGGGACAGGGCGGTTCTGCGGCCTGGTCTGTCCCGCAAGTTCCAATTAGTTGGGGACAGAGCAGTCCTGCGGCCTGGTCTGTCCCGCAAGGTTTTATAAAGCATGCGAGCGGTCGCCGGCGGCAAAGCCGACGGCTTGCCAGCCATCGTAAGGGCAGACTCTGGTGTCGGCGGCGAAGCCGATCACCTTGAACAGCTCGCCCATTTCGTGCTCGTGAATAAGCTTTTGCAGCATCACCCGCTCGGCCAGGGGCGCATCGGCCATGCCTTCGAGCAGGCCGCAATTCATAAGAAAGTGCGCCTGGCTGGTGTAGCCCAGCACCTGCCAGCCGGCGTCCTGACCGGCCAGCGCAATGCCGGTGAAATCGACGTGCGCGGTGATGTCTTTCTGGCCCACCTGCACCAGCGGATCGGTATCGGCCTTGTGCGCCTGGTGGCACATCACCGTGCCCATGTGGCGCTGCGGGTGGTAGTACTCGGCCTCGGGAAAGCCGTAGTCGATCAAAAAGGCGGCGCCGCGCGCCATGCGCTGGGCCAGGGTGCGCACCCAGGCCTGGGCCTGCGCATGCACCTCGGTGAGGTAGTCGTGCACGCCGGCCACCTCCACGGGCGGCCGCAGGTCGGTCGGCCGGTCTTGCCACGCCAGGGCATCGGCGCTGCAGACCACGCCGCGCTCGTGCCAGATGCCGCCCTTGCGCGCCAGCAACTTGACCGGCATCGCATCGAGCACCTCGTTGCCCACCACCACCGCGCTCAGGCTGGCCGGCAGCTCTTGCAGCCACTGCACCCGATCTGCAAATTCGGCCAGCTGCGCGCGCTGGCGCTCGATCAGACTGCCCGACAGGTCGACGATCACATAGCGCCTGAGCTGCGACGCATCGAGCTGGCCCAGCAGCTGCCGCGCCAGCGCGCCCGAGCCGGCGCCAAACTCCCAGACCTCATCGGTGCCGGTGGCCGCTAGCGCCTGCGCCACCTGCCGCGCCAGGGCCCGACCGAAATGCGGCGACAGCTCTGGTGCGGTGACAAAGTCGCTGCCCGACTGCGGCAGCACGCCAAACTTGCGGCGCTCGCCGCTGTAGTAGCCCCAGCCTGGCGCGTACAAGGCCAGCGCCATGTAGGCATCAAAAGCCAGCCAGCCCCCGGCCTGGGCAATGGCCTGGCGCAGCGGTGCAGGCGGAGGGCTCGGTAAACTGTGCATGGTTTGTCGGTGCAAAGGCTGCTTGCAGCGCCCGGCATTGTCGCTGTTTGCCTGCGGGGCCCTGCATGTCTGTCAAAACGGTTCTGGTCACCGGCGCGGCCCATCGGCTCGGTGCCTGCATCGCCACCTTGTTTGCCCAGTCGGGCTGGCAGGTACTGTGCCATTACGACCAATCGCAGGCCGCCGCGCAGGCGCTGGCCGAGGGTTTGCGCGCCCAAGGCCATGCAGCCCACGCCCTTTATGGCCGGCTGGCCGACGAGGCCGGCTGCCAGGCCCTTATGGTCCAGGTGCGCGCGCGCACCGATCAGCTTCACGCGCTGGTCAACAACGCCTCTACCTTCTGGCCCGACACCGGCCTGGACTTTCAGGCCGGTGCGGCGGCGCATCAGCTGCAGGTCAACCTGATTGCGCCGCTGCTGCTGGCCAGCCAGATGGCGCGCGATCTGGTGCCGCCGGGGCAGGAGGGCTGCGCGATTCACATCCTGGACCAGAAGGTCTACAACCTCAACCCCGACTACTTCAGCTACACCGTCAGCAAGCTCGCGCTGGAGCGGGCGGTGGCGCTGCAGGCGCAGTCGCTCGCGCCTAGGCTGCGCGTGTGCGGCGTCGCCCCCGGCCTGATGTACCTGAGCGGGCCGCAAACCAGAGATAATTTCGAGCGTGCCGCCTCAGCCAACCTGATGCGCCGACCCACCGACCCGCAAGACGTCGCCCGCAGCTGCCTGTTTCTCGCCACCACCGCCAGCATCACCGGCACGGTGATCAGCGTGGACAACGGACAGCATCTGGTGCCCCTGCCCCGGGACATCATGTTTGTCGTCGACGACTTGCTCAAAGGAATCCAACCATGAATGCGGACCCCCGCGCAGCGCTGGCCACACGATGCCGGCGCCTGTTTTTGCGCAATTACGAAGTCCATATCAACATTGGCGTGCACGATTTCGAAAAAACCGGCGAGCAGCGCGTGCTGTTCAATGTGGAGCTCTACATTCCGCTCGATGTCTCCACCCCCCAGGCCGACGAGTTGGACGAGGTGGTCGACTACGACTTCATTCGCTCGGCCATTCGGGACCGGGTGCAGCGCGGGCACATCCATTTGCAAGAGACGCTGTGCGATGACATGCTGCGCACCATGCTGGCCCATCCCAAGGTGCAGGCCGCGCGCGTCTCGACCGCCAAGCCCGACGTCTACCCCGACTGCGAGGCGGTCGGCTGCGAAGTCTTTGGCATGAAGTGAGTCCGGCCATGAGCTCTGCCGCGCATATTGATCCCCCAGCCCTTCTTGCAGATCCCGCCGAGGCGTCGGCGGCCGAGGACTACAAGCGCATCGAGCGCGAAAACCACAAGCTTGAGAAACGCCTGTGCCGCGAGGTGGGCCGGGCCATCGTCGACTACCAGATGATCGGCGAGGGCGACAAGGTCATGGTCTGCGTCTCCGGCGGCAAAGACAGCTATGCCATGCTCGACATCTTGCTCAAGCTGCAGCAGCGCGCGCCGGTGCGCTTTGAGCTGGTGGCCGTCAACCTCGACCAGAAGCAGCCGGGCTTTCCCGCCCATGTGCTGCCCGAGTACCTGCGCAGCGTCGGCGTGCCTTTTCACATCGAGACGCAAGACACCTACAGCATCGTCAAGCGCGTGATTCCTGAGGGCAAGACCATGTGCTCGCTGTGCTCGCGGCTGCGCCGGGGCATCTTGTACCGTGTGGCCGAGGAGCTCGGCTGCACCAAGATTGCGCTGGGTCACCACCGCGACGACATCTTGCAGACGCTGTTTCTCAACATGTTCTTTGCCTCCAAGCTCAAGGGCATGCCACCCAAGCTGGCCAGCGACGACGGCAAGAACGTGGTGATTCGCCCACTGGCCTACGTCAACGAAAAAGACCTCATCGCCTGGGCGCAGGTGCGCCAGTTCCCCATCATTCCCTGCACGCTGTGCGGCAGCCAGGACGGCCTGCAGCGCCAGGTGGTGGGCGACATGCTGCGCGAGTGGGACAAGCGCTTTCCTGGCCGGCTCGAGAACATGTTTACCGCCTTGCAAAACGTGGTGCCCTCGCACCTCATGGACCGCCAGCTGCACGACTTTGCCGCCGTGCGCGCCACCGGCCTGGCCGATCCGCAGGGCGACAAAGCGTTCGACCCGGAGAGCTTTGCACCCAAGCCCGGTGCGGTGCGCTTCGTAGACTGATGGATCGATGGCCTGATCCGCGCCGGGGCGGCACTTGCCCAGCAGGATCGGCACCCAAAAAGCCGAGCCAAAGCCTTGCAGTTCGATACCATCACTGACCGACTGCGCCTTTGAAAATGGCTTACCCTTGCCGCATGATGCTTCGCCTGCTTCGAGTCACACTGGCCGCCCTGTCGGTTGGCCTGGCCGGCTGCTCGGCCATGCGGCTGGTGGACAACGAGGTCAGTAGTCTGGCCCGCTGGAGCCCCGAGCCTCCCGGCAGCACCTACCGCTTCGAGCGCCTGCCTTCGCAGCAACAAGGCCCACAGGCGCGGGGCGAGCCCGCGCAGGAGCAGCTCGAAGCCATGGCGCAGGTGGTGCTGGCTCGCCGCGGCCTGGTGCATCACCCCGAGGCCGCCGTGTTGACGGTGCAGCTGAGCGCCACCACGGTCGTGCAGCCCGGCTATTCGGGCTATGGGGGCTGGCCGGGCTGGCCTGCTGTTTCCGTGGGCGCCGGCACCGCCGGCAGCCACATCGGCATGGCCTTTCCCATCGTGCGCTACGAGCCGCCGCTGTACATCCGCGAGGTGCAATTCATCCTGCGCGACAGCCGCAGCCACGCCGTGGTCTACGAAACCCGCGCCCGGCACAGCGGCGTTTGGTCCGACGCCCAAGCCGTGCTGCCGGCCATGATGGAGGCTGCGCTCAGCAGCTTCCCCAACCCGCCTGCAGGGCAGCGGCGGGTCAATGTTGAGATTGCACGCTGAACGGGACAATGTCGGAATCGTCGAGATCGGTGACGATCACTGACGGGGTCTCAACATGGATGCGCCAAGCAACGGCAAGCGGCCGATTCACCCGGGCAAAATACCCCACGAAGCGTTTCTGCTTCCGATGGGCATGAGCGCCGAGTTTTGGAGGGGTGTGCAGGCCGATTTCGACATGGCACGGGCGCACGACGCTCTGGCTGGCGAGCCGGCCGCCATCGATCCTTGGCAAACACAACAATTCGCCTAAATCTTCGCCCGTTTGACTCCATGCACGACACCACCCGCATCATCGCCATACGCCACGGGCAAACCGCCTGGAACGTCGACACCCGCATCCAGGGCCACCTGGACGTGCCGCTTAACGAGCGCGGCCACTGGCAGGCGCAGCGCTTGGCCGCAGCTCTGGCGCAAGAGGGCATTGCGGCCGTCTATGCCAGCGACCTCAGCCGCGCCTTTGAAACCGGCCGCTATGTGGCGCAAGCCGCCGGCGTGGCCATTCGGCCTGATGTGGGCTTGCGCGAGCGCGGCTTTGGCCTGTTTGAAGGCCGCACCTTCAAGGAAATCGAGGCCGAGTTGCCCGATCAGGCCCTGCTGTGGCGCAAGCGCGACCCGCACTTTGCACCGGCAGGCGGCGAGTCGCTGCGGCAGGTTCAAGATCGCGTGGTGAGCACTTGCCATCGGCTAGCCGCCCAACATCCGGGCGAACTGATTGCCTTGGTCGGCCACGGCGGCGTGCTCGACGCGCTCTACCGCGAAGCCACTCGCCAGGACCTGCAAGCCCCGCGCAGTTGGGAACTGGGTAACGCCGCCATCAACCGCCTGCTGTGGTCACCCCAGGGCTTGGCCCTGGTCGGCTGGGGCGATGTGGCCCACTTGAGCGACGACGCACTGGACGACGGGACGGTTTGATCGTTTGGGCCTTTGAGCCTTTGGGCCTTTGGGCGTTTGGGCGCTCGGCGTGGCTCGCGGCTGGGCCCGAGCGCGCCCCAAACGCGCATCGCCTGGCGCGCTGCTTCCACCCAAAAGCCTCTGCAGCTCCTGCTGTGCTGCTTGGCATACGCAGCAGCTTGTACCCACCCGAATGGCGCCCAGGTGAGGCGCTGCCTGTTACGTTTACGCGCTTGACAGCAGCATGGCCTATTGCATGAGCTTTATGCCTCAGAGGTCGCCCAAATCCAGGCCA
>CANHDQ010000189.1 GCA_947459405.1 Comamonadaceae bacterium
CAGCGCTGCTGGTGGCCATGGGCTTGTACCTTTGGGGCGAGCGCAGCAGGCGACTTGCTTGAGCTGCCGCTGCGGCGCTTCGCCGCGTCATTGCGTCCCCTCCATCATTGCGCCCCCCGCCCCGTCATTGCGTACATGGACGCTCCCTGTTTAGCAAACTGTTTTGTGACTTTGTGCTCAATCGGAGAGGTTGCAACCGTACATTCGGACTTTGAGCAATCCGCACCCACCAAAGGCGCGCAGGATACGGCGGCGCAATCTGGTCTGCACTTGGGCCACGGCTTTCGCATTCACGCCGGTGGCAGATCACGCCCGGCCTTCGGGCTTGAATGCAGGGCTCTCGCGCAGCGGAAATTCATCGGTGTTGCCCGCCAAGGCCGGTGGTGGTGCCGCCTGGATGCGGGCGCTCTGCCGCGCTTGCTTGACAGCGTGTTTGCGGCTGTTGCCGCGCACCCGCATGCGCCACACTTGGAACGAGCGCGCTTTCAGGTGTTGCCGCATCAGGGCGATCACTTGGGCTTCGTCCAAACCGTAGTTCAGTGCAATCGCCTCAAACGAGGTGCTGTCGTCCCAAGCCATGGCAATGATCTGAGAGGTGTCGGCGGCGTCGAGCCCCTCAGGCGGGACGGTTTCAAATGCCACTGGGTCGCCTGAAGGAACGGTTGCGATCGCCGGTAACAAGCTCAATTTGTTGAACTTGGCCCTGCCGGCGGATGCTGAGCGTCAGGGGGCTGCCCGCAGGCCCCACGGCCGACAAGCGCCGGTAAAAGTCGGCCAGACTGACCAGGTTTTGGCCCTCCAGGGCCAGCAAGGTGTCGCCCACCATGATGCCGCCTTGGGCCGCAGGGCTGTCGGGCGAGACCCGCATCACACCCAAACCACCGCCCGGCAGGGCTTGGCTGCTGATGCCCAGCCAAGAGGGGGCAGGGCCGGGACGTTTGCCGGTGCGCAGCAATTCGGGCAGAGGGTCTTTGAGCAAGTTCACGGGCACATACAGGTTGCCCGGCAAGGGCCGTTGGTCACCGAACACGTCGGGCACCAACAAAGAACCGATGCCCACCAGTTGCCCACGCTGGTCAAACAGACCGGCACCACTCCAGTTGTTCACCGCGGGCAAGGTCATCAAGGGCGCTTCCAACAGGTATTCCCAACCCGCCGCAAAGGGTTGGCGCGACACCAGCGCCAGCGCCGTCAACTCCGATTCTCTTTGACCCAGTGTCCAGAGCTTGCCGCGGGTGGGCAGGGTGTCAGAGTCGCCCAAAGGCACGGCCTCCAGGCGCAGGGGCACCAAGGCCCGAATCAGTCCCAAACCGCTGGCGTTGTCCACCGCCCACACTTGGCCCGGAATCCTGCGGCCTTGGTGGTCGATCAGGTCCACCGTTTCGGCCTCCAGCAGCAAGTAGCCAACGGTCAGCACCGTATCCGGCGCAATGACCACACCCGAGCCTTGCCGCTGCCGACCCAAGGTGCGTGCGGTGTTGGCTTGCGCGTCGCTGCGGGTTTGCACACCCACCACCGATTGCATGATGCGCTGGACGGTGGGCGCTGCCAGGGCTTCTTGCTCGGGCTGCGCCCAAGCCAAAGGCCAAGCCAATAAGCCCGCGCACAACAGCATCAACAATCGGTAGTTCATGGTCATTCCCCGTTAAGCGGCCCACAACAGTGGTCAAAAGCGTTTGTCGGCAGTGGCACGCCGCAGTCTTCGCGTCGGCATTGTGTGCCGGGCTGGTTTAACCCCATGCCCGCGGAGCCTACTGCTCACTCGGGCGAATCGCGTGCGCCGCTGGCGGGGCGGTTCAAATGGGACTTCAGGACGCAGGCTAGTCGGCAAAGTGGATTGTGAGGCCTAACGTCAAAATTCACCGAGCGGCGCAGCCGTGCAATGAAATGGCCCGGCTCCTGCCGCCATCGTGCTTGCTGAATCCAACAGAAACGGCCCCGAAGGGCCGTTTCTCATTTCAGCAGACGATCAACCCTCAGGCCGTCACGCCCTTGGCCGTCTCCGCGTACTCTTCGATCTGGTCGAAGTTCATGTACTTGTAGATGTTGGCCGCATCCGTGTTGATGATACCCACCGCCTGCTGGTACTCGGCCACGGTCGGGATGCGACCCAACTTGGAGCACACCGCCGCCAATTCGGCCGAGCCCAGGAACACGTTGGTGTTCTTGCCCAGACGGTTGGGGAAGTTGCGGGTTGAGGTCGACATGACGGTGGCACCCTCGCGCACCTGCGCCTGGTTGCCCATGCACAGGCTGCAGCCGGGCATTTCGGTGCGCGCACCGGCATTGCCAAAGGTGGCGTAGTGGCCCTCCTTGATGAGCTCGCTCTCGTCCATCTTGGTCGGTGGTGCCACCCACAGCTTGACCGGAATGTCGCGGGTGTTGCCCAGCACCTTGGCCGCTGCACGGAAGTGGCCGATGTTGGTCATGCACGAGCCAATAAAGGCCTCGTCGATCTTGGTGCCCGAGACCTCGCTCATGAACTTGGCGTCGTCCGGGTCGTTCGGGCAGCAGACGATGGGCTCTTTGATGTCGGCCAGATCGATCTCGATCACGGCGGCGTACTCGGCGTCCTTGTCGGCCTCGAGCAGCTCGGGCTTGGCCAGCCAGGCCTCGACCTTCTCGATGCGGCGCGCCAGCGTGCGCTTGTCCTCGTAGCCGTTGGCGATCATGTTCTTCATGAGCACCACGTTGGAGGTCAGGTACTCGGCAATCGGCTCTTTGTTGAGCTTGATGGTGCAGCCGGCGGCGCTGCGCTCGGCAGAGGCGTCTGAGAGTTCAAACGCTTGCTCGACCTTGAGGTCGGGCAGGCCTTCAATCTCGAGGATGCGGCCGGAGAACACGTTCTTCTTGCCCTTTTTCTCGACGGTGAGCAAGCCGGCCTTGATCGCGTACAGCGGGATCGCGTGCACCAGGTCGCGCAGGGTCACGCCCGGCTGCATCTGGCCCTTAAAGCGCACCAGCACCGACTCGGGCATGTCCAGCGGCATCACGCCGGTGGCCGCGCCAAAGGCGACCAGGCCCGAGCCTGCGGGGAAGGAAATGCCAATCGGAAAGCGGGTGTGCGAATCGCCACCGGTGCCCACCGTGTCAGGCAACAACAGACGATTGAGCCAAGAGTGAATCACGCCATCGCCCGGGCGCAGCGAGACACCGCCTCGGCTGGAGATGAAGTTGGGCAGCTCGCGGTGCATCTTCACATCGACCGCCTTGGGGTAGGCGGCGGTGTGGCAGAAGGACTGCATCACCATGTCGGCTGAAAAGCCCAGGCAGGCCAGGTCTTTGAGCTCGTCACGCGTCATGGGGCCGGTGGTGTCTTGCGAGCCCACGGTGGTCATCTTGGGTTCGCAGTAGGTGCCCGGGCGCACGCCCTGCCCTTCGGGCAAACCGACGGCGCGGCCCACCATTTTTTGCGCCAAGGTGAAGCCGGCCTTGGTAGCGGCCGGGGCCTGAGGCAGGCGGAACTGGGTCGAGGCCGGCAGGCCGAGAAACTCGCGGGCCTTGCCGGTCAGGCTGCGGCCGATGATGAGGTTGATGCGCCCGCCAGCGCGCACCTCGTCAAACAGCACATCGCTCTTGAGCGCGAACTCGACCAGCGGCGCGCCGTTTTTGGTGATCTTGCCGTCGTAGGGATGGATGTCGATCACATCGCCCATCTCGAGCTTGCTCACATCGACCTCGATCGGCAGCGAGCCCGAGTCTTCCTGGGTGTTGTAGAAGATGGGGGCGATCTTGCCGCCGAGCGTGACGCCGCCAAAGCGCTTGTTGGGCACGAAGGGAATGTCTTCACCGGTGGCCCAGATCACGCTGTTGGTGGCCGACTTGCGACTCGAGCCGGTGCCCACCACATCGCCCACGTAGGCCACCAGGTGGCCCTTTTTCTTGAGGTCTTCGATGAACTGCATCGGCCCGCGCTTGCCGTCTTCTTCGGGCTTAAAGGCGGCATCAGGCCGGGTGTTCTTGAGCATGGCCAGATAGTGCAGCGGAATGTCCGGCCGGCTCCAGGCGTCAGGCGCGGGCGAGAGGTCGTCGGTGTTGGTCTCGCCGGGCACCTTGAAGACCGTGACCGTGATGGTCTTGGGCACTTCGGGGCGGCTGGTGAACCACTGGGCGTCGGCCCAGCTCTGCATGACTTCCTTGGCCTTGGCATTGCCGGCCTTGCACTTCTCGGCCACGTCGTGGAAGGCGTCGAACATGAGCAGGGTTTTCTTCAGGCCTTCTGCGGCGACGGCGGCCACACCCGCGTCGTCGAGCAAATCAATCAAGGGCTTGACGTTGTAGCCGCCGACCATGGTGCCCAGCAGCTCGGTGGCCTTGGCCTTAGAGATGAGGCCCACAGCAATGTCGCCGTGCGCCACAGCAGCCAGGAAGCTGGCCTTGACCTTGGCGGCATCGTCAACGCCCGGGGGCACGCGATGCGTGATCAAGTCCAGCAAGAAGGTCTCTTCGCCCTGGGGAGGGCTCTTGAGCAGTTCAATGACCTCGGCCACCTGCTTGGCCGACAGGGGCAAGGGGGGAATGCCCAGTGCAGTTCGCTCTGCCACATGCGCGCGATAGGTCTGCAAAAAGTCGCTCATCATCTTCTCCTGAAAAAATCGAAATGCCCTGCTTGCTCGCGAAAGATTGTGTTCATTCAAACCAGACCTTGGCGGCCTGGGGTAATTGGGCGCCCGTGCGGTGGCCCCGCTCCAGCAACTGCCAGTAATAGCGGTAACTGGCCCGGTCGTGCAGTTGGCCCTGGTGGCTGATCGGTGCCCAGTCGGCCGCCTGCGCTGCGCTCAAGATCTCGGTGGCCGTCTGCAGCTGAGCCGCCTTGGGTGCGAAGGCCGCCAAAATCGGCCGGATCTGGTTGGGGTGAATGCTCCACATGCGGGTGTAGCCGTATTCACCGGCGGCCCGCTCGGCCGCGGCCTGCATCGCGGCCGCATCCGAAAACTCGGTGACCACGCAGTGCGAGGGCACCTTGCCGTGCGCATGGCAGGCCGCCGCAATCTCGAGCTTGGCGCGCACCACCAGCGGATGGCTGAACTGGCCGCTCGAGCCCATGGCCTCATCGCCGATCGCCCCGTTGTGGCTGGAGATGAAATCCATCAGCCCAAAGCTGATCGATTGCACCCGTGGATGGGCCGCGATATCAAAAGCGTGGTGCACCGCACGCGCCGACTCGAGCAGCACATGGATGGGCAGTTGCGCCGCCGCGCCGCCGAGCGCACGCAAAGCCTGGTCGACCTGCTGCACATCGGCCACCGTCTCGACCTTGGGAATCATGAGGTGCGTCAGGCGATGGGCCGCCTGGCCTGCAATCACGCGCAGGTCGTCCGCAAAGCTG
>CANHDQ010000190.1 GCA_947459405.1 Comamonadaceae bacterium
GGCGCCGCGCTCGACGGCGAGCAAGGCTGCGGCCAGGCTGCCGGGCAGGCGCTGCTCAAGGGGTGCGGGCTGCTCGGGCAATCCGAGGGCCGCACCGATGGCCGATTTGCGGGACCAGGCCGCCAGCAGCGGATAGCCCAACGCCATCAACTCGGCCTGCCGATGCAGCAGGGCATAGTTTTGCGCCGCCGTCTTACCAAAACCGACCCCCGGATCGAGCACCACCCGCTCAGCGGCCACCGCCTGCTGGCGCAGGCCTTGGGCCGCTTGCGCAAGAAACGCCCGCACCTGCGGCACCACGTCGCCCTGCATGGGCTGCACTTGCATGGTCTGCGGCTCGCGGTGCATGTGCATCAGGCAAATGCCGCAACTGGGGTGCGCGCTCACCACTTCGAGGGCGCCCCTGCTGCGCAAGGCCCAGATGTCATTGATGATGTCAGCCCCCAGATCAAGCGCGGCCTGCATAACCTCGCTCTTGTAGGTGTCGACTGAGATCGGCAAGCCCCAGCGCACGACCTCTGCAAGCACCGGCAAGAGGCGCTGGCGCTCGAGTTCAAGTGGCAGCGGCGCCGCGCCGGGCCGGCTTGATTCGGCGCCAAGGTCCAGCAGATCGGCCCCTTGCGAGACCAGGCGCTCGCAGTAGGCCAGCGCAGCGCGCACATCGCCCGGCTCGCTCAAGCGGCCATCGCCCGAAAAAGAATCGGGCGTGAGGTTGACAATGCCCATGACCTGCGGGCGCCGTAGGTCGATACGAAAACGGCTGGTTTGCCAGATCATGCGCTCGGCCCTCGCCGGCACCCACCACCAAGCGCCCCCAGAAGAAAAAACCGGGGCAAGCCCCGGTTGGTGTAAAGCATGGGCCTGGCCTTCAGGCAGCCGTCGGGCTCGGGTCGGCGGCCACCGCATTGCCGCCGCCACCAGAGCCGCCACCATCGGTGGTGGGCGGGTTGCGCGGCGTCCAGTCCTTGGGCGGGCGCGGCTCGCGACCGGCCATGATGTCGTCGAGTTGCTCGCCCTCGATGGTTTCCCACTCGAGCAAGGCCTTGGCCATCACGTGCATCTTGTCGCTATTTTCCTCGATCAGGCGACGGGCCAGGCCGTACTGTTCGTCGATGATGCGGCGCACCTCGAGGTCGACCTTTTGCATGGTCTGCTCGCTCATGTGCGTGGTCTTGGTCACCGATCGACCCAGGAAGACCTCGCCCTCGTTTTCGGCATAGACCATGGGGCCCAGCGCATCGCTCATGCCATAGCGCATGACCATGTCGCGCGCAATCTGGGTGGCACGCTCGAAGTCGTTGGAGGCACCGGTGGTCATCTGGTTCATGAACACCTCTTCGGCGATGCGCCCGCCAAAGAGCATGCTGATCTGATTGAGCATGTACTCGCGGTCGTAGCTGTAGCGGTCCTGCTCAGGCAGGCTCATGGTCACACCGAGAGCGCGGCCCCGGGGGATGATGGTGACCTTGTGCACCGGATCGCACTTGGGCAGCAGCTTGCCGATGAGCGCATGACCTGACTCATGGTAGGCGGTGTTGCGCCGCTCGTGCTCGGGCATGACCATGCTCTTGCGCTCCGGGCCCATGAGGATCTTGTCCTTGGCCTTCTCGAAGTCCTGCATCTCAACCAGCCGAGCATTGCGACGCGCGGCCATCAGGGCCGCCTCATTGCACAAGTTGGCCAGGTCGGCGCCGCTCATGCCGGGCGTGCCGCGTGCGATCACGCTGGCGCTGACGTCAGGCCCCAGCGGGACCTTGCGCATGTGCACATTGAGAATTTGCTCGCGCCCACGGATATCGGGCAGCGTGACATAGACCTGTCGGTCAAATCGGCCCGGACGCAGCAAGGCGGCATCGAGGATGTCGGGGCGGTTGGTGGCAGCCACCACGATCACGCCAGCGTTGGTCTCGAAGCCGTCCATCTCGACGAGCATCTGGTTGAGCGTTTGCTCGCGCTCATCGTTGCCGCCGCCCAGACCGGCGCCCCTTTGACGACCGACCGCATCGATCTCATCGATAAAGATGATGCACGGCGCGTTCTTCTTGGCGTTTTCGAACATGTCGCGCACACGCGCGGCGCCGACACCGACGAACATTTCCACAAAATCAGAGCCAGAGATGCTGAAAAACGGCACCTTGGCTTCGCCGGCAATGCCCTTGGCCAGCAAGGTCTTGCCAGTGCCGGGCGGGCCGACGAGCAGCAGTCCGCGCGGAATGCGACCGCCAAGCTTCTGGAATTTCTGCGGGTCCTTGAGGAAGTCGACCACCTCCTTGACCTCCTCCTTGGCCTCGTCGCAACCGGCGACGTCGGCAAAGGTGACCGGATTGGTCGACTCGTCGAGCATGCGCGCTTTGCTCTTGCCAAAGCTAAAGGCCCCGCCCTTGCCGCCGCCTTGCATCTGGCGCATGAAGTAGATCCAGACCCCGATGAGCAGGAGCATGGGGCCCCAGCTGACCAGCAAAGTCATGACCAGGGACGCCTCTTCGCGCGGCTTGACATCGAACTTGACGTCGTTGGCGATCAGATCGCCCACCAAGCCCCGGTCAAGATAGGTCGCTGTGGTGCGCACCCGGCGGTCGTCGACGGTCACTGCCGCGATCTCGGTGCCGCCCTGCCCTTCAGCGATGGTGGCCGACTTGATGCGGCGCGCCCTGACCTCGTCGAGGAAGTCGGAGTAGCCCATGTAGTTGGACCCGGCAGTCGATCGCGTGTCGAATTGCTTGAAGACGGTAAACAGCACCATGCCGATCACCAGCCACACTGCAATCTTGGAAAACCACTGATTGTTCAAGGAAAACTCCCGTCAGGAACAAGGGCCAACATCGGGCAAATGGGCTCGATTCTAGGCTTTTCAAGCGGCCCCACCCCAGATGGGGCCCACCACCCTGCCAACGGGGCGGTTATGGCAAGGTTATGGCCCGGTTAGGGCCCGGTTGTGGAGCGGTTATGACGCCGCCGCAGCCCCGTCTGGCTGCATCGACGCGAGCGCCTCGGGCTTGAGCCCGATACCCACCAAAAAGGTTTCGGCCGACTGCGGCCGCGAGGCCTTGGGCTTGATCTTCTTGACCACCTTGAAGCGGGCCTGAAACAGGCGCACCAGCGCATCGTAACCGCTGCCATGGAAAAGCTTGACCACCAGCGCGCCACTGGGCTTGAGCTGCTCGGTTGCAAAATCGAGCGCCAGCTCCACCAGGAGGGAAATGCGGGCGGCATCGGCGCTGTCGATGCCCGACAGGTTGGGCGCCATGTCAGAGACCACCAAATCGAGCTTGGCCGGACCGCCCTGCAGCGCCTGCCTGAGCTGCGCGAGCACGGCCTCCTCCCGAAAATCGCCCTGGATGAACTGCACCCCCTCGATCGGCTCCATAGGCAGCAGGTCCAGCGCGATGATGCGGCCATTGAGCGAGCCGGCCGCTGCGCTGCCGGGCGAAAGCCGCCGGCGCAGGTACTGGCTCCAGGCGCCCGGGGTCGAGCCGAGGTCGACCACATGATCGCCCGGTCGCACCAGAGCGAGCGTCTCGTCGATCTCCTTGAGCTTGTAGGCGGCGCGGGCGCGGTAACCGTCCCGCTGGGCCTGCTTGACGTAGGGGTCGTTGACGTGCTGGTTGAGCCAGGCCTTGTCGACCTTTTTGCTCTGGGTGCGAACTTTCATGCGGCCATTGTCGCCGGGCGCCACCGGCTGCAGCGCCTGCCGCGATAATCGGCGCCATGCCCATGATCGAACTGACCCCCGCCCAGCGCAAAGAACACCGGGCCGCCGCCCACCACCTCGACCCGGTGGTCATGATCGGCAACGAAGGCTTGAGCGCGGCCGTCAAGAAGGAAACCGACGCGGCCCTGCGCTCGCACGGGTTGATCAAGGTGCGCGTGCTCAGCGACGACCGGCAGGCCCGCCAGACCATGCTTGAGGCACTGGCCGACGAGCTCGGCGCCGCGCCCATCCAGCACATCGGCAAGCTGCTGGTGCTGTGGCGGCCGATGCCCCCTAAAGAAAAGAAGGTCGACGAGGAGCGCCGACCCGGCCCGCGCGAGGTCAAGGTGCTCAAGGCCACCCGTCCCGGGCAGCGGCCCGAGGTCAAGGTACTCAAGGTGCTGGGCAACCAGCGCCTGACCCCCGGCGGCAAAGTCAAGCGGGCCAAGAAGCCGACGCAGCGCAGCGTCAAAAAAAGCACCGGCCGTTGAGCCGAATGCCTGGAAAAATTGCGCAGGTGCCATCAACTGATGGCCCTTGCTGCCGATTCAGTCTCGATGGCGCAAAATCCGGGCGCAAGCCGTGCCCCGGCCCCCTTGCGGCCAGACCGTGAGCACTCTTGAAACGATGACCTGTCATGAGCAATCCCTTACTTGATTTTTCCGGGCTGCCCCTGTTTGATCGCATCGCGCCAGAACATGTGGCGCCAGCCGTCGACGAACTGCTCGCGCAGGCCGATGCCGCCCTCGAGCGGGTGTGCGATCCAGGCTTCGAGCCCCAGTGGAGCGCGATTTCGGCGGTGCTCGATGTGGCCACCGAGCGCCTGGGCCGGGCCTGGGGTGCGGTCAGCCACCTCAACAGCGTGGCCGATACGCCCGAGCTGCGCGCAGCCTACAACGCCGCCTTGCCGCGCGTGACCGACTTCTGGACCCGCCTGGGCGCCGACGAGCGCCTGTACGCCAAATACCGCGCCATCGACACGGCCGGCCTGAACCCCGAGCAATCGCGGGCGCACCGCAACGCGCTGCGCAACTTTGTGCTGTCGGGCGCGCAGCTGCAAGGTGCGGAAAAGCAGCGCTTTGCCGCGATCCAGGAGCGCCAGGCCGAGCTGAGCCAGAAATTCAGCGAAAACGCACTCGATGCAACCGAGGCCTTCGCCTACTACGCCAGCGCCGAAGAGCTGGTGGGCGTGCCCTCCGATGTGGTGCAAGCGGCCCGCCAGGCTGCGCAGGCCGAAGGCAAGCAGGGCCACAAGCTCACGCTCAAGATGCCCTGCTACCTGCCGGTGATGCAGTTCGCCCACAGCAGTGCGCTGCGCGAGAAACTCTACCGCGCCTACAGCACGCGCGCGAGCGAGCAGGCGCCGGCCGACCAGCTGCGCTTTGACAACAGCGCCGTCATGACCGAGATCCTGGCGCTGCGGCTTCAAGAAGCCCGCCTGCTGGGCTACGGCAACTTTGCCCAGGTCTCCGTGGTGCCCAAGATGGCGCAGTCGCCCGAGCAGGTGATTGCCTTCCTGCGCGACCTGGCCCACCGGGCCCGCCCCTATGCCGAGCAGGACGTGGCCGACCTGCGCGCCTTCGCGCGCGACAAGCTCGACCTGCACGATCCACAGGCCTGGGACTATCCC
>CANHDQ010000191.1 GCA_947459405.1 Comamonadaceae bacterium
CAGTCGAGGCGCGCTGCCTGCGCCGGCCACCGAGTCGCCCTACGCGCAGGGCGCCGAGCGTGTGCAGCGCATCCCGGGGCAGCTCGGCCAGGCGCTGGCCGCCCTTGCTCAAGACTCGGTGCTGTGCGCGGGCCTGGGTGCTCAATTTGTCGAGCACTACCGGGTGATCAAGCAGCTCGAGCAAGACCGCTTCGATGCGGCCAGTGACAAGCTCGAGTTTTCGCGGCGCGAATACTTCGGGCGTATTTAAGGGGCGCGGCCTGTGGCGTGACGGTGGTGCGCTTTGCGCGGCGGCTTTAGGCCGCGCAGCGCACCCCGCGCACCCCGCGCATCAGTCGGCCTTGGCCCCGACGTCCCGGGCGATCTTGGTCCACTTGCTGATCTCGGTGTCGATAAAACGGCCAAACTGCGCGGGGGTGCCGCCGATCGGTTCGAGCCCACCACCCACTAGCTTGCTGCTGATCGCCGGCATGGCCATCACCTTGTTGAAAGCCTCGTTGATGCGCCGCACCACGTCGGGGTTCATGCCGGCCGGACCTGCCAGGCCTTGCCAGGCGGTGGCTTCGAACCCGGGCAGGCCGCTTTCGGCGATGGTGGGCAGGTTCGGCGCATTGGGCGAACGTTTGGTGGTGGCCACGGCCAGAGCGCGCAGTCGGCCGGTTTGCACATGCGGCATCAGGTTGGCCTGGTCGCCCAGCACCACCTGAATTTGCCCGCCCAGTGCGTCGGTGACCATCGGGCCGCCGCCTTTGTAGGGCACATGAATCATGTCGATACCGGCCTGGGCTTTGAGCAGCTCGCTGCCCAGGTGTGGCAGGCTTCCGCTGCCCGCCGAGCCGTAAGACAGCTTGCCCGGATTGGCCTTGGCGTACTGCACCAGTTCGGCGACAGTCTTGACCGGCAAGCTGGGATGCACAACCAGCACATAGTTGACATCGACGGTGCGCACGATGGGTGTGAAGTCCTTGCGCGGGTCGTAGGGCATCTTGTCGTAGATGCCCACGTTGATGGCCAGCGAGGCGATGTTGCCCAGCAGCAGCGTGTGACCGTCGGGCGCGGACTGCGCCACTTGGCCAGCACCGACCATGCCGCTGGCGCCGGCCCTGTTCTCAATGACCACCGGCTGGCCCAGCGCATCGGCCAGCGCTGGCTGTACCGCCCGCGCAAAAAAGTCGACCGCTCCACCGGGCGGAAAGGGCACCACCAGCCGGATTGGTTTACTGGGGTAGGCCTGCGCCCAGGCTGAAAAGCCCATGAAAGCGGCGGCCAAAAAGACCAGCAACTGCCTCGCCAATGAATGTTTATGCATGTTGTCTTCCTCCTTGGAAGCCCAGTGTAGACTGCAAATTTGCGTCCTCAAAGGTATGGCGATGGCTGCAAGCCTGCAAGATATCGAGTGCTGGGTGCTGCGTGCGCCGATCGCTGAGCCCGTGGCCAACGCGTTTGGCGCCATGAGCAACCGGCCAGCCGTGTTTCTTCGGCTGCGCGACAGCGACGGTGCCTGCGGCTGGGGTGAGGTGTTCAGCAATTTCCCGCAAGTCGGTGCCGAGCACCGTGCCCGCCTGGTGCGCAGTCTGTTTGTGCCCATGCTCAAGGGCGTTGCGGCCGAAGACCCGGAGGCGGTGCGCGAGTTGCTCGATCGGCGCACGCGGCAGATGGCGATCCAGTGCGGCGAGCCTGGGCCGTTTGCGCAGATCATTGGCGCGGTCGACCAGGCGCTGTGGGACATGGCTGCGCGCCGCGCGGGCGTGCCACTGTGGCGTTTGCTGGGCGGGCGCAGCGGCCGGGTGCGGGTCTACGCCAGCGGCATCGGTCCTGACAAGGTGGTGGAGGTGGCGCTGGCCAAGCGGCAAGAGGGTTACCGAGCGTTCAAGCTCAAGGTCGGGTTCGATGCCGAGCGCGATGTCTTCAACCTTGCAGCGATGCGCGAGGCCCTGGGTCAAGAGGCGGTGATCATGTGCGATGCCAACCAGGCCTGGTCGCCCGGGCAAGCGGCCGAGCGCATTGCACGGCTGGCGCCTTACCGCCCCTATTGGATCGAAGAGCCGATCGGCGCCGACCAGTCCCATGAGGCCTGGAGTGAACTGGCCCGCAGCAGCGCCATACCGCTGGCTGCTGGGGAGAACTTGCGCGGGCAGGGCGCTTTCGCACAGGCGATCGATGCGGGCTACCTGCGTTTTGTGCAGCCCGATGTGGGCAAGTGGGGGGGCATTGGCGGTGGCCTGGCTGTGGCCCGCTTGGCGCGCGAGCGGGGCGTGGCCTACTGCCCCCACTGGCTTGCCGGCGGCATTGGCCTGGCGGCGAGCATGCACGCCCTTGCGACCTCGGGCGAGGGCGGCTGGGCTGAGGTGGATGCAAACCCCAATCCGCTGCGCGAGCAGGTGTTTGCGCCGCCTGTGGTCGACGGCTGGGTCAGTCTGTCAGAGGCGCCCGGCCTGGGCGTCGAGCCTGATCTGCAAGCGCTGGCCGCCTACCAGGTGAACTTCTAGTCGCAGCCTGCACCAAGGCGCGGGTGCGCGCTTTGCGCTGCAGTCGCAGCAGCCGAGATTGCGTCGGGCAGCGCCTATTTAGCGCACAAAGAAGAAATCGCCCAGGGTCTGGTCGTAGGTGGCGGGCACTTGTTCGTGGCCAACCGACTTGGCCAACTCCACCACCTCGTTGCGCACGGCGCGCACCACTCGATCGAGCGGCACACCGGGCTTGAGCATCTCTCTGAGGAAGATGCGTGTGAACAGCCCGTTCGGGTTTTTGTCTTTGTCGTTGAGCCGGTCAAGCGCCTCCTGGCCCGAGCCCGCCGAAAAAATCACCATCTGGCCACTGGCGGCCTGCGGCGCCGCAAGCCCACGGCCCCCAAGGGCCCGCCCGTTCGATTTGAGTGGGTTGTTTCGGCAGGCATCGATCACGGCCAAGCTAAAGCGCGGCTTGCGCTCGCTCAGATCGTCGAGCACGCGCTGCAGGGCAATCGCCTCATCTTTGACCTGCTCTTCCGATTGGCCGCGGATATCGACCGGCAGAAGGTAGTTGGCTGCGCCGACCTGGACCCCATGCCCGGCGAAGAACACCACCACCTCGTCGCCGCCTTGGATTTCTGCGCGAAAGTTACGCAGGGCCTCTTTCATGTCACGCTCGGCCAGATCCATTTTCAGCGAGACTTTGAAACCCGTGGCCTCAAGCGCCTTGGCCATCGCCCGCGCGTCGGAGCGTGCATTGAGCAGGGGCGACACGTTGCGGTAGTTGTCGTTGCCCACGACGAGGGCCAGGCGGCGAATCGCTGGCCCACCGGCCACCGCTCGGTTGCCCCCCGAGGCTGCTTGCTGACGTGCGATTTGATCGCGTGCATCTGCGACCATTTGTTGTTCGCGAGCGGCCTGATTTTGCGCATTTGCAGCGGCCTGGGCCTGGCGCGCCCGCTCGGCCTCGGCCTGGGCTTGTGCCGCCAAGCGCTCGCGTTCGACCTTGGCCGCATCGACCGGCGCGGGACGGCTGGCGGTCAGGGATGTGGTCGTTGGCGGAGCAAACTGAAACCGCTGCGGATCGATCACAAAGGCTTCGGCCAGATCGCCGCCGCGCCACCGGCCGGAACGGGCCACACTGCCATTGGCCCGGTACTCGATGCCCAAGCCGTTGAAATTACCGTCCTGAAATTCGCCTACATACCTCTCGCCGTCGGAGTAGGTAAAACGGCCGCGGCCGCTGCGCATCCCGTTACGAAACTCACCCTCGTAGATGTCGCCGTTGGCAAAGGTGTAGATGCCCTGGCCGTTGGGCTTGCCGTCAAGAAAGTCGCCCGCGTACCGATTTCGATTGGCAAAATTGAACTCGCCGCGCCCGTGGTACTTGCCCTCCTTGAACTCGCCCACGTAGCGATGACCCTCGGCAAAGGTTTCGGTGCCGTGCCCATCGGGCAGATCATCCTTGAACTGGCCGATGTACTGGTAGCCGCTGCTCAGCACCTCCATGCCCTGGCCGTTGAGCCGGCCGTTGCGGAACTCACCGGCCAGCTTGTCGCCATTGGAATGGGTGATCGCACCGATGCAGGCGTCCCATTTGACGGTAAGGTGCGAGCCTTGACAGGCAGGCAAGGCGGTCTGCGCATGGACCAGCGACGACAGAGTCAGGCAAAGCCACAGCAGGATTCGGAGTGGTGCAGTCATGGTCACGAGTTTATGAGAAAACGTAACAAACTGCAGACCTTTGGCTCAATCACCGATGGCTCTTGTCGAGGCATCCCGCCAGGGGTCTTTGGGCTCGCCCTGGGGTGTCGCTGCCACAGGCTGCAAAACGGGACCGTCGTTGGGCGAATCCAACCTTTTGAGGGGCCCCAAAGAGCCGATGGCTTGCGCCACCAGCGGGCCTTACCTCAAATTGCAGACATCCATCTGGGGCTGCACCCAGCCCGGATCTCCGTTGCCGTAGGCGGCCGGATGCATAGACCGCATGCGCCCGATGGCGTCTAGGCAGGTCGATCCGTAGTGGGTGCTGCGGGAAAAAGCGACCCAGCGAAGCTGCATGCTTTGCACGGTTTCGGCCTGGCTGCGACAGTTGACCGTGGTGCCGCATCGCAGGGGCTGAGTCCCGTCATATGACGCCGCTTGAGGCGCAGCCGCGCCGCCCCCAGCCGAAGGCCGAGAAGGGTTTGTCGCGCCGCTGCCGGTGAAGGTCAGTGTTTCGGTCTGGCACAGGTTGACGGAGCGCTGTTCTTCCTCTCGTTTGCCCTGGTAGACCACACGGACATCAAAGAGACAGCCTTTCGACGAGCCGGGGTTGAAGAACTGCTTTCTGCCCGACAGGATCACGTCTTTGCCCAGCAAGTCGGGGCCCCATCCAGTCGCATCGACCGGCGAGATGTTCACTGTGAAAATGGACTCTGACGAACGGTTGACCAACTCGAACGAAGTGTCGTTGGCTTGGGCAGTCGCAGAAACCAGGAGGCCAAGCGAGAAAAGCCAGCCGGACAGTTTGGCGCTAATTTTTGTCATAGTAGTTTTACGTCCTTTCTTTTAAATTTACAAAGCGCAGCCGCCTCTGGAGCGGTCTACCAGTTCACTCAACACCTGACGGGGGAACCCGATGGCCCGTCCATCGGTAAAGGTGACTCGGGTGCCTCCATTGGCCCAACCCCATGAGCCGTTCCCGTATTGGGGCGATTGCGCGTCGCACAGATGCCCCAGAAATACAACGACACCCGGCGCTGTGAGCTTCGCCCCAGACCTGTTGTAGGTCACAGCAAAGCTGGTACGGGGCAGATCCGTGCTGCCGTAAAAGCCGTTGGGATTTGCCGAGCCCGAGCAGCAACTCTCGATCGAA
>CANHDQ010000192.1 GCA_947459405.1 Comamonadaceae bacterium
CCCAGTGGCGCAATAGCCGATCAAAGGCGAGGGCAAGCCCTTGCAGATAGAGTAGCGGGCTTTGTTTCCAAGCCACTGCCAACTCCATGCTGAAATCTTTGATCCACGGCGCTGCCCTGACCGAATTGCTGATCGAGGGCCACAACCCCTACGCCCGCCAGAAGCTGAACACCGAAACGGCCGACGCCCTGCGCCAGCACATCCATGCGCCCGACACCCTTCTGGCCTATGTCTGCGGCCGCGAAGTCCTGGCCGGCGCCGGCGTGTTCGCGCTGACCCAAGAAAAGTTTCTGGCCTATCACGCCGCAACCGGAACCGTGAGCACAGTGGCGATCAACCAGCTCGGTCAGGCCCAAGCGGTAAGGGGCAAGTACGGTCACACGGTGCGCATCCACACCGAAGCCCGCACCTACGCCATGTACGGCGTCGACAAATCCCTGGCCGGGGCCATGCACCAGGCCCTGCTGGCGCGCGGCATCGCCAGCAGCTTCGAAGACAAATCCCCACGCGGCACCCTGTGGAGCGCCTACTCTGGCCCGCACCCCAGCGTCGACGACTGCCTGCTCGACGCGAGGCAGCGCCTGCTGGCAGCCTGAGGCGGGCGATTGCGGCTCCGTTAGCAAGGGGCCGGGGGCCCTCCCCCGTCATTTCGAGGCGCGGCGCTATCGCGTCATTGCGAGGCGCGCAACGCCGTGGCAATCTCCGTGACTGCATGACCGCCGGTGGATTGCTTCGTTCCTCCCAATGACACGGCGGGGGGCATGACAAAGCGAGGGACAATGACGCAGGCGTATCGCCGAGCCCACTGAATCGAACCCGATGGAATCCCTCCTCGTCTCCACGGGCGTTGTCGCACTGGCAGAAATTGGCGACAAAACCCAGCTTCTGGCCTTCATCCTGGCAGCGCGCTTCAAAAAGCCCCTGCCCATCATCCTGGGCATCCTGGCCGCGACAGTCATCAATCACGGTCTGGCAGGCGCGTTGGGTGCCTGGATCACCTCGGCCATCAGCCCCGAGGTGCTGCGCTGGGTATTGGGTGCCTCGTTCATTGGTATGGCGATTTGGACCCTGATCCCCGACAAGATCGAAGAGGAAGAAACGCAGGTTGCGCAGCGCTTGGGCATCTTCGGTGCCACCTTCGTCACGTTCTTTTTGGCCGAGATGGGTGACAAGACACAGATCGCCACCGTGGCCATGGCAGCGCACTACGCCGCGCCGTTGATGGTGGTGATAGGCACCACGCTGGGCATGCTGATCGCAGACGTGCCTGCGGTGTTTGCCGGCGACAAGCTGGCCCACAAGATCCCCATGAAATTGGTTCACTCCATCGCCGCTGCAATTTTTGCGCTGCTCGGTGTCGCGACACTTATGGGGGCTGGGTCCGGCCTCGGGTTTTAGGTCCACATGGCAGGGCCGGGCCGAAATCGCGCCTGTCCCGCTAGTGCGAGGCGCGCCGTGGCAATCCAAGTCGTTGTGCAACGGCTGATGAATCGCTTCGTTCCTAGCGATGACTGCATGGGGACGCGATGACGGGTCAAAAGCGAAATTTCCCAAACCGTGTCATTGCGAGGCGCGGCGCTATCTCGTCATTGCGAGGCGCGCAGCGCCGTGGCAATCCATCCGAGGTCAATTGGACCGGTTAACCCGATGCCAAGCTGCTAGGCAAGCGCGAGAGCAAGCGTTGGGTTGCAGGCACATAATGCGAAGGCTTTGCTGCCTGCCTGCCTAAAAGGGACCGCCCATGAATTTGGTCATTACGATCATTGCCGCACTTTTTTTGTACACGAGCAACCCGACCGATCAGGATTTCAACATCTTTGTTCGTGACACGGTTCAGTCGAACATGGGCGAACAAGACAATGCGCTGGTCAAGCTGTTCGTAGGCGGCATGCTGACCGAGGCTGTCAAGCAGGGCACTTACAGGAAGGACTACCTGTTCTTCTCCAAATACACCGTTGACACCTCTCTGGTCACGGTGTTCCGCAAGGATTTCCCTGCCAAGGTGGAGTTCATTGGCGTAGCGGGCCATTTTTTCCCGCTGACGAAGTTCTGACGTCCCAGACGCCCTGAGCACGACCCTAAACGGTCCTTACCTCAGAGCTCTGCTTTTTCGGGACTTACGCGCCACCAGGAATAAAGAAACTGTTGATCTGTACCTGACGGGGTGTGATGCAGGCTCAGCTCGCTGCCCAGCAACTCAAAGTCTTCACCAAATTCCTGTTGTAGTTTCTGTCCGTCATATCTGACCACATCCAAGCCACTGCACTTAAGTGGGCCGCTAGGCCCAAAGGTGGCCATCAGCACAAATCCACCGGGCTTTACAAAGCGGCGAAGCCGATCGACATAGGCTTGACGAGCAGCCAAATGGGTGAGGAAGTGGAACACGGCACGATCGTGCCAAAGGTCAAATCGCTTGGCTCCGAAGTCATAGGTGGTGACGTCTCCCACGTGCCAGCCCACTGCCCCTGCTTTGGTGCCTAGGCGACGCTTGGTGAACTCGATGGCAGTGCCAGAGATGTCCAGTACCGACACATCCAGATACTCGCGATTGAGCAGGTCGTCTACCAAGGTGGATTCCCCACCGCCGATATCGACAACCGCCGCAGCTTTGCTGGGACACAGCTGCTCGATCAGCCTCAGCGATTCCGCCAAATGGGGCGCGTACCAGCTCACCGTATCGAAGCTTTTGCTGAGATAGACGTTTTCCCAGTGATCTGCTGTGTGCATGGCGATTTTTCCGTGCCGATGGAAACGTGGCCTTACGATATCATCGATCGCTTATTTAAGCCACACCCCATGAAAAGAATCCTCTGCACCTCGCTGGCCGTGTTGATTGCCGCTTCACCCGCACTGGGACAACACAGCCATGGATCTCAGACCCCCTACGCGGGGATGCAAAACCGAGCCATCAAATCCCTGTCCGAAAACGACATCAAGGAACTGCGCCGAGGCGGTGGCTGGGGGCTGGCCCTCGCAGCCGAGCTCAACGGCATGCCCGGGCCAGCTCATCTGCTGGAACTGAAAGATCAGATCCCTCTGACTCAGGACCAGGTGACCAAGACTCAGGCGCTGCTTGACGATATGCGCAAGGCAGCCATCCCAACTGGCGAGCGCCTGATCGCGGCCGAAACAGCCCTGGAGACGGCCTTTTCGAAGGGAGCCGTAGAAGAGGCCTCACTGCGCCGCCTGCTTGCAGAGGCCGAGTCTGCCAGGACCGAACTTCGCTTCATTCATTTGTCTCAACACTTCAAGACGGTGCAGTACCTCAAGCCCGAACAGATCAGGCGGTACAACATTCTTCGCGGATACGCCGAGGACCCCTGCAAAAACATCCCCGCAGGGCACAACCCCGAAATGTACCGACGACACATGGGATGCAAGTGACCGCTTCTGGCCGCAACAGAATCACCCCACCCGCAACACCGAGCCCAGCAGCAGTTTGCCCAGGGGTGGGCTCACTGCGACCAGCGCTGCAGCCCCAAGCGTAAAACCGACGCTGGGGTTCACAGGTACTTGGTGATCTGACGGAATTCGTCCAACGAGTCAGGCCGCGCCCTGCCTTTTGCATCCACCATATGGCTCAGGCAATGGTCCAGGTGATCCTGGATCAGCGTTTTCTTCGCCTGCGTGATGGCCTTTTCAACCGCCTGCAACTGCTGCGCCACCTCTAGGCAGGGCTTGCCGCCCTCGAGCATCGCGACGACGCTGCTCAGATGACCGCCTGCGCGGCGCAGGCGCTTGATCACGGCCGGATGGGTGTCGTGTGTGCTCATGGTGATTGACCTTATGAAGCGCAATAGATCCTCCCCCGGAGGTTACAATAAAAACTGGTCTTTCGGGCGATCGAGTCCCTCGCATTGGCGACCGCTTGACGATCTTTCGCCGGGTTGATTAAGCGATGGCTCGGCGGCTTGGGCTGGCCCCTGCAAGCCTAGAACTGTCCGCCTCTCGTTCGGCTTCGAGGCCGCGATCGCCGCCCGAAAGGCCTGCCATCTTTGACGGAGTTTGCATGCTCAGCCTTTGTTTCAACCGCCTGCGGTCGGCGTTTTGGACGCATCCGGGCCTTGCCATGCTCTTGCTGGCGGCACTCCTGATGCTTGGCTCAAGCGATGCCCTCGCCCACGCCGTCACCCAGGGCGACAAAGGCTACATCCAGGAGATCTCGGGGGTGCACCTGCTGCCCTTTGTCTACCTGGGCGCCAAGCACATGATGACCGGCTACGACCACATCTTGTTCCTCTTCGGGGTGATCTTTTTTCTCTACAAGCTCCAGCACATCGCGCTTTACGTCAGCCTGTTTGCCATCGGTCACTCCACCACCATGGTGCTGGGGGTCTACTACAACATCGGCATCAACAGCTACCTGATCGATGCGGTGATCGGCTTTTCGGTGGTCTACAAGGCGCTCGACAACCTGGGTGCGTTCCAGCGTTGGTTTGGCGTGCAGCCCGACACCAAGGTGGCCACCTTGATCTTCGGTCTGATTCATGGCTTTGGCCTGGCCACCAAGATCCAGGAGTACGCGATTTCTCCCGATGGACTGGTGCCCAATCTGCTGGCCTTCAACGTGGGCGTCGAAGTCGGGCAACTGCTGGCCCTGGCCGTCATCCTGATCGCCATGAGCTTTTGGCGCCGCACCGCCAGCTTTGTGCGCCACGCCTACAGCGCCAACGTGGTCATGATGTCTGCAGGGTTCATCCTAGTGGGCATGCAACTGACCGGCTACTTTGTTTCCCAATAAGTTCACCGCTCAAGACGATGTACAACACGAACGCTCCCTCGCGCGCCGAGCTGCCCACGACCAGGCAGCTCCTTCGCTCCACCCTCATTGCCGCTGTGTCTGCCGTGGTGCTGCTCTACACCGTGGTGCTGCCGGCCGAATACGGCGTGGACCCGACGGGCATCGGAAAGGCTCTGGGGCTGACTGAAATGGGCGAGATCAAAACGCGCCTGGCCAAGGAAGCCGCCGAAGATGCCGCCGCGACGGTTGGCGCCCCACCCGCGGCGGCAAACCCAGTGGCATCGCCTGGCGCCGTTGCGCCAACTGCGCCACCAACTGTGCCCGTTGCGAGCGGCCCGAACTGGCGCGACGAGATGAGCTTCACGCTCACCCCCGGCCAAGGGACTGAGATCAAGCTGAAAATGAAGCAAGGGGAAAAAGTCCTCTACACATGGAGCGTGCAAGGCGGCGTCGTCAACTTCGACACGCACGGAGATGCAGCCGGTCGATCCATCAGCTACGAGAAGGGCCGCGGCGTGGCCTCTGACGACGG
>CANHDQ010000193.1 GCA_947459405.1 Comamonadaceae bacterium
GCGCCGTGAAAAAGACGACGCTTCGCAAAAACGTTTTGCCTTGATCGAGGAGGAGATCGTCAAGCTGCAAAAAGAAATCGCGGACCTCGAGGAAATCTGGCGCGCCGAGAAATCCCAAGCCTTGGGCTCCAAGGATGTGATGGAAGAGATCGATCGCATCCGCCACCAGATCGACGAGCACACCCGCAAGGGCGACTTCAACAAGGTGGCTGAGTTGCAGTACGGCAAGTTGCCCGAGCTCGAAAAGCGCCTCAAGCATGCCGAGGCGGCGCAGGGCGCCGGATCGGCTGCGCCCAAGCTGCTGCGCACCCAGGTCGGGGCCGAGGAGATTGCCGAGGTCGTTGCCCGTGCCACCGGCATACCGGTGGCCAAGCTGATGCAGGGCGAGCGCGACAAGCTGCTGCAGATGGAAGATCGCCTGCACCAGAGGGTCGTGGGCCAGAACGAGGCCATCTCGGCCGTGGCCAATGCCATCCGCCGCTCGCGCTCGGGCCTGTCCGATCCGAACCGGCCCACCGGCTCCTTTCTCTTTCTGGGCCCCACTGGCGTGGGCAAGACCGAGCTGTGCAAGGCGCTGGCCGGCTTTCTCTTTGACAGCGAAGACCACCTGGTGCGTATCGACATGAGCGAGTTCATGGAAAAGCATTCGGTGGCCCGCCTCATCGGCGCGCCGCCCGGTTATGTGGGCTATGAGGAGGGCGGCTACCTGACCGAGGCGGTGCGACGCAAACCCTATTCGGTGCTGCTGCTCGACGAGGTGGAGAAAGCCCATCCCGACGTGTTCAACGTGCTGCTGCAGGTGCTCGACGACGGGCGCCTGACCGACGGCCAGGGCCGCACCGTGGACTTTAAGAACACGGTCATCGTGATGACCTCCAACATCGGCTCACACCTGATCCAGGCCATGGTGGGCCGCCCAGGTGAGGACATCAAGGACGCGGTGGTCGACGAGCTCAAAAAGCACTTCCGGCCCGAGTTCCTCAACCGCATCGACGAAACCGTGGTGTTCCATGGCCTTGATGCCCAGCACATCGAGTCGATCGCGCGCATCCAGCTGCAAGTGCTCGTCAAGCGGTTGGGCAAGCTCGATCTGTCGCTGCAGGTCTCGGAGGCGGCGATCCATGAGCTGGCCAAGGTCGGCTTCGATCCGGTGTTTGGCGCACGCCCGCTCAAGCGCGCCATCCAGCAGCGCATCGAAAACCCCCTGTCCAAGCTTTTGCTCGAGGGGCGCTTTTTGCCCAAGAGCACGATCGCGGTGGGAGTCGATCCGATTCGCCAGCCCGGCGTTTTTGGCTTTACCGCCCAGCCTGCGTCCGCCACCTGAGCCGGCAGTCTGAGCCGGCAGTCTGAGCCGCCAGCCGGGGCGGCGGCCGCGCTCGGCTGTCACCCGAGCGCGGGCAGGAGGGGTTTGGCGCTACGATAGCGCCCATGAGTTCTCCCAGCATGGCCGCCGGCAGTTCCCCAGTGCTGCCCTTGCGGCAGGACGTCAGCCTGATCGCTTTGGTGGGCCTGGCGCACATGGTCAGCCACTTCAGCCAGCTGCTGTTGCCGCCGCTGTTTCCCTGGCTCAAGGATGCCTTCGACGTCAGCTATGCCCAGCTGGGCTTTATGCTGACGGTCTTTTTTGTCGTCTCCTGCGCGGTGCAGGCTGCTGCCGGTTTCCTGGTGGACCGCTTTGGCCCGCGGCCGGTGCTCTATGTCGGGCTGGCGGCCATCGCCGTCTCGTGTTTTGGTTCAGCCCTGAGCACCAGTTACCTCATGCTCACCGTCTTTGCTGGTCTGGCCGGGCTGGGCAACGGCGTGTTTCATCCGGTCGACTACACCTTGCTCAACCGCCGGATCAGCGCGCACCGGCTCGGTCATGCCTACAGCGCCCATGGCATCACCGGTACCCTGGGCTGGGCCATTGCGCCGGCGCTGATGACTGGGGTGGCGCTGGCGCACTCTTGGCAGGCAGCGATGGCCGCAGCCGGCGTGCTGTGCTTGGTGGTGCTGGCGGTGCTGCTGCTCAACCACCGGCGCCTGCATCTGGAGGTCAAGCCCGCTGGCCAGGTGCGCAGCGAGGGCAATTTTGAGTTCATGCGTCTGCCTGCGGTCTGGCTGTGCTTTTTGTTTTTCTTCTTGTTTGCCACCGTACTGGGTGTCGTGCAGGCCTTCGCGCCCGAGGCCAGCCGTCAGCTGCACGGCATCGCGCTGGCCAGCGTCGCCCTGTGTCTGACGGTCTACATGATCGGCAGCGCCTGCGGCATGGTGGTCGGAGGGTTCTTGATCCAGGATCCGCGGCGCAGCGACAAGGTGGTGGCGGTGGCCTTTGTTGTGGCCGCTGCTGTGGCCCTCGTTTTGGCGTTCAGCCCCTTGCCCGACTGGCTGGTGCCCGTGATGTTTGCGCTGATGGGCTTTGCCTCGGGCACAGCCGGGCCTTCGCGTGACCTGCTGGTCAAGCAGTCCACGCCAGTCAATGCCACCGGGCGCGTCTACGGCGTGGTCTATGGCGGCCTGGATGTGGGCCAGGCGGTCACGCCCCTGATCTTCGGCCTGCTGATGGACCACGGTCATTTTCGCGGCGTGCTCATCGGCCTGGCGCTGGTGCAGTGCTGCCTGATTTTCAGTGCCTTCAAGCTGCGCTCGGTCAGCCGCATCTAAGGCGGTCCTCAGGGCGGACACAATCGAATCATGAGCACACAGATTGCGGGCCACTTGCTGGTCGATTGCCTCATTGCCCAAGGCGTGACCCATTGCTTTGGCGTGCCCGGCGAGAGTTATCTGGCCGTACTCGACGGCTTGCATGCGCGGCGCGATCGCATCGCCTTCGTGACCTGCCGCCAGGAGGGCGGAGCCGGTTTCATGGCCGAGGCCCACGGCAAGATCACCGGCCGGCCAGGGGTTTGTATCGTCACCCGCGGGCCCGGGGCCACCAATGCCTCGATCGCGGTTCACACCGCCTTCCAGGACTCGACCCCCATGGTGTTGCTGGTCGGTGATGTGGCCAGCGATTGCCGCGACCGCGAGGCATTTCAGGAAATGGACTACAGCCATTTCTTTGGGCCCGGCACCAAGGGCATGGCCAAGCGGGTCGAGCGCATCGATGACGCCAGCCGCATCCCCGAATACGTGGCCCGTGCCTTTGCCACAGCCATGAACGGACGCCCCGGCCCAGTGGTGCTGGTCTTGCCCGAGGACATGCTCACCGCTCACACCGATGCCCAACCCTTGCCCCGCGTCGATGCGGTGCAGGCCTGGAGCGATCCGGGCAGCTTGCGCACCCTGCGCAGTTTGCTGCTGGCCTCGCAGCGCCCGCTGGTCATTGCCGGGGGCAGCGGCTGGACGTCCCAGGCAGCGCAGGCGCTCGAGCGTTTTGCCGAGAACTGGCGTGTGCCTGTGGCCAATGCGTTTCGCTTCCAGGACACCTTCGACAACCACCATCCGCAGTATGCCGGCGATGTGGGCATTGGCATCAATCCCAAGCTGGCCGAGCGGGTGCGCCAAAGCGATTTGCTGCTGGTTATCGGCGCGCGCTTAGGCGAGATGACCACGGGCAGCTACACCTTGCTCAAGCCTCCTAAGCTGGCGCAAAAACTGGTGCATATCCACGCCAGCGCCGAGGAGCTGCACCGCGTCTACCACGCGGACCTGGCAATCCACGCCACGATGAATGCAGCGGCGCGTTCGCTCGAGGTGCTGACCGCGCCCAAGGACGTGGCCTGGGAGGACTGGACGAGCGCCGCCAACGCCGACTACCTGGCCAATCTGCAGCCGCCCCCTGCGGGCACCTGGCCGGGCACGATCGACATGCCGGCCATCGTGGCTGCGCTGCAAAAGCATCTGCCTGTTGATGCGGTGCTCACCAACGGTGCTGGCAACTTTGCCAGCTGGGTGCACCGCTTCTTCAAGCACCACGGCCTGGCCAAAGGGCACAAGACGCAACTGGCGCCCACGGTCGGTGCCATGGGATACGGTGTGCCGGCGGGCATTGCGGCCTGCCTCACCACGGGGCGGGTGGCACTGACCATGGCTGGCGATGGCGACTTCCTCATGAACGGCCAGGAGTTGGCCACGGCCGTGCAGCACGGCGGCAAAAGCATCATCGTGCTGCTCAACAACAGCATGTTCGGCACGATCCGCATGCACCAGGAGCGCGAGTATCCGCAGCACGAAAGCGGCTCCGGTCTGCGCAACCCCGACTTCGTGGCGCTGGCTCAGGCCTATGGCTATGCGGCCACGCGCATCACCCACACCGAGCAGTTTGAGCCGGCCCTGCTGCAGGCGCTGGCGGCCGAGCGCGGCACGCTCATTGAGGTGGTGCTCAGCCCGGAGGTGATCACCACACGCGGCACGCTTTCGGCCATCACGCAGCAGGCTTTGGCGCGTCAGAGCTGAGCTTGAGTTGGCCTGGGGCAGCGCCCGTGAGGGTAGGGCTGTCGCTTCGTTGGCGCTGCTTGGCCTGAGGTGCGCCCGGCAGGCTCATGCTGGGCTGCCAGAAATCGCCTGCCGTGCACACCCCAGGCCAAGCAGCTTATCGCGATCACTTGATGCGAAGGGGCTTGACCTTGCGGGGCGAGATGGCTCGGCGCGCAAAAGAAAAAAGGCCGGTGTTGCCACCGGCCTTTGCCATCGACACGGGGTCGATTACTTGACGTGCTTGCCGATCAGGCCGGCCATCTCGAACATCGAGACCTGGGCCTTGCCGAACACAGCCTTGAGCTTGTCGTCGGCGTTGACCATGCGCTTGTTGGCCTTGTCCTGCAGACCCTTGGCCTTGATGTACGTCCACATCTTGCTCACGATCTCGGTGCGCGGCAGCGGCTTGTCGCCCACCACGGCAGCCAAAGCGGCGCTGGGGGTCAGCGGCTTCATGAAGGCAGGGTTGGGGGTGCGCTTCTTGGCAGGGGCCTTCTTGGCCGGTGCAGCCTTCTTGGCAGCAGGCTTTTTGGCCGGTGCAGCCTTCTTGGCCGGAGCAGCTTTCTTAGCCGGAGCAGCCTTTTTAGCCGGTGCCTTCTTGGCAGCAGCCTTCTTGGCCGGAGCCGCTTTCTTGGCCGGTGCAGCCTTCTTGGCGGGGGCTTTCTTTGCAGGAGCTTTTTTCGCAGTTGCCATGATTTGTTTTCCTTCTAGAAGTTGAGAGTTCACCTCTGCGGAGCGCGCGCTCCTCAGGGCACTGCGGATGCTACTGGAGAAAATCGCGTTTTCATAGGGAAAGGCATATTTTTTCGGCACATTTTGTTGCGGATTTACCCCGGGCACA
>CANHDQ010000194.1 GCA_947459405.1 Comamonadaceae bacterium
GCGGTGTGTTCAAGCGGGTGCGCGACCTGATCGATGGCGTCTACAGCGACAAACCTGGGCAAGACGAAAGCAAACTCGATGCGCAGGCCCTGGCGATCGAGGCGCTAAGCGAGAAGGATCTGGTGCGTGAGATCAAACGGCTTGAAAAAGCCATGCTCGAACACGCCCGCAACCTCGAATTCGAGCAGGCCGCACGGCTGCGCGACCAGCTCGCCGCCCTCAAACGCCAGGCCTTCGGCTCGGCCGGCCCCGACTCGGCTGTGGGCGCTGGCCCAAGCCCCCTTCTGGCATAGGCGACTCATCGGCGAGAGCCATGGATTGCCACGGCCTTTGGCCTCGAAAGGACGCAGGTGGGGTGCACCCGAAGTGACCGGGATGGATCAGCCTTCCAATGGCGCTGGCCCCGACTTGGCTCCCAGCGTAAAAATTTTTGACTCGCGCTTGCGTCAATCCCGAGAAAAACTGTACAGTACAGAGCGCGACCAAAGAGTTGCGTTGACTGATTAATTTAGTGGGATTATTCGGCTATACTCGACGAAAACGCTCAACAAAGAATTCTGACATGTGAGTCCGCAAGTTTGGGTGCAGAGCCCAAGCGGGGAGGGTGGAAATCAGGCCGGCCGCTTCGGCGGCCTCGGAATGTTAGTCAAGCCATTTATAAAAGGAGCTTGAAGATGCGCCTCACGACCAAAGGCCGCTTTGCGGTCACTGCCATGATCGACCTGGCCTTGCGCCAGAACAACGGACCCGTCACGCTCGCCGCGATCAGCCAGCGGCAGCAGATCTCTCTGTCTTACCTTGAGCAACTCTTTGGCAAGCTGCGTCGGCACGAACTGGTCGAATCGACCCGTGGGCCCGGCGGCGGCTACACCCTCGGTCGCAAGGCCGGCGACATCACGGTGGCTGACATCATCGTCTCGGTCGACGAGCCGCTCGATGCAACCAGCTGCGGCGGCAAGGAAAACTGCAATGGCGAAGGCGGCCGCTGCATGACGCATGAGTTGTGGGCTTCGCTCAACAGCCGCATGGTCGAATTCCTCGACTCGGTCACCTTGCAAAAACTGGTCGACGACCAGATCGCCAAGGGCGTCGTCATTGAGAACACGCCTCCCGTCAAGAAGGCCGTGTTCGCGGCGCCTGCGGTCAAGCCGGTGCGCGTCAACGCGCCCAACTCGGTGTTCGCCCTGGGAGCGGCATTCTCGAAGACTTGAAGAGGGTTCGCCTTCGGGCGACCCGCCGGCTGCGGCGTCCTCGGGCGCCGCAGCATTTTCACCACTGAAGATGCGCCATGCAAACCCCTCACTTCCCTATCTACCTGGATTACAGCGCCACCAATCCGTGTGACCCGCGGGTGGTCGATGCCATGATCCCCTGGTTGCGCGAGCATTTCGGCAACCCCGCTTCGCGCAGCCATGCCTGGGGTTGGGAGGCGGAGGCCGCGGTTGAGAAGGCGCGCGAGCAAGTGGCGCAGTTGATCGGGGCGGACCCCCGGGAAATCGTTTGGACCAGCGGCGCGACCGAATCCAACAACCTCGCGCTCAAAGGCGCGGCCCACTTCTACAAGGGCAAAGGCAAGCACATCATCACGGTCAAGACCGAGCACAAGGCGGTGCTCGACACCTGCCGTGAGCTCGAGCGGCAGGGCTTTGAGGTCACTTACATGGACGTGCAAGCCGACGGCTTGCTCGATCTTGACGCCTTCAAGGCCGCCATCAGGCCCGACACCATTTTGGCTTCGGTGATGTTTGTCAACAACGAGATCGGCGTGATTCAGGACGTTGCGGCCATCGGAGCCATCTGCCGCGAAAAAGGCGTGATCTTCCACGTCGATGCAGCGCAGGCCACCGGCCGGGTTGATGTCGACCTGGCCAGCTTGCCGGTCGATTTGATGAGCTTGACCTCGCACAAGACCTATGGGCCCAAGGGCATTGGGGCCCTGTTCGTGCGTCGCAAGCCGCGCGTGCGCATCGAGGCGCAAATTCACGGTGGCGGTCATGAGCGGGGCATGCGCTCGGGCACGCTGCCGACTCACCAGATCGTGGGCATGGGCGAGGCCTACCGCATCGCCCGCGAAGAAATGCATGCAGAAAACGAGCGCATTCGGGCGCTGCAGCAGCGTTTGCTCAATGGCTTGAAGGACGTCGAGGAGGTCTTTCTTAACGGCCACCCCGAAAGACGCGTGCCGCATAACCTGAACATGAGCTTCAATTTCGTCGAAGGCGAGTCGCTCATCATGGGCATCAAGGGCGTGGCTGTCTCCAGCGGCTCGGCCTGCACCTCAGCGAGTCTCGAGCCCAGCTATGTGCTGCGCGCGCTGGGCCGCAGCGACGAATTGGCTCACAGCAGCCTGCGCATGACGATAGGGCGCTGGACGACCGAAGAAGAAATCGACTACGCCGTGCAGACCATCCGCGACAACGTGGCGCGCCTGCGCGAACTCTCTCCACTGTGGGAGATGTACAAGGACGGCGTCGACCTGAGCACCATCCAGTGGGCGGCCCACTGAAACGATTTACCGGTCATTGACCGGTGCATGAGGAAACAGACCATGGCGTACAGCGACAAAGTAGTAGACCACTACGAGAACCCTCGCAATGTGGGCTCTTTTGAAAAGGGCGATGACACGGTGGGCACCGGCATGGTCGGTGCGCCCGCCTGCGGTGACGTCATGAAGCTGCAGATCAAAGTCAATCCGCAGACGGGCGTGATTGAGGACGCGCGCTTCAAAACGTATGGTTGCGGCTCTGCCATTGCCTCGAGCTCCTTGGTCACCGAGTGGGTCAAGGGCAAGACCCTGGACGAGGCGGCGAGCATCAAGAACAGCGCCATTGCGCAGGAACTGGCCCTGCCGCCCGTCAAGATTCATTGCTCCATCTTGGCTGAAGACGCGATCAAGGCGGCTGTCAGCGACTACAAGCAGCGTCACGGCCAAACCGCCTGACGTGTCTTTTTCTGCACCAGCGAGTTCTTTGCCATGTCCGTGACTCTCACCGACGCCGCCGCCCGCCATGTCGTGCGCTACATTTCGCGCCGCGGCAAGGGCGTGGGCATCCGTTTGGGGGTCAAGACCACGGGTTGTTCCGGCCTGGCCTACAAGCTCGAATACGCCGACGAGGTGGCGGCCGAAGATGTGGTGTTCGAGGACAACGGCGTCAAGGTGCTGATTGACCCCAAGAGCCTGGCCTATATCGACGGCACCCAACTCGACTTCGTTCGAGAAGGTTTGAATGAAGGCTTTCGCTTCAACAATCCCAATGAGCGAGATCGCTGCGGTTGTGGCGAGTCTTTCCGCGTGTGAATCTGCAATCTGACGATTTCGAACTGTTTGGTTTGCAGCCCCAATTTGCGCAGGACCGATCGGTCATCGACGAGCGCTGGAAGCAACTGCAGCGCCAAGCCCATCCGGACCGCTTCGCCGATCAGGGCCCCGCAGCCCAGCGCTTGGCCATGCAATGGTCGGTGCGCATCAACGAGGCCCACCAGCGACTCAAAGACCCCCTGCGGCGCGCCGCTTATTTGTGCCAGTTGCGCGGCGCCGCCGTCGATGCGCATGACAACACGGCCATGCCCGCCCAGTTCTTGGCCCAGCAGATCGAGTGGCGCGAAGCCCTCGATGAGGCGGGCGACATGGATGCCCTGGAGGCGCTGGCCGAGCAGACTCGCAGCCAACGCGCGCAAGGGTTCGAGCACCTGGCCCACAGCTTGGACGTGACCGGCGATGCCCGTCAGGCCGCAGGCTGGGTGCGCAGCCTGATGTTCATGGAACGCTTTTCTCAGGAGGTCGATGCACGCATCGACCGCATGGGTGTATGACGATGCGGCCGCGCCTCCAGTGGCGCTGTTCGCTGGCCTTTTTGACTTCGCTTTAAGCCCGACGCATGGCCCTTTTGCAAATCTCTGAGCCGGGTCAGGCGCCCGATCCGCATGCCCGACGCATCGGCATCGGCATCGACCTGGGCACCACCCACTCGCTGGTGGCCGCAGTGCGCCATGGCGTGGCCGAATGCCTGCCCGATCCGTCGGGGCAGGTGATCCTGCCCAGCGTGGTGCGCTATCTTGAAGGCGGCGGCCGTCAGATTGGCCAGGAGGCCTTGGCCGCGCAGGTGACCGATCCGGGCAACACCATTGCGTCGGTCAAGCGCCTGATGGGACGCACCCTGTCCGATCTGTCCGTGCGTCCACCGTACGAGCTGCTCGACAAGCCCGGCATGGTGGCCATCGGCACCCGCGCGGGCGAGAAGAGCCCGGTCGAAGTCAGTGCCGAAATTTTGGCCACTTTGCGTTACCGGGCCGAAGACACCTTCAATGCCGATATCGACGGCGCCGTCATCACGGTGCCCGCCTACTTTGACGACGCCCAGCGCCAGGCCACCAAAGATGCGGCCCAGCTTGCGGGCCTGAATGTGCTGCGGCTGATCAACGAGCCCACGGCCGCTGCCATTGCCTACGGCCTGGACAACGCCAGCGAGGGATTGTTCGCGGTTTACGACCTCGGCGGCGGCACGTTTGACATCTCCATCTTGCGCTTGACTCGCGGCGTCTTTGAGGTGGTGGCCACGGGCGGCGACTCTGCCCTGGGCGGGGACGACTACGACCGCGCGCTGGCGCAGGCCATGGCCGAGCAGGCCGGTTTGGGCCCCATCGGCGCACTGGCTCCGGCGGCCCAAGCGGCCCTGTTGCGGCAGGCGCGGCTGGCCAAGGAGGCGCTGAGCGACAGCCAGTCGCTGCAGGTCGAGCTTGAGCTCGAGGGCCGGCTTCACCGCTGGGCGCTCCAGCGCGAGACGCTGATGGCCTGCACCGCAGCGCTGACCGATCGCACCCTTGCGGCTGTGCGCCGCGTGCTGCGCGACGCCCAGCTCAAGCCCGATGCGATCGCGGGGGTGGTCATGGTCGGCGGCTCGACCCGCATGCCCGCGGTTCAGCAGGCCGTCCAGGCATTTTTCGGCAAGCCGCCGCTCAACAACCTCAATCCTGACGAGGTGGTGGCCCTGGGCGCTGCCATCTCGGCCAATCAGCTCGTGGGCAATCGCGGCGGCGACGATCTGCTGCTGCTCGATGTCATTCCGCTGTCTCTGGGTCTGGAAACCATGGGCGGTTTGGTCGAGCGCATCGTGCCGCGCAACCAGACGATTCCGACTGCCATGGCGCAGGACTTCACGACCTACCAAGACGGCCAGACCGCGCTGGCGCTGCATGTGGTGCAGGGCGA
>CANHDQ010000195.1 GCA_947459405.1 Comamonadaceae bacterium
CCGGCCCTGATTGCCAAAGCCATCGCCGCGCGGCTCAAGCGCCTGGGCGTCGATGAGGCCACGGCCGCGCGCATGGACGCGCACCTGGCCATTTTGGCTGCGCGCGAATCGGCTTTGGCCAGCTCCCCGCCTGCGGCCGAGCGCACCCCCTGGTTTTGCTCGGGCTGCCCGCACAACACCTCCACCAAGGTGCCCGAAGGTTCGCGCGCCATGGCCGGCATCGGCTGCCATTTCATGGCCTTGTGGATGGACCGCAGCACAGCAGGCTTCACGCAGATGGGCGGCGAGGGCGTGCCTTGGGTCGGACAGGCGCCTTTCGTCAACGAGGCGCATGTGTTTGCCAATATTGGCGATGGCACCTACTTTCACAGCGGCCTGCTGGCCATCCGCCAGTCGATTGCCGCCGGCGTCAACATCACCTACAAGATCCTCTACAACGACGCGGTGGCCATGACCGGTGGCCAGCCGGTGGGCGAGCGCCCCGAGGGCCACAGCGTGCCGCAAATTGCCCAGTCGGTCACTGCCGAGGGCGCGCGGCAGGTGGCGGTGGTCACCGACGAGCCCGAGAAATACCAGGGCGTGGCGTTGCCGGCCGGGGTCAGCGTGCACCACCGCGACGGGCTCGACGCCCTGCAGCGTCAACTGCGCGAGGTCGCCGGTTGCACCGTCATCATTTACGACCAGACCTGCGCCACCGAAAAGCGCCGTCGCCGCAAGCGCGGCACCATGGTCGATCCGGCCCGCCGCGTGCTGATCAATGAGCTGGTGTGCGAGGGCTGCGGTGACTGCAGCGTGCAGTCCAACTGCCTGTCGGTCGAGCCGCTAGAGACCGAGTTCGGCCGCAAGCGGCAGATCAACCAGAGCAGCTGCAACAAGGACATGAGCTGCCTCAAGGGCTTTTGCCCGAGCTTCGTGACCATCGAGGGGGGACAGCTGCGCAAGAAGGCGCGCGATGCCCGCCTGAGCCCTTACGACGACGCCCTGCTGGGCCCGCTGCCCGAGCCGCAGGTGCCGGCATTGGCCGGCCGCAGCGAGCCGGTCTGGGGGCTGGTCGTCGCCGGTGTGGGCGGTACGGGTGTCATCACCATCGGCCAGCTGCTGGGCATGGCTGCGCACCTGGAGGGCAAGGGCATCGTGACGCAAGATGCAGCCGGTCTGGCGCAAAAAGGTGGCAGCACCTGGAGCCACGTGCTCATCGCCCCGAGCCAGCATGACATTCGCACCACGCGCGTGAGCACCGCGGCTGCCGATCTGGTGCTGGCCTGTGACCCCATCGTCGGCGCCCACAAGGAAACGCTGCTGCGCATGCGCGCGGGCCGCACGCAGGTGGCCCTTAATGGCCATACCGCGCCGACGGCCGCTTTCGTCAAGGATGGCGGCTGGGCCAGCCCCGGCAGCGCCTGTCAGACTCAGATGCAGCAAGCGGTGGGCGCGCCTGCCGTGGCCGCCTTTGACATGGACAGCGCGGCCGTCAAACTCATGGGCGACAGCCTGTATGCCAACCCCATGTTGCTCGGCTTTGCCTGGCAAAAGGGCTGGATCCCGCTGCAGCTGGCCTCGCTCATGCGCGCCATCGAGCTCAACGAGGTGGCGGTCGATCAAAACAAGGCCGCCTTCACCTGGGGCCGGCGTGCAGCCCACGATGGTGCCGGCGTGCAGCGCCTGCTTGCGCCCGCGCAGGTCATCAGCCTGCCAGCGCGGCGCCAGAGCCTCGACGAGCTGGTCGAGCGGCGCAGCGCGTTCCTCACCGCTTACCAGGATGCGCCCTACGCCGCCCGCTACCGATCGCTGGTCGAGCGGGTGCGCCAGGCCGAGCTGCCGGTCTCGGGCCGCAGCGAGCTGGCCGAAGCAGTGGCCCGCAACCTCTTTAAGCTGATGGCCTACAAAGACGAGTACGAGGTGGCGCGGCTGCACACCGACGCGGCGTTTGCGCAAAAGATTCAGAGCCTGTTCGAGGGCGATTACAAGGTCAGCTACCACCTGGCGCCGCCTTTGCTGGCACGCAAGGACGCCAAGGGGCATCTGATCAAGCGCCCTTACGGCGCCTGGATGCGCAGCGCCTTTGCGCTGCTCGCACGCTTTAAAGGACTGCGCGGCACGGCGTTCGATGTGTTTGGCTACACCGACGAGCGTCGCAGCGAACGCGCGCTGATCGGCCAGTACTGCGACAGCATTGAAGAGCTCATCGTCGCACTGAGCCCGGCCAGCCTCGATGCGGCCGTCGAGGTGGCCCGCATTGCCGAGCAGATCAAGGGCTACGGCCACGTCAAGGAGCGCAACCTGCAGGCCGCGCAAGTGCAATGGCAAGCACGCATGCAGGCGTTTCGCGCGATTGCCCGGCAAGGCCAGCAGCAAGCGGCCTGAGGGCAGGTTCGATCGCTCCGGTGGTGTAAGGGCTGCGCCCTCGCAGCGTGCGGCCTGCCAGGCGACGACCTGTCCGGCCGCCTTCCCCTTGCCCGAGAGGACGAGGTAAAAGCTGCCGGCCTCGAGCGGCAGCGCGCAGCCCTTGCTTGCAGCGGTTCAGTGGCGGTTCAGCGGCGATTCAACGGTTTGTGCGCTCTTGCAGCATCTGCTCGCGCAGCAGAGTCTGCATTTGCCGCGCCCGGGTGTCGACGATGGACGATTCAATGTGCAAATTGGCCGGTGCCACGCCGCTGCGGCCGCTGCGCAGGAGGTCTTGCGCCGCTTTGAGCCGGTCGACCGCACCCTGGTAGTCAAACTGTGCGGCCTGGCTTTCGGCTTCGGCCCGCACCGCTTGCGCGCGCTGGCCTTGCGCGTGCAGCGCCTGCGCCAGCAGGGCCCAGGCACCGGCATCGCGCGGATGCGCGCTGACCCAGCTTTGCAGGCGCTCGCTGGCCTGCTCGGGGCGGCCGGCCAGCACCAGAACCTGGCCTTGCACCAGCAGGTCGGCCCGCGTCACCGGACTTGACCAACTCACACGGCTGGCAGCCTGGCCGACATCGCCTAGCAGCGCATCGACCTCGATCGCCAGCAGCCGGGCGGCCTGGCCCGCCTGGGGTTGGCCTGAGGCCTGCGCCATCAGCTGGCCCAGCAGATCGCGCGCCAGTGGCGCCTGGCGCAGCCGCGCCGCAGCCAGCGTGGCGGCATAGAGCACCGAAAGGCGCTGCTCGGGCGCCGCATCGGCGCGCAGCTCATTGGCCTGGGCCAGCCGCATCTGCAGCGCGTCCGGGCTGCTGTCGCCGAGCACCCGGGCGCGGCCGCCCATCATCGCGTGCCGGGCCAGGCTGGGCAGCCCCGCGCGCGCGGCTGCGCCGGCCGATCCGCTTTGCTGGCGCGTGCGCGCCTCGGCGATGCGCTCGCTCGTCAGCGGATGCGAGCGCAGATAAGGGAAGGCGCCGTTGTCGCTGAAGCGGCTGGCCTGCTGCAGTTTTTCGAACATCGCGGCGGCCCCTTCGGAGCCGAAGCCCGCCTCGAGCAAGATGCCAAAGCCCACCCGGTCGGCCTCGCGCTCCATATCGCGTGAAAAGTTGAGCTGGCCTTGCGCGGCCACCGCCTGGCTGCCGACGATGGCCGCGCTGGCGGCGTCGGGGCTGCGGCTGGCGGCCATCACGCCCAAAATCATCGCGGCCATCATCCAGGGCGCCAGGTTTTGCTGCTGCGTGAACATCCGGGCGATGTGGCGCTGCGTCACATGGCTGAGCTCGTGGGCCAGCACGGCCGCCAGTTCGTCTGCCGAGCTCACGGCCGCAAGCAGGCCGGTGTGCACCCCCAGATAACCGCCGGGCAGCGCAAATGCGTTGACCGAGCGATCGCGCACCAGAAACAGTTGCCAGGCAAAGCGCTCCTGCAAATCGGCGCTCAGGTCGCCGCGCCGCAGCGCGGCCTGCACCAGCGGCTGCCAGATCGCCTGGAGGTAGTCGCCCAGCACCGCATCGTCGAGCCAGGCCGGGTCGCGGTAGATGCCGGTGGCGATGCGGTCACCCAGGCGCCGCTCGCTGGCCATCGAAATCTCTACGCCGTCGCCCAGTGCCGGCAGCGCTTGCGCGCCGACGGGCGGGGTCAGCAGGCTGCTGAGTGCAAGCAGGGCCGTCAGCAGGCCGGCGCGCCAGCGCGGCGGCTTGGAGCGGCGCAGTGGGCGGGCAGGCTTCATGTCAGGGGTCGCGGCAAGTTGGCCATGCATCTTATGATGCCATCTGCTTGTAAAGGAAGGTGTAACGATGGCTTCGGATACCGGTCTGACCCATTTTGACGCGCAAGGCCAGGCCCATATGGTCGATGTGGCCGCCAAGGCTGCCACCCATCGCGTGGCCGTCGCGGGCGGCCGCATTCGCATGCAGCCGCAGACACTCGAGGCCATTGTGCAGGGGTCTGCCCGCAAAGGCGATGTACTGGGCGTGGCCCGCCTGGCCGGCATCATGGCGGCCAAAAAGACCAGCGAGCTCATCCCCCTGTGCCACCCGCTGGCCCTGACCCGCGTTGCGCTCGAATTTGAACCTGGCGGTGACGGCGTGAGCTGCACCGCCACCGCCGAAACCGTAGGCCCCACCGGCGTCGAAATGGAAGCGCTGACTGCCGTCCAAGTCGCCCTGCTGACCACCTACGACATGTGCAAGGCGGTGGACCGCGGGATGGTGATCACCGATGTCAAGCTGCTGCAAAAGCGCGGAGGCAAGAGTGGGCAGTGGGTGGCGGGGGAGTGACCGCTCACAAGTCAACGACGGAGCCGACCACAGATTAAGGCTTTGTCCCATTTCTGTCCCACTCAGGAGCAGAGATGGCATCGTTCAGACAGCATGGCAATGGCTGGCAGGCACGCATAAGGCGGCAGGGCCACCCAGACATCACCAAGACCTTTGAGGCCCGGCAGGACGCCGAGAAGTGGGCACGGGCGGTCGAGTCATCCATCGACAAGGGCCAGTTCATCGACATCAATGAAGCGCAGCGGACCACGCTGGGCGATGTCATAGAGCGCTACTTGGCTGAAGTTACGCCGACCATGAAGTCGGCAGTGGCCGACGCCATCAGGCTGAGGGCTTTGATGCGCAGGCCCCTTGCGAGGCTGAGCATGGTCAATCTCAGTGCTGCCCGTATTGCAGCGTTCCGTGATGAGCGGCTCAAACAGGTCAGCGCAGGAACAGTCATCAGGGAACTGGCATACCTGTCATCCATCATCAACCACGCCCGCCGGGAGTGGGGCATCAACGTGCCCAATCCAGTACAGATGGTGCGTAAGTCATCAAG
>CANHDQ010000196.1 GCA_947459405.1 Comamonadaceae bacterium
ACCAAAACACCGCCAGCCGCGAAGCGCTGCTGGCCAAGCTGACCTCGCGCGAGGCGCAGGTGCTCGAGCGCATCGTGGCCGGCCGCCTGAACAAGCAGATCGCCGACGACCTGGGCATCAGCATCAAGACGGTCGAAGCCCACCGCGCCAACATCATGGAAAAGCTCGGTGCCAACACCGTGGCCGACCTGCTCAAGATCGCCCTGGGGTCCAGCACGGCAAAAGCCTGAGCCAGCCAGAGCCAATCCGGCGCCCGCTCGATGCGGGCGTTTTTATTCGCCCCAGACTTCGCCCAAGAAAGGCGCTGACATGACCGCCCAACTCATCGACGGCAATGCACTATCGGCCCGGCTTCGCGCGGATGTGGCCCGGCGCGCACAGGCCCTCAGGGATCGGGGCATCGTGCCCGGCCTGGCGGTGCTGCTGGTGGGCGACAACCCGGCCAGCCAGGTCTACGTGCGCAACAAGGTCAAGGCCTGCCACGACAACGGCCTGCACTCGGTGCTGGAGACGCACCCGGCAAGCATGACCGAGGCACAGTTGCTGGCACGGGTGGAGGCGCTCAACCGCGATGGCAGCATCCACGGCATCTTGGTGCAACTGCCGCTGCCGGCGCACATCGACGCGCAAAAGGTGATCGAGGCCATCAGCCCGGCCAAGGATGTGGACGGCTTTCATATCGCGAGCGCTGGCGCCCTGATGACCGGCCTGCCCGGGTTTTGGCCCTGCACGCCCTATGGCTGCATGAAGATGCTCGAGGACATCGGCTATGAACTCAAGGGCAAGCACGCGGTGGTGATCGGGCGCAGCAACATCGTGGGCAAGCCCATGGCCCTCATGCTGCTGCAACAGGACGCGACGGTGACGATTTGCCATTCGCGCACACAAGACCTGAAGGCGCAAACCCTGCAAGCCGATGTCATCGTGGCCGCCGTGGGCCGACGCAATGTGCTGACCGCCGACATGGTCAAACCCGGTGCGGTGGTCATCGACGTGGGCATGAACCGCAACCCAGAGGGCAAGCTTTGCGGCGACGTGGACTTTGCAGGCGTCAAGGAGGTGGCCGGCTACATCACGCCGGTGCCCGGCGGCGTGGGGCCGATGACCATCACCATGCTGCTGGTCAATACGCTCGAAGCGGCCGAACGCAGCGCCCTCTGAGGAAGGTCTACACAAATCCGCTTTGTCATTGCGAGCCAAGCGTGGCAATCCAAAAAGCGTTGATCAGTCAGAGGCTTATGGACCGCCACGTCGCTGCGCTCCTCGCGACGACGGAGTTTGCAGAGCTTGCCTAAGGAGCGCCAGCAGACTTCAGAAACAAAAGTCCGACAAGGGCGCTCAGGGCCGACGCGTAAGCAGCCAGAACACCCGCAAGGCGCAGCCCCACTGCACCAGGTAAAGCGCACTGCCCAGGCCGTGCCACAGGCGCAAGGATTCTGCCTGGCCACGAGCGGCCAAGATGCGGGGGGCCAGCGCGAACTCGACGAGCAACGCCGCCAACATACCGGCCACCACCCAACGCAGCAGCAAACGCCCGAGCGCCAGCAAGGACTCGTCCTGCGCCCGGTTGAAGGCCATGAGCAAAAGCAGGCCGCAGCCGCACGACAGCCAGGTCTGGGTCGAAAAAAGACGCGCGGCCATGGTGCCGGCGATCTGGGCAGACGGCAGATGGACGAACAGCATCGGCACCACGATGAGCATCAGCGCGCTCAAGCTGCCCCACCAAAGGCCAGCCGCCAAAATCGCGCAGCGCAGGCGAACAGAATGCCCCACGGCCGGGCTCCGGTATCAGGCGTAGCGCACCGAGACGATTTCGTAGCGCTTGACGCCCCCGGGCGCCTGCACCTCAGCGGTATCGCCCTCTTCCTTGCCGATGAGCGCCCGTGCGATTGGCGAGCTGACATTGATCAGGCCGAGCTTGAGGTCGGCCTCGTCCTCGCCCACGATCTGGTAGGTCACCTGCTCACCCGTTTGCTCGTCTTCGAGCTCGACGGTCGAGCCGAACACCACCTTGCCGCCGGCATCGACCTCGGCCGGGTCGATGATCTGCGCCGCCGAGAGCTTGCCCTCGATTTCCTGAATGCGTCCCTCGACAAAGCCCTGGCGGTCCTTGGCCGCATCGTACTCAGCGTTCTCGCTCAGATCGCCTTGCGCGCGCGCCTCGGCAATGGCCGCGATCACAGCCGGGCGCTCGACCGTCTTGAGCTGATGCAGCTCGGCCTTGAGCTGCTCGGCACCGCGCTTGGTGATCGGAAGGGTGGGCATGAACTGTCTCCGCAAAGAAAAGACAAACCGCCGCCAGTTGCCTGGGGGCGGTGAGTTTTTAAAAGATAAAAAGAGTGTAATGCATGCCCGCAGCCCAGGCGCGAGCCAGGCTGCTCGGGCTGCCGATAGCGACTCAGGCGGCGCTGAGTTCGCCGTGCAACTCCTGCAAGGAACGCACCGACAGGTGCTGCAGGTATTTCATCCCCTCGACCGCGGCCTCGGCCCCAGCGATGGTGGTGAACGTGGTCACACGCGCGGCCAGGGCCGAGGTGCGGATCTGGCGGGAGTCGGCGATGGCATTGCGCCGCTCCTCCACCGTGTTGATGACCATGACGATCTCGTCGTTCTTGATCATGTCCACCACATGGGGGCGGCCTTCGGTGACTTTGTTGACCACGCGGCAGTTCAGGCCGGCGGCCGAAATCGCCGCAGCCGTGCCCCTGGTGGCCACCAGCTCAAAGCCCAGAGCCAGCAAGGCGCGCGCGACCTCGACCGCGCGCGGCTTGTCGGCGTTCTTGACCGTCAGGAACACGAGGCCGGAGGCGGGCAGACGGGTGCCCGCGCCGAGCTGAGACTTCACGAAAGCCTCGCCAAAGGTCTTGCCCACCCCCATCACCTCGCCAGTGGACTTCATCTCGGGGCCCAGGATGGTGTCCACACCGGGGAACTTGACGAAGGGGAAGACCGCCTCCTTGACGCTGAAATACGGCGGCGTGACCTCGTGCGAAACGCCCTGCGCCGCCAGGCTTTGCCCGACCATGCAGCGCGCCGCCACCTTGGCCAGTTGTATGCCGGTGGCCTTGCTCACAAAAGGCACGGTGCGCGAGGCACGCGGGTTGACCTCGAGCACATAGATCACATCCTGCCCGCCCACATGCTGAATGGCAAACTGCACGTTCATCAGGCCCACCACATTGAGTGCTGCGGCCATGGCGGCGGTCTGGCGCTTGATCTCGGCCACGGTCTGCGCGCTCAGCGAATACGGCGGCAGCGAGCAGGCCGAATCGCCCGAGTGCACGCCGGCCTGCTCAATGTGCTCCATCACGCCGCCAATGAAGGTCTTGCCCGAAGGGTCGCGCAGACAGTCCACATCGCATTCGATGGCGTCGTTGAGGAAGCGGTCGAGCAGCACGGGTGAGTCGTTGCTGACCTTGACCGCCTCGCGCATGTAACGCTCGAGGTCGCGCTGCTCGTGCACGATTTCCATGGCGCGCCCGCCGAGCACGTAGCTCGGGCGCACCACCAAGGGATAACCGAGGGATGCGGCCTTGTCGATCGCCTCGGCCTCGGTGCGGGCCGTGGCGTTGGGCGGTTGACGCAGGCCCAGTTCGTGCAAGAGCTTCTGAAAGCGTTCGCGGTCTTCGGCCGCATCGATCATGTCGGGGCTGGTACCGATGATGGGCACGCCGTTGCGCTCCAGGTCGAGGGCCAGCTTCAGCGGGGTCTGACCGCCGTATTGGACGATCACGCCCAAGGGCTTTTCCTTGTCGACGATCTCGAGCACGTCTTCGAGCGTCAGGGGCTCGAAGTACAGGCGGTCAGAGGTATCGTAGTCGGTGGAGACGGTCTCGGGATTGCAGTTGACCATGATGGTCTCGTAGCCGTCTTCGCGCATGGCCAGTGCGGCATGCACGCAGCAGTAATCGAACTCAATGCCTTGGCCAATCCGGTTGGGGCCGCCGCCAAGCACCATGATCTTCTTGCGCTGGCTCGGCTGGGCCTCGCACTCGCTGCCCTGGGCCTCGTAGGTGGAGTACATGTAGGCGGTGTTGGTGGCAAATTCCGCCGCGCAGGTGTCCACTCGCTTGTAAACCGGCCGCACGCCCAGGGCGCGCCGTCTGTCACGGATGGCGGTGTCGGTCGTGCGCAACTGCTTGGCCAAGCGCCGATCTGAAAAGCCTTTTTGCTTGAGCGCGCGCAGGGTCACGGCATCGATGTCATCAAGGCTCTTGGTCTCGAGCTCCAGTTCGATTTTGACGATCTGCTCGATTTGCACCAAGAACCAGGGGTCGATCTTGGTCAGCGCATGCACCTGCTCGACACTCATGCCCTGCGCAAAGGCATCGCCCACGTACCAGATGCGGTCGGGCCCCGGCGCACCGAGTTCCTTTTCTAGCACCTCGCGGTCCTGGGTTTTCTCGTTCATGCCGTCGACGCCGACTTCCAGGCCGCGCAAGGCTTTCTGGAAAGACTCCTGGAAGGTGCGGCCCATGGCCATGACCTCGCCGACCGACTTCATCTGCGTGGTCAGGCGCGAGTCGGCCTGCGGAAACTTTTCAAAGGCAAAGCGCGGGATCTTGGTGACCACGTAGTCAATCGACGGCTCGAACGACGCTGGCGTGGCACCACCCGTGATCTCGTTCTTGAGCTCATCGAGGGTGTAGCCCACCGCCAGCTTGGCCGCGACCTTGGCGATCGGAAAGCCGGTGGCCTTGGAGGCCAATGCCGACGAGCGCGAGACACGCGGATTCATCTCGATGACGATCATGCGCCCGTCCTTGGGGCTGATGGAGAACTGCACGTTCGAGCCACCCGTGTCCACCCCAATTTCACGCAGCACCGCCAGGGATGCGTTGCGCATGATCTGGTATTCCTTGTCGGTCAGCGTCTGGGCCGGTGCGACGGTGATCGAGTCGCCTGTGTGCACCCCCATCGGGTCGAGGTTCTCGATCGAGCAGACGATGATGCAGTTGTCCTTCTTGTCCCGGACCACCTCCATCTCATACTCTTTCCAGCCGAGCAAGGACTCCTCGATCAGCAGCTCGTTGGTGGGCGAGGCTTCCAGGCCGCGCTTGCAGATGGCCTCGAACTCCTCGGCGTTGTAGGCAATGCCGCCGCCGGTACCGCCGAGCGTGAAGCTGGGGCGGATCACCGTGGGAAACCCCACCTGCTTTTGCACCGCCCAGGCCTCGTCCATGCTGTGGGCAATGCC